>JBBINC010000025.1:14999-31322 GCA_037444085.1 Acidobacteriota bacterium | reverse complement strand
CGCGCCCGTGCCCGTGCCCGTGCCCGTGTCAGTGCCCGTGCCCGTGCCCGTGCCCGTGCCCGTGCCCGTGCCCGTGTCAGTGTCCGTGCCCGTGCCCGTGCCCGTGCCGGTGTCCGTGCCCGCTTCCGGGGTGCCATCGCAAGGTCCGTCTCTGTCGGCTTTCCGGGTGGGTTGCTAACGGAAGAGCGCCGCCTCGGCCGACAGGCCTGGGCCGAAGGCAAGGGCGACGCACGGCAGCGCTGCCCCGGAGCGGCGCAGGCGGTGGAGGATGAAGAGAATGGTCGGGGAGGACATGTTGCCGCACTCGGCCAGAACCTCGCGGGAAACCGCCGTGGTTTCAAAGGGCAGGTCGAGCGCCGCGCAGGTGGCCGAGAGGATGCGCGGGCCTCCCGGGTGCACCGCCCAGGTGGGTACATCGCGCAGCGCCAGGGCGTGCTCGCCGAGCCAACCCTCGAGCACCGGGCGGAGGTGGGCGGCGATGAGTTCCGGCACGCGCGCCGCCAGCGTCATGGCGAAGCCGTGGTCACGGACTCGCCAGGTCATGGCGTCCTCGCAGTCGGGCAACAGCCAGGCGCCGTTGTCCTGGACTCGCCAGCCGCCGCTGCCGGCACCGGCGCGCAGCACGGCCGCCGCCGCCCCGTCGGCAAAGAGCGCGTTGGCGACCGTCTGGTCGGGGTCGAACCCGTACTGGTAATGCAGCGAGCACAGCTCGGCGGCGACGAGGAGCACCCCCTGACCGGGGCGACGGCGCGCCAGGGCGTCGGCGGCGCGCAGCCCGTTGAGCGCCCCCTGGCACCCCATGAAGCCCACGTGGGTCCGCCCTGTGCTTGAAGGCAAGCCCACTTCCTTGATGAGGCGGACGTCGAAGTTGGGAGCGGCAAGGCCGGTGCAGGAGACGGTCACCAGCTGACCGATCTGCTCCGCGGGAAGGCCGGCATCGGCCAGGGCGGCACGGGCGGCGGACACGGCCAGGGGTCCGATCTCCTGCTCGTAGCGGGTCATGCGCGTCGAGGTGGCGGGACCACGATCACCGGGCGAGGTGGGCGGCGGAAAGAAGCGCGGGGCGCTGCCGTCCGCCTCCAGCACGACGCTGGCGCGCCGCTGGACGCCGCTGCGCCGGTACAGCACGCGCAGGGTGCGCTCCTGCTCTGGGGTGGAGCAGGTGAACGGGATGGCCATCTCGACGGCGTCGCTCTGGGCGACGGTGGTGGCGGGCTGGGCGGTGGCAAGGCCGAGAATGTGTGTGGTCAAGGCGATTCTCCTAGGGCATGGCGCGCAGGCGCGCGGGGGCGTTGATGGCGGCCACCGCGGGGGCGGCCAGGCGCGGTGCGGCGCGCAGGAGGGTGAGCGCCGCAGCAGTGAGGAGCGGGCGGCGCAGGGTGGCGGCCACGAGGCGGCACAGGCGCTGGCGGCGTCCGATCAGGTGTTGGTACGCCTGCTCCCAGCGGCGGCCAAGCCGGGGGTCCCTGCGCTCGATGGCCTCCGCCGCCAAGGGGGCGAGGGCCAGCGCGCCAGCCAACGCCCACGCCATGCCCTCTCCGGTGAACGGCTCCACATAGCCGCCGGCGTCGCCCAGCACGAACAGGTGCTCCAGTGCCAGGCCCCGCCGCCGGAAGGTGAGGGGAGGTGTGCCTCGCCAGCGCAGCGTACGCAGGAGCGGCGCCAGCGGCAATCCCGCCTTCTCGACCAGCGCTGCGGCCGCCTCCCCGGCCCCGCCCGCGGCCTTGACGAATTCCCGGTCAAACGCCGCGCCGACGTTCAGTTGACCGCGTTCGACCCGAGCCAGCCCGACGTAGCCTCCCGGCCCGTGCGCCATGACGATCTCTCCCGGTTCTACCAGCGGCGGCGCCACGGGGCCGATGGCACCAGCGCCGATGCGGGCGTGTGGGGCAGGCACGGGGGGCAGCGCCTCGGCGTCGTCGGCGGGGAGTGGGCCGAGGCCGCTGGCGGCCACGACGACTCGCGCATGCACGTGGGCCTGCTCGCTGCCGCGGGCCAGCCGCACCGGGCGCCCGCCTGCCGCTGGCCCCCCGGCGTGGGCGCGGGTCTCATCCGCGAAGACGACCCCGGCCTCCTGCGCAGCGGCAACCAGGGCGCCGTCCAGCGCCTGGCGGGACACCCCCGATCCCTCGCGCAGCGGCAGCGTGACGCTGCGGTGTCCGGAGTGGAGGCGCAGGCGGGTGAGTGGCTGGGTGCCCAGCCGGCGGACACTCTCCCCCAGGCCGGCCGTCTCCAGCGCCGCCAGGGCAGCGCGATTGAGGCAGCCGCCGCACACCTTGGGGCGAGGGAAGGCGGCCTTGTCCAGCAGCAACACAGCCAGCCCCCGGCGCGCCAGCAGGTTGGCGGTGACCGCCCCCGCCGGCCCCGCGCCGATCACCACCGCGTCCCAGTCCCGATCCGCCAGCGCCGCCAGGGACTCGGTCACCGCCGCCTCCAGGTAAGCAGGAAGCGAAATGGCCATTGCCAGCGCACGCAGGCGCCGGGAAGGCGGGCGGAGGCGGCCATGGTGCGGACCTCGTCCAGGGTGAAGGCGGCGCGCACCGACACCGGTCCGTCGTGGCGCACCACCGGCGAGGACGACAGCGCTCGCGTGCCGGCCCAGGCCACGGCGAAGGCCAGCGGCGAGCGCAGCAGGTCGTTCACCACCACCAGACGGGAGGCGGACTCCCCCATGCCGGAAAGCACGCGAGTGACCTGGCCGGCGGGAAGGTGGTGCAGGAAGAGGGATGAGATGACCGCGTCGTACCCGGTCGGGATGCCATCGCGGACCGCGTCGTGGACGAAAAAGCTCACCCGAACGCCGTGCCTCTCGGCCCCGGCCCGGGCGGCGGCGACGGCGCGCGGATGGGCGTCACAGCCGGCGAATACCAGTGGCAGACGCCGTTGGCGCGCCCAGCGCGCCAGCCGTACCGGCACGTCCCCGCCCCCCGTAGCCACGTCCAACACGCGCCCGGGTTGCTCTCCCTTAAGGGACAAGCAGAGTTGGGCGAGGGGCGCGCGGAAGCTACCGGCGGCGGCGCTGATCAGGTTGATGCGAGCCAGTCCAGCCAGGGCACGCTGGTGTTCGGCGGCGGGCAGGGCTGGGTCGTCCATCAACTCGGGCACCATTCGCCGGCTGGCGAACCCTCTCGGAGCGCCGCGGTGAGCTGCGGCGAGCCGCTCGGCGTTGTCGCTCATGGCCTCGTCTCCATTGTCACCCAACCTCTCCGGGAAGTCTCCGATTCCAGCGCGCCCAGCGTAGCCGGTGTACCATGGCGGCGCCATGAGGAGCGGGGCGTTTCTGGTGGCGCTGCTTGCGGTCGGCACGGCGCCCGGGCCGGCTTGGAGGGAGTCGGTGCGAGTGGCGGTGCGGCCCGGAGGGGTGGCGCGCTGGCAGGGTGAGGGCACCACCGCCTGCGCCCGTGGTGGCCGCATCTGGGCGCCCCTCGGCGGGGCGTGCTACTTCCCGGTGGATCTGGAAGCGACCGGGACGATTCCGGTGGAGCGGGTGCGAGGGGGCGTCACCGAGCGCGCCGTGCTGGTGATCGGCCGCTATCCGTACCCGGAGCAGCACCTCGAGGTAGATGATCGCATGGTGCATCTGTCCAAGATGGATCTGGAGCGGACCCGGCGGGAAAGCGCCCAGGTGGAGCGGCTGTGGGACCTGCAGACGCAGCCGCGGTTCACTCTGCCTCTCGCGGCGCCACTTTCGGCGGCCGTGGAGGGCGGGAACTTCGGCGCCCGTCGGGTGTTCAACGGGGAGCCGCGTTCGCCGCATTCGGGAATCGACTACAAGGTGGCCGCCGGCACGCCGGTGCTGGCAGTCGCCCCCGGGCGGGTGGCGCTGGTCGGCGACCACTTCTTTGCCGGCAAGAGCGTCTTCGTCGATCACGGCGGTGCTTTGATCTCCATGGTGTTCCACCTCAGCCGGGTGCTGGTGGAGGAGGGGCAGGAGGTGACGGTGGGCCAGGTGCTGGGGAAGGCGGGAGCCACCGGGCGGGCCACCGGGCCGCATCTGCACCTGGGGTTTCGCTGGCACGGGGCGCGGGTGGACCCGGCGCTGCTGCTGGACCGGCACACCGCCTTCACCGAGATCTCGCCATGACCCGGCCGCCTCCGGGCGTCGGCGTTTGCTATCCTCTGCAGTCGTGGTGCTGCACGACCTCAACGAGTTCTTCCGCCTGTCCGCCGCGCTGAACTACCAGCTCTCGGCGGCAGGGGTCGGGCGCGCTTCGATCCTCGATACCATCCTCGATGGCCGGCGGTTGCCCGCCGAGGAGCAGGCCGTCCTGGTGGACGTGCTCTCCTACCTGGAGCGCGCCTACAGTCACAAGCAGAGACGACTTGGACCCCTCGCCGTCCTCCACCCCCTGCGCGCCACCGCGCTGCTGGCGCGCGCCCAGGAAAGGGTCAACCTGCTCGATCTGCTCACCGAGCTGCTGCACGACAAGTTCGAAGACATCGTCGAGGCGGATTTCCCGCGCGAGGAGTGGGAGGCGCTGGAAGGAAGTCTAGCCGGACTGCTGCACAAGATCGATCCCTCCAGCGAGTGGTTCCTGATGGAGCGGCTGGATGTGCTCACTCGCCGGCCGGACGGGGAGACCTACTACCAGTACATCGGCCGTGTTCTTGATCGCGCCCCCATGACGCCGGAGCTTGTGCGCGTCAAGCTCGCCGACCGCCTGGACAATACCCTGGACATGCGGATCGATTTCCGCGATCCCCTCGAGGGGGTCGACTTCTTTTCCATCCTCTTTCGCACCATGCTCTCCAGGCCCGTACCGGAGGAGACACCGTCGCGGCCCCATCCCGCGCGCGCCCCCCTGGACGGCGCCCGGCGGCTGTATGAGTTGTTCAAGAACACCGTCGTGCTCTCACTGGTTCGCCAGCGCTTTCGGGCTGGGGACGACGCCACCGTCGGCGTCTTCTTCGACGCCATCGCCACCGCGTCGATGCGCGAGGCGCAGCGGGTGGTTCTCCATCTTTTCACCTATCACGTCACCAATACGGACCGACAGCACGATCTCCTCATGGAGACTCTGGCGTACTGCCGGGCTGGGGGCATCTCCGCCGTGACCCGCGTCAACCGGTCCAACCGCCTCGACGGCCTCTTCCTCGAACGCTTCGACGCACCTTCCTCGCAGGCGCGCCAACGCAAGCTGGAGGAACTGTACGCCGACAAGGATCTGATGGTCGCCGCAAGCCTTGCGTTTATCGTCATTTTCTTGAGTTTCCGCGATGATCCCGATTTCTTGGTGCGGGGCGTCACACCGGCCGGGATCACGCCCGACTAGGGGACCGCGGCGATGGCGTCGACCTCGACCAGGCAGCCGTGGTGGAGGTCGCGGGTGGGCACCACGGTGCGGGCCGGGCGGTGATCGCCGAAGACCTCGGCCCAGACCGCGTTGACCTCATCCCAGCAAGCGATGTCGCTGACGAAGACGGTGGCGCGCAGAACGCGATCGAGCCCACTGTCTGCGGCAGCGAGGATGGCGGCAAGATTGGCGAGGGCGGCACGCGCCTGCTGGCCGGCGCTGCCGGACAGCACGGCGCCGCTGGTCGGGTCCACGGGGAGCTGTCCAGAGACGAAGACCAGATCGCCGTGCACAACGGCCTGGCTGTAGTGGCCGGCGGGCAGGGGCGCCGCGGTCGTCGACACGGTCCTGGCGCGGCTCACCGCCCGCCCCGCGCCCGTGCAGGCACCGCGACGGCGCCGCGCAGGTGATCCTTGGCCCGCACCACCACCCATTCCATCCCGTCATACTCAAAACGATCGCCGACGCCGGGATCATGGGACAACGACACCATCACCACCTTGGCGTCGTCGCCCCGGTCGGCGATCACCGGAACCGCCCCTCGCCGACTCCACGGTCTGGCCTCCTGCTCATGTGCGACGCATGACATCGTTTGCCTCCCCTGCAGGGTGCTGCCGTTCGCCCGCAGCGTCATCGTCTTAGACGATCTGGCGGGCTAGAAGGTTCACAACCCTCGACCGCGGAGGGTCCCCGGCGGCTGCTGCGCTACCACTCACACCGCACGCGCACCTTCTTCGTGCAGCAGAGAACGGCGGCAGCGCCGGGGTTCCCGATCTCAGCACAAACTGCGGCGTCGTTCGAACAGTCGCATATTGACTGCTGCCAGCACTGCGGCGCCAAGGGCAGGCAGGGCCAGCCGCCGCCACGACCCCTGCACCTGGACCGTCGCCCACCACGCGATACCGGCCAGGGTGAGCAGGAACGCGGTGATGGCCAGACTCTGCCGCCACCGCCCGGCTTCCCGGCGTTCCATGATGTCCCTGACGGTGAGCGGAACCTGCACGAGAAACAAGAGGTGTGCCGTGGTGATCATGGCCGCCATAGCGCGCACGCCAGCGGTCTCGATCGTGGCCAGGAGCGACAGACCTCCAAGAATCGCGGCGGCAACGGCGACGGCGCCGAGGATCGGCAGCAGTGGCAGGAGGGCGCGGTAGGCGCTTACTGCCGGCGCGTGACCGGCAGGGTGGCGAGCAGGAACAGGCGCTTCTCTTCTCGCTCGAGCCCCGTCATGATGAAGCCCGTGACCATGGCCGCCAAGGGTAGTGTCTGGGCAACGATGACCCCCAGCACCCAGACTTGCGTAAGGTCGAGTCCGTGCACACCGTGCACTTCCACTCGCAGTCCCTGGCGAGCCAGGAGCGAAATGAGCCCGGCGATCGCGACTGAGATGGCCGCGCCGATCGCCATTGGCGGGCGGTGATGGCGCAGCGCCAGCTTACTGAGCGCCCACATGGTTGGCCTCCTTGAGGATCTCGACGGAAATCTCGTCGACCGACAGGCGCGAGGTCTTGATCGCCTCGGCGCCCAGATTGACAAGCGCTTGATGCGTGATTTTGTGGTCGCGAGTCACGACCAGGCGTCGAGCAGGGCATCCTTACCGGCTCGAAGGACGATTCGTCCATCGCTGAGAAAGACGAGTTCATCGGCGAGTCGGCCGATCTCTGAGAGCACGTGCGTGGAGTAGAAGATGGCACTCTCGGTGTTTTCCAGGACCTGCCAGAGGACATCGAGGACTTCAGAGCGCACCACAGGGTCGAGGCCTGATGTCGGCTCGTCCAGAAGCAGCAGGCGCGGCCCGTGTCCGAGCGTTGCGACGAGTGCCAACTTGGTGCGGTTGCCGCGGGAGAGCGCCTTGACCTTCCTGTCCAGCGGCAGGTCGAAGCGCCTGGCGAGCTTGGCACGCGGGAGCCGGACCAGCGAGGATGAAGGCTGCCGATTGCCCGGAGGTTCTGACCGGCGGTCCACTCTGCCCAGAACCCCTGTTCTTCGCCCACGAAGCCGACCTCCTGGCGCCATGAGGGATCTTCGGGATCCAGCCGACGGCCGCCTAGCGCCACCTCGCCAGCGTCCGGTACGACGAGCCCGGTCATACATCGCAAGGTGGTGGTCTTGCCGGCGCCGTTGGGGCCCACGAACTTCAGTACCCGTCCAGGTTCAAGATCGAGGTCCAGAGGCCCAAGGGTGAACCCCGGATATCGCCTGATCAGGCCGCGGAGCGAGAAGGCGGCGACCGCATCGCTCATGATGCACCTCCTTGGTGATCGATGATTGCCTCGACGATGGAGCGGATCTCGGACTCGGCAAGGCCCTCGGCCCTGCCTTGCCGCACGAGATCGGTGAAGGCGAGCGAGAAGCGCTTGACGGCCATGCTGGCTGTGGCTGCCTCGGGATGATCCACGACGAAGACCCCCTTTCCGGGGTGGGAGACCAGAAGGCCCTCGTGTTCGAGATCCTCGTAGGCTCGCTGTACAGTAACGATGGCAACGCGGTACTCCCGCGCGAGGGCGCGCAGCGATGGCAGAATCTGGCCGCCTTCCAACTCGCGGGAGAGGATGCGGGCACGGATCTGGCGCGAGATCTGCGCATGCAGCGGCTCGGGCGAGAGTTCGCTGAGGATCAGGAGCATTGCGCCCTCCTCTCGTCGGTGTGATGCGGCAGGATGACCGCTGTCCAGTCGTCGGCAGGCGTTGGCTGCGTGCGCTCCTGGATCGAGGCGAGGACTCGGTCGAGGAACCGTCCACTCACCGCGACCTGATCGATCGCCGTAGCATCGAATGGAGTCTCGCCGACCAGCGTGGTGAAGGTGTCGTAGCCCAGCGGCTCGCCCGTACTGAGCCGGCTCTCCGGGAGCCCGTCGCTGTAGAGCAGGAGCCGCTCTCCGGGGCGCAGTTCGAACTCCACAGAACGGTATTCCAGGCGGCGACGCAATCCCAGTGGCAGGCGGGGCGCAGGTGCCTCGATCGCCTGTGGGGGCAAGCCGGGGGCCAGGAGGATGGGGCCGGGCATGCCGGCATTGGCCAGAACCACGCTGTTGTCGCGAGGTTGGAAGCGGGCGTAGGCAAGGGCGACGAATTCGCGGGGCCCGAGATCGAGGGAGAGCCTGCGCTTGAGCTCGCAGAGAGTGCCTTCCACGGAGTTTGATGCGGCCACGAACGGGGTCCTCGCCTTGACCGATGCCATCCTCAAGGCTGCCGCGAATCCCTTGCCGGCTACGTCGGCGACCACGATGCCAACGCTGCCGTCGCGGTGGCGAATGACGTCGTACAGGTCGCCGGCGGAAACCGTGCCGGGAACCAGCGAGCGATGCTGGCGTAGCCTTCGCCGGCGACGACCGGAGGCGGCAGGAGCCGGCTCTGGATCTCCCGTGCGAGTTGCAGCTCGCCCAGTGAGAACTCCTGTGGCCGGGGGTCTTCCAGTTTGGCTTGATCGGCGAGGGCGCGCCGCTGCGCGGCTAAGAGCTGCGCGACCCTGAAGCCGACGCCGCCTTTTTTTTTAATGAGCAGCCCTCCTTCAACCAGTTCGTCGAGCGCTGCCGCGACCGCAACGGTGCCCGCACGGCACGCGCGCGCCAACTGCTGCTCGGCGGGCAACACGGCCCCGGGCTCGAGGTCGCCGCACAGGATCTTCGAGCGTATCTGCCTTACGATCTGACTGTGCAACGGTTCCGGCGAGTGGTCAAAGAGGTGTAGCAGCATATCGTCCCCACTGTCACTATACGCTAGGTACAGTGAGTGGTTCCACGCACCCCGTTCCGCACACCTCGCTTCTCGCCTCGGGTCAGCTCGGGGGGAATACGGCAGAGCCGTCCAGCCAGGTGGGCTCGGTTGCCAGGGTGAGGCCAAAGCGTTGGCGTACGCCAGCGGTGATGTCCGCCGCCAGCGCCAGAAGCTCCGCGGCGCTGCCGCCACCGTGGTGCACCAGCGCGAGGGCGTGCCGGGTGGAAACTCCGACGGCGCCACGACGGAAGCCGCGCGCGAACCCCGCCCGCTCCACCAGCCAGGCGGCCGGGATCTTGATCAGGCCGTCCGGCCCGGGGAAGCGGGGGAGGTCCTCCTGGCGGTTGAGGCTCCCGGAGGCGACGGCGTGTTTCGCCACCTCGTCAGCCGCCCCGGGGGTCACCAGCGGGTTGACGAAGAACGAGCCGGCCGAGCGGCGGTTGGGGTCGTCCGGGTCGAGCAGCATGGACTTGCTGCGGCGCACCTCGAGGACGGCGGCGCGGACGTCGTGCAACTCTGGGTCGTGACGGCGCGGGGCGAGGGCGGCGGCGAGTTCCGCATAGGCGATGTTGGGTCGGCCGCGCGGGGTGAGGGCCAGGGTCACAGCCAACACCACGTACCGTCCCGGGTGCCGCTTGAGATGGCTGGTGCGATAGGCCAGTCGCAGATCTCGCGGGGAGAGCGTCACCTCTGTGAGGGTGCGGCGGTCGAGGGCGCGCACCTGGCGCAGGACCTCGCCCACTTCCTGCCCGTAGGCGCCGACGTTCTGGATCGGCGTGGCGCCGGCCGTGCCGGGAATCCCCGACAGGCACTCGATCCCAGCCCACCCCTCGGCCACCGCCAGCGCCACCACCTCGTCCCACGGCTCGCCGCCGGCGGCAGTGAGCAGGACTTCGTCGGGACGCCTGATCACGTCGATGCCCGAAGTCGCCACGCGCACCACCAGCCCTGGGAAGCCGGCATCGGCCACCACCACGTTGGAGCCGCCACCCAGCAGTGCCGCGAGGCGACCCTCTGCCGCCGCCCAGCGCAGCGCCTCGATGATCTCGCTGTCGCGCGCGGCCTCGAGGAAGAAGCTCGCCTCGCCGCCCAGCTCCAGCGTGGTACGAGGGGCGAGGGGTTCGCGCTGGCGCAGGGCCGCAAGAGACGGGATCATGGTGCCGGGCGCAGGGTGAGGATGTACACGGTGGGACCGGGCATGAACGACGTCGCCTCACCCTTCACCCAGGCGGCGTGACCGGCGCGGTAGAACGGTGACAGGGGGTGGCCGCTCTGGCCACCCGGCATGTGGAAATACCCCCGCTCTTCGCGCCCGGGGGACACCGCGAAGCGCTCCGAGGCGCCGAAGTCGGGCCCCTGCACGCGGGGCATGTGTCCGTCGCCGTCGAGTGGCTCCCGGGGCATGTCCAGCAGCACCGAGAGGGCAGGCACGGCGCGGCTCAAGGGGTGGGCGATGGCCGCGGTGTTGCGACGCCCCCAGGTATGGGCTGCGAGATCCTCGTCGTCGCCGGCGACGGCGTTGACCGCCTCCTCTGCGGCCGTGAGCAGCAAGTCGTCCCAGGAGGCGAAGCGCGCCTCCAACAGGTGTAGCGGCCGCTCGGCCAGCAGCCGCGTCACGACCCCCTCCGCCTGGGTCAACGCGCCGACCCGGAATCGGCCGTCCGCCTCGCTGCACGGCGCCACCAGGGGGGCGAGCACCGCCTCCATGGTCGTCTGGCGGAAGGCGCGCACGTATCGGTACCCGGCGTCACCAGCGCTGGCGCGCCCGCTCCACTCCCGCACCAGCGGGAGCAGGAAGGCCAGCCGGGGGCGCGAGGCGAGCGCGGCGGAGGTGAGCACGGCGAGGAGCCGCTCCCGCCACGGTCCGAGGAAGAGCGCCCGGTCATCCAGCTGGATGGCGAGCATGTCCGCCTCGCTGGCGTTATCCAGCGCCAGGAGCGCATCGCGGATCTGCCGGGCGCGCGCCCCGAGGGCGTAGCCGCCGTCCCCCAGGAGCGCCAGCATGGCACCGTCCACGGTGCGCGCGTTGGCCGTCCAGAGGCGTCCCGACGGCGGGTCGGTCAGGCGCGGCGCCTCGGCTGGGGCGAGGAGGCCGTCCCAGCGGCAGCCACCGTCCGCCCAGGCGGCGGGCAGGCGTCCGTCGCAACCCACGCGCCGGGGAATGCGCCCCATGATGGTCCAGCCGATGCGGCCGTGGTGATCGGCGACGACGAAGTTCTGCGGCGGGATGCCGGCGCGGCTGGCGACGGCCATGGCCTCGTCAATGGTATCGGTGGTGGCCAGGTCGAGGACGGTCAGGTTGACCGCCTCGGGGTCGTGGGCGGTCCAACGCAGGGCGCGGCGGCGGCCGCGGTGGTCGCGGTCGACGACTGGGCCCCAGATGGTCTCCTCCACCTCGACGGCGCGGTCTTCGGACCCCTTGATGCGGATCATCTCGGTGACGCGCGACGGGCTCTGGGTGCCGTCCGGGGTCCGGTACGTGCCAGCCGCCTCGTCCTCCTCCAGCACGACGAGGTCGGAGAAGTCGCCGTACGCGTTGGTGAGCCCCCACGCCACGCGCCCGTTGGAACCCGCCACGACCGCTGGGGTGCCCGGCAGTGTGACGCCGGTGACTCGGATTTCGCCGGTGTCGCCCGGCCAGGCCAGAGAGGCCCGGTACCAGATGTTGGGGACGGCCAGCCCGAGGTGCATGTCGTCGGCCAGCAACGCCCCGCCATGGGCGGTGAAGGCGCCCGCCACCGCCCAGTTGTTGGAGCCGGCGGTGGAGGGCTCGCGCCAGGAGTGGCGGCGCGGCGGCGACGCAGAGCGGGGCAGGGCGCGCAGGTCGACGATCTCAGGGCCGGGCAGGGGCGGCACGGCGAACGCGCCGCCGGTGATGGGGGCGTCCCACTCGCCGCCGCGGGCGTCAAGAAACGTTGCCAGGGCAGGCGGGAGGACGTCGTGCAGCACCCCCAGCGAGGACTCGTGGCCGCCGGTCTCGTCGTGGAGTTCGATGAACATTGAGTGCACCGCGAGGATCGAGTCCTCTGCCTGCCACGGCCGGGGTGAGACACCGAGCAGGAGGTACTCGAACGGTGGCCGGCGCAGCGCCGCCAGTCCGGCGTTGACCCCCTCGCTGTAGGCGGCGAGCAGGGCCGCCTCCGGGCCTGAGGCCCGAGCCACAGTGCGCGCCGCGCGGGCGCGGAAGCGGTGCATGCGAACGCCGGCGTCCCACGCCGCCGCGCCCTCGCCGAATAGCTCGGCCAGCTCGCCGGCGGCGCGACGGCGCAGCAGGTCCATCTGGAAGAACCGCTCCTGAGCGTGCAGGAACCCCACGGCTCGAGCCACGTCCGCCGGCGTCTCGCCGCGCACCGTGGGCACCCCGAGGGCGTCTCGCTCGACCCGCACCGCCGCCGAAAGGCCAGGCAGGGGTTGCGAGCCCTCCAGGATCGGCAGGCTGCCACGCAAGTACCACAGGCCGGCTCCGGCCGCGGCGAGGCCGATGACGACCACGATCCCCAGCACGGCGGCCAGCCGTCGCGCCCAGGGCTGTCGTGCGCCTCGCGCCTGGTTGTCGCGGCCGCGTCTCATAGTGCCCTCCTGCCGTGCCACGTGTGCTCTTTGGCGACCTCCGCCCGACTACCCTTCATGGGCGGCATCAGTGCCAGCCGTACCCCTTCTCGCCAGCCCGCACGGGCACCGGTAGCACGTTCTCTGGGGGAGGGAGCGGGCAGGTGGCGTAGGGGGTGAAGGCGCACGGCGGCGTGTAGGCGCGGTTGAAGTCGAGGAGCACGATATCTGACCCGGGCAGAGGCGCAGCGGCGTCAAGAAAGCGGCCGGCGCCGTAGGTTTCGCGGCCGCTCGTGGCATCGCGGAACACGAAGAAGTACGTCGTGTCGTTGGGGGACGAGATCAGTGGTTGCAGCGAAAGCTGCCGGCCGCGCAGCGAAAAGCGCACCACGCCGGGCGCCAGCATGCGCTGTGGGGGCCCCTGGGCCACCGGCACTTCGACGCTTTTCGCGGCCCCGTAGCGCTCCAGACGTGCCTCGACGCGGTAGCGGGCGTCGAGGGGGAAGTACTCGAGACCCATGAAGTTGGTGCGCACGGGCGAGTCCGGGTTGCGCACTCGCAGGGCGAAGCGGTCCTCCCGCTGGATCACCACCATGCGCAGGGCTCCCAGCGTCAGGACCGACGGCGTCCCGCTGCGATCCGTGGCCAGAGAGCGGGGCGCGGCCGGTTCTCCGTCCACAAGTAGATCGCTGGTGGCCAGAGGATCGAGCAGGATTCGCTGGTCGGGCGTCAGCTCGAGGGTGAAGGCGTGGGGCGGGACTCCCTCCTCCTCCAGGAATACCTCAACGTCTGGCGCCGCGCCGACGCGGCTGGTGCCGGGCTCGAGCCAATAGAGCCCCACCAGGGTGAGCCACCCGTCGGGGCTGGTGAGGGAGGCGGCGCGCCTGGCGCGCCACCCCTCGATTTCCGCTGCCCAGGCTGAATCGGGGGAAGGAGTCTTGGTGCACGAGGTGGCAGTCAGGACCGCGCCGGCGAGGAGCGCTGCGGCGAAGGCGGTGGGTCTTGTCATACTTCCTTTGTACCACGCTTGGCGGCGTGGGGAGGGGGAGCAGCGGCGGCGGTCATGGGTCTGCGAGGCGAGGCGTTCATCGAAGTGCCTGGGCCGGGCGGGACGCCCGCCGGGACGCTGCTGCTGCGGCGAGGAGCGTTCGGTTCAGGCGAGCACGAGACCACGGCCAGCTGCCTGCAAATCCTCGCTGAGCTTCCCGGCCTGCGCGGCGGCACGATGCTGGACCTGGGTTGCGGCACCGGCATCCTCGCCCTTGCCGGCCTACGCCTGGGCGCGGCGCGCGCCGTGTGCGTGGATGTCGACCTTCAGGCCGCCGCGCTGGCCCGCGCCAACGCCGCCGCTAACGGTCTTGCGGCGCGGGTGCAAAGTGTCGCTGGAGAGCTGGCCTCCCTTGCCGGGTCTCGCTTCGGGGTGATTGCCGCCAATCTGCCTGCGGAGGTGCTTCTCGGCATCGCCGGGGCGCTGCTGGAGCGCGCAGCGCCGGGCGGGTGGCTGCTGCTTTCCGGGGTGTTGTGGGAGGAGGCCTTCGAGGTGCGCCGGCGCTTGCAGGAGTTCGGATGGGGTTGCCGGCGCGAGCGCTGGCTGGAGGAGTACTGCACCCTTCTGCTGCAGGTTCCTCCAAGCCCTTGAGCTCGTGCCCGCGGCGATCGCGTCGTTCCCGCGAGGCGAGGCGCCCGGGGGGTGGGCGGTGTCCGCGGCTGCAGTCCGTCCGGAAGATGTCGCAACCTGTTTTTCTTGCAAAAGTTGCGAGCCTGGCGTGGTGGTGATGTGTTCGCCATGGGGGGTCGTGTACAATACCGGCTGGACAAGGAGGCTCAGATGCAGAAAAGGTTCGTGGTGATGGCGCTGGTGCTCAGTGTGGTGGCGGGTACGGCGTGGGCCAACAAGCCGCGGGTGGCGATCCTCGAGTTCGGGCATAAGGCGCTCGAGGCGCACTGGAGCCGGGCGGGAGAGGCGGCCCAGGACATGCTCATTACCGAGCTGGTGAAGTCGGGCAGGTTCACCGTCGTGGATCGCGAGCGGCTGGATGCCCTGATGCGGGAGAAGAACCTGTCGCTGTCGGGCGACATTGATCCGCGCACCGCCGTGCAGGCCGGCAAGCTGCTGGGCGTCGAGTACATCATCTTCGGCAACGTCACGGAGTTTGGCGAGGAAACCGCCAAGGCGCGGGTGGGGTTCGGAGTCGGGCTGGACGTGAAGCGGAAGAAGTTCGTCAGCGCCCTGGACGCCCGACTGGTGTCGACCACGACCGGCGAGATCCTGTGGGCCGACAAGGCGCGCAAGGAAGAGTCCAATGTCAAGGTGTTCGTCTTCGGCACCGGCGGTGGCGTGGACGATCAGCGCATGTTCGACAAGGTGCTGCTGCCCTGCGTGGAGGAGCTGGCCGGGAAGCTGAAGAATATCAGCCTCGAGACGTCCCAGACGGTGGTCGGTCGGGTGGCGGGCAAGATCGCTCGGGTGCAGGGGGGCGCGGTGTCCATCAACCTCGGCTCGGATGACGGCCTCTCGGTCGGCGACACGCTGGGCGTCTACCGCATGGGCGAGCCCATCCGTGACCCCGACACCGGGCAGGTGCTGGGCGCCGACGAGGAGAAGGTCGGGTCTCTCAAGGTGACCGCCGTGAAGGGGGCGAAGCTCTCCGAGTGCACGGTGGTGACCGGTTCCGGCTTCAAAGTCGGGGACGTGGTGAAGTAGACCGTTCAACCGGGGGGCGGCTGCCCCGGGGAGGTTCCATGCACCGTGGGGGCGCAGTACTGGCGGCGGTCTTGCTCGCCGTCCCGCTGGCGGCGCAAGAGGCGGACGAGGTGCCGCAGCGGTCCTATATCCAGGCCGACAGCCCGTACATGGTGGAACTCGACTTCAGTCTCGCCGCGCCGGTCGACGTGTTCGTGGAGATTGCCGGGGTGCGGCTGGACCGGTTGCGGCTCGATCCCCAGGGGGCGGTGGACGAGGGCACGTCAGTCCGCTGCCAGGTGACGGCCACCGGGAGCCATACGGGGGGGGCGAGACCGACGGTCAGCATTGTCCTGCTGCTGGAGGATCAAGACGGCAAGGGTCTGGAACGAGTGATCATGGAACCCTTCCGGCCGGGGCGGGGACGCTCTTTTGACGAGGTGCAGCGCGCGCCGGTGCCTGGCTCGGCTCTCCTCGCGGCGCGCAAGATCTTCGTGTTGGTCGAGGTGAAGTGACGCCCTGAGCCCTGCCTTCGGGCCGAGAAGCCGCTCGTTGTGGAGTTTGGTTTGCGGTTTGGGCGCCGGTCGAGTGGAACGGTGCCCGCGAGGGGCCGTCCGTGTAGCCGGCGCGCGGCTGCCAGCGACGCCTACGGCCCGCAGGTTATTCCAGACGCCGCTTCCTGGGTGGCGAGGGCGAGGACGAAGGTGAGGTCGAATCGGTAGGGGCGTCCGTCGCTGGTACGCTGTCCAGTGAGCCTGCCGGCCAACCGCCCGCCCGTCGCCACCTCGCCCGCAAGGCTCTCGACCTTGAACTCCTTGCGGTCTTCCCGCAGCCACTCTGCGCCGGCCAGGGAAGCCTTGGCATGACTCATGTCGAGCTGGAGCTTGGTCACCGCCTGGGGTGACGCGGTCGTCGCACCGCCGCCAGGGCAGGAGGAAGCGATCGTCCTGTCAGTCAGAAGAGGCGGGGCAAGGACCTTCGCATCGCCGGTGTCCGTGCCGGTGTCCCTGCCCGTGCCGGTGTCCCTGCCCGTGCCGGTGTCCGTGCCCGTGCCGGTGTCCCTGCCCGTGCCGGTGTCCCT
>JBBINC010000025.1:0-14899 GCA_037444085.1 Acidobacteriota bacterium | reverse complement strand
CCTGCCCGTGCCGGTGTCCCTGCCCGTGCCGGTGTCCCTGCCCGTGCCGGTGTCCGTGCCCTGTGACCGAGGGAACCTGCGGGCGGACGCTCACCAGGTGCGAGAGCGCCCCAGATAGGCCAGGAACTCCGCCCGCACCTCGCGCTCCTCGAAGCACCCGCGCAGCGCGGAAGTGACCGTGAGCGCCCCGGGCTTTTTCACACCCCGCATCTCCACGCACAGGTGCCGCGCCTCGATCACCACCATGGCGCCGAGGGGGGACAGGTTCTTCCAAAGATAATCGGCAACCTGTTCGGTGAGGCGTTCCTGCAGCTGCGGCCGTTTGGCGTAGAATTCCAGGATGCGAGGCAATTTGGACAGGCCAACGATGCGGGGGCCGGGGATGTAGGCGATGTGCGCGTGCCCGTAGAAGGGCACGAAGTGATGGGCGCACATGGAGTAGAAGGGAACGTCGCGTTCCATGACCATGGAGGAGTACCCCTCCTCGTTGGGGAACGTGGTCACATCGGGCTCGGCTCCCTCCCGGAGGCCATGGAACATCTCCAGGTACAAACGAGCTACGCGCTCGGGCGTTCCGGCGAGGTTCGGGTCGGTCATGTCCAGGCTGAGAAGACGCAAGATCGCGTCGAGATGCGAGGCAATGCGGGGAAGGATGAACTCCTCTCCTCCCTCCGGCATGCGGTTGGAATCTCGATCCGCGATGGTGGGCCCATCGCCTTCAGATGCAGTTCCCTGGCGCTTGCGCACGTGACCTCCGCAGCCGGTGGGGGCTAGTCCGGCATGGCAGAGTCTACTCGCCCCCTTGCACGGTACAATCTCCTCCGCTGGCGCGTGGGGAGGGTCGATGGAAGTCTCCAAGGGGATCATCTTGGCGGGAGGATCGGGCACGCGGCTGTATCCGCTCACCGTGGCCGTGTCCAAGCAACTCATGCCGGTTCACGACAAGCCGATGATCTACTACCCGCTGTCGACCCTGATGCTGGCAGGAATCCGCGACATCCTGGTGATTACCACCCCCGAAGACGCGCCGGCGTTCATTCGTCTGCTGGGGGACGGCGGCCAGTGGGGCCTGACGCTTCAGTACGCCACCCAGGCGCACCCCGGCGGCCTCGCCGAGGCGTTCCTCATCGGCCGCGAGTTCATCGGCGCGCACCGGGTGTGTCTTATTCTCGGCGACAACATCTTCTACGCCCAGGGCCTCGCCCGCATGCTGCAGGCGGCCACGAAGCGGGAGCGCGGGGCGACGGTGTTCGGCTACTGGGTGCGCGATCCGGAGCGGTACGGCGTGGTGGAGTTCGATGCCTCGGGTCGCGCCGTGTCGTTGCAGGAGAAGCCGGCCAAGCCCCGCTCAAACTACGCCGTGACCGGCCTCTACTTCTACGACAATCGGGTGGTCGAAGTGGCTTCGTCCATTCCCCGCTCGGCAAGGGGGGAACTCGAGATCACCGATGTGAATCGGCGCTACCTGGAGTGGGGCGAACTCACCGTGGAGGTTCTGGGGCGGGGGACCGCCTGGCTGGATACCGGCACCCACGAGTCGCTGCTCCAGGCGGCGAATTTTGTCCAGGTGGTGGAACAGCGCCAGGGCCTCAAGATCGCCGCCCCCGAGGAGGTGGCCTGGCGCATGGGCTTCATCGACGATGCGCAGCTCCGTCGCGTCGCCGCGCCGATGGCGAAGTCCGGCTATGGGAGCTATCTCCTGTCGCTGTTGGACGGTCCCGGAGCGAGCCGGTAACGATGCGCCTGCTGGTCACCGGGGCGCGCGGTCAGCTGGGGATGGCCCTCGCGGCGGCCAGCCAGCGCCGCCGCCTGGAGTTCCTGGGTGTTGATCTCCCCGAGCATGACGTCACTGATGCCGCGGTCGTCGGCACACTGGTGCGGCGGTTCGCCCCCGAGGTGATCGTCAACTGCGCCGCGTTCACGGCCGTCGACCGTGCCGAAGAGCGAGAGGAGGAGGCGCGGCGAATCAACGCCGAAGCGGTGGGCCACCTGGCCGCGGCGGCCGACGCGTTGGGAGGTTTGTTGGTGCAGGTCTCCACCGACTATGTCTTCGATGGGACGGCGCGCCGGCCCTACCGCGAGGACGACCCGTGCCACCCGCTTCAGGCCTACGGCCGCACCAAGCTGCAGGGTGAAATGGCGGCGCGCGGCGCCTCCCGCCACCTGATCGTCCGTACCGCCTGGCTGTACGGCGAGGGGCACAACTTCGTGCGCACCATCCGCCGGCAGCTGGACGCCGGCGCAACGACCCTTACCGTGGTCGCCGATCAGTATGGTTGTCCCACTCACGCTGGAGATCTCGCCGAGGCCATCCTGCAACTGGCCAGGCTGGAGGCGGAGGGGGTGGTGCACGCCGTCAACGACGGGCAGACGAGCTGGCACGGTCTGGCCTGCGAGATCGTTCGCCTTCTCGGGCGCAGGGCGGACGTCGTGCCGGTGGAGACTGGGGCCGTCCCGCGGCCGGCATCCCGCCCGGCCTGGTCGGTCCTGGACACGACCCGGTTGTGCTCAATTCTGGGCTGTCCGATGCCGCCCTGGCGTGACGCCCTCGCTCGCTACCTGGCACTAGGGTAGGCGTGTGTTCGGCGTTGGCGTCGCGACGGCGTCGAAGAGTCGATTGATTGCTTGACGTCGTGAAACGATTCACATAAAGTGGGGGCCGGGGGGGATGGTGTACTCAAGCCGGGTCACGATCCTGGTTGGCCACTTCGGCAGCGGCAAGACCGAGATCGCCATCAACGGCGCCCAGGCGCTCGCCAGGTCCGGGCGGCGCGTGGTGCTGGTTGACCTGGACGTGGTGAAGCCGTACTTTCGCTCTCGCTCCGCCAGGGCGGTGCTGGCGGCGCAGGGGATCGAGGTTGTGGCGCCGCAGGGAGAGAATACCTTCGCCGACCTTCCGATCATCGTCCCGTTCATCCGTACAGCCGTGCGGGATGTCGCGCGCACGGTGATCGTGGATGTCGGTGGCGATCCCACGGGGGCCCGGGCGCTGGGCTCCCTCGCCGATTGCATCCCCGAGGAAGGGGTGGAGACGCTGGCTGTGGTGAACTTCCGGCGGCCGTTGACAGCCACCGCAGACGACGCGGTGCGCATGGTGCGCACCATCGAGGCTGCGGCGCGACGCCGGGTGACGGGCTTGATCTCCAATACCCACCTCCTTTCTGGGACTACCGCAGAGGTGGTCCGGCAGGGGTGGGAACTGGCGAAGCAGGCTGGCGCGGCGCTGGCGCTGCCGGTGCGGGCGGTGATGGTCGATGAGCGCCTGGCCGGGCAATTCGTGGGCGCCGCCCTGGGCGCGGAACTTGTGCTGCTCAGGCGGGTGGTACGGCCGCCTTTCGAGGTGCCGGCACGGCAGCGGACGATGGGCCCGCTGTTCGTGGTCAACTAGCCCGATCGTAAGCGGTTGGGACGGAGAAGGGAGGCTCGATGTGCCCCAAATCCTGATCGATCCGGACGCGTGCAAGGGGTGCGAGCTGTGCGTGCACGCCTGTCCCCAGCAGATCCTTGCCATGGGCTCGAACCTCAACTCCAAGGGGTACTTCTACGCCCGGATGGCGGAGCCGATGCGCTGCATCGGCTGCCGGCTGTGCTGTATCACGTGCCCAGACGTGGCCATCACGATGCGGGTGTCGGGCACCATGTATCACTACTTCGCCTACTAGAGCCCGGGGCGGGAAGGAGTCGGTGATGGCCAAGAAGCTCATGAAGGGGGCGGAGGCGATCGGCGAGGCCGCCATCCAGGCGGGTTGCCGGCTGTTCTTCGGCTATCCCATCACGCCGCAGAACGAGATTCCGGAGTACATGTCCGCCCGCCTGCCGCAAGTCGGGGGCACGTTCGTGCAGGCCGAGAGTGAGGTGGCGGCGTCCAACATGATCTACGGCGCGGCCGGGGCGGGCGAACGTGTCCTCACGTCCTCCTCGTCGCCAGGAATCTCCCTGATGATGGAGGCACTCTCCTACATCGCCGGCTCCGAACTGCCGGTGGTGGTGGTCAACATCATGCGCGCTGGCCCCGGGCTGGGTGGGATTCTGCCGGCGCAAGGGGACTACTTCCAGGCCACCAAGGGCGGCGGGCACGGCGACTACCGCTGCATCGTACTGGCGCCGTGGTCGGTGCAGGAAGCGGCGGATCTGGTGCAGGACGCCTTCGACCTCGCCGACTACTACCGCAACCCGGTGCTCATCCTGGGTGATGGCCTGATCGGCCAGATGATGGAGCCGGTGGAGTTCTCGTCCAGCCGTGTTCCCAGCAAACCTCTGGAGGAAAAGACGTGGGCTTCCACCGGCTGGAAGGGCGACCGACCCCGCGCGATCATCAACTCGCTCTTCCTGGATCCGGGGGCGCTGGAGCGGCATAACCAGAAACTCGCCGCCAAGTACGCCGCCGTCGTGCGCGACGAGGTGCGGGTCGCCGATGTCGGGATGGAGGAGCCCTACCAGGTGCTGGTGGTGGCATACGGCACGGTGGCGCGGGTGGTGTACACGGCCTTGCAGGATCTGCGCGCCGACGGCGTTGCCGCGGCGATGGTGCGTCCCATTACCCTCTTTCCCTTCCCCTATGAGACGGTGCGAAAGGCGGCGGACAGGGCGCGGGCGGTGCTGGTGGCCGAGCTCTCCACCGGGCAGATGGTGGAGGACGTGCGCCTGGCGGTGGAGGGCAGGGTGCCGGTCCATTTCGTCGGCCGACAGGGGGGGATGCTGCTGACCCCCGAAGATATCGCCGCCAGGGTGCGGGAGCTGGCGGCAGCAGAGGAGGTGCGCCATGCCTGAGGCCGTGGTCTTCAGCAAGCCTACCCCTTTGACGGAGGTGGCCACCCACTACTGTCCGGGGTGCACGCACGGCGTTATCCACCGGCTGGTGGCCGAGGTACTGGACGAGCTGGAGCTTGCCCAGCGCACCGTTGGCATCGCCCCGGTGGGGTGCTCGGTGCTGGCCTACAACTACTTCGCCACCGACTTCCACCAGGCCTCGCACGGGCGTGCTCCGGCCGTCGCCACCGGCATCAAGCGCGCACGGCCAGATCTCATCGTGTTCTCGTACCAGGGTGACGGCGACCTGGCGTCGATCGGCATGTCGGAGATCGTGCACTGCGCCAACCGCGGCGAGAAGGTGACGGTCATCTTCGTCAACAACGCCATCTACGGCATGACGGGCGGTCAGATGGCCCCCACTACCATGCCCGGTCAGGTGGCGACCACCTGCCCGCTGGGGCGCGACGTGGAGCAGGACGGCCACCCGGTTCGCATCGCCGAACTGATCTCGACACTGCGGACCCCGGCCTTCGTGGCCCGCGCCTCGGTGCACTCGCCGCTTCACGCCGTCAACGCCAAGGAGATGATCCGGCGCGCCTTCCGCTACCAGAAGGAGGGGAAGTGCTTCTCCCTGGTCGAGGTGCTGTCGACGTGCCCGACCAACTGGGGCATTCCGCCGGTGGAATCGCTGGCCTGGCTGGAGCAGCACATGCTCCCTTACTACCCGCTGGGTGTCTTCAAGACCCCGGGAGGCATCGATCGGGCGCCCAGACCGCTGGCGGGGGGTGGGTGATGGCGCAACACGACGTAGTCATTGCCGGCTTCGGTGGTCAGGGCGTGCTGTTGGTGGGCAAGATACTGGCCTATGCCGGGATGCGCGAGGACAAGGAGGTCTCGTGGTTTCCGTCCTACGGTCCAGAGATGCGTGGCGGGACGTGCAACTGCACGGTGATCATCTCTGACCGGCCGGTGGGCTCGCCGGTGGTTCAGCACCCCAGCGCCATCATCGTGCTCAACCTCCCGTCGCTGGACAAGTTCGAACCGCTGGTGCGCTCCGGCGGGGTGGTGTGCCTCAACACCTCGCTCATCCATCGCCAGCCGGCGAGGGACGACGTGCGAGTGGTCAACGTACCGGCCAACGACATCGCCCTGGAGCTCAAGAACCCTCGGGGCGCCAACATGGTCGCGCTGGGCACCTATCTCGGAGTCACGGGTGCTGTCTCGGAGGCCGTGGTTGAGGAGGTGATCAGGGAGACGTTCGCGGCCAAGCCGGCGGTGGTGGAGGTCAATCTTGAGGCGTTTCGGCGCGGTCTTGCCGTTGGCCGGGAGGCGATGGCGGAGGAGGAGGTAACCGCATGAACGCGCACAGTTGTATCGATCTGGCGCCGGCCGAGGAGGTGCTGCAGCGCTATGCCGCCGAGGAGGCGTCGCTGATCCAGGTGCTCCAGGACGTGCATCGCGCGTACAACTACCTCCCCTGCGACGTCCTCACCAAGGTCGCCGACACGCTCCACGTCCCGCTCGCCAAGGTCTTCTCGGTGGGCACGTTCTACAAGGCGTTCTCGCTGGCGCCGCAGGGGCGCACGATTGTCAAGGTGTGCACCGGCACCGCGTGCCACATTCGCGGCGCGGTGCAGGTACTGGATGAGTTGTGCCGCCAGCTGGAGGTTGAACCCGGCGGTACCACCGAGGACATGGGGTTCACCGTCAAGACCGTCAACTGCGTGGGCGCATGCGCCATGGCGCCGGTGCTCATCGTCGGGGAGGCGTACCACGGCAACGCCGCCGCCGCCAAGGTGGGGAAGTACCTGCGGGCCAGCAGAGGGAAAGCCGATGCGAATTGAGTCCCGGGCGGCGTTCGAGCGGTATTTCAAGCGGGCGAAGTCGAAGCTGGCGTCACATCAGTCGGAGGTGCTGGTGTGTTGCGGCACCGGGTGTCTCGCCAACGGGGCGGCGGCGGTTGCGGAGGCGTTCGCCACGACGCTTAAGGGGTCGATCGCGGAGGTGAAGACGTTCTCCAAGCGTACCGGGTGCCACGGCTTCTGCGAGCGCGGGCCGCTGGTGGTGCTACGCCCGTCGGGCGTCCTGTACACCAGGGTGAAGCCGCGCGACGTGGCGGAAATCGTGGAGAAGACCGTGCAGGGCGGCGCGGTGATCCCGCGCCTGCTCTACAAGGAGCCGGTGTCGGGCCAGCGCATCCAGCACTACGAGGAGGTGCCCTTCTACAAGCACCAGACGCGGGTAGCCATGCGCCGCATTGGCCTGATCGACCCCGCCGATATCGACGACGCCATCGCCCACGGCGCGTACGGCGGCCTCGTGAAAGCGCTGGCCATGACCCCGGAAGAGGTACTGGCCGAAGTGGCGGCCTCCGGGCTGCGCGGCCGCGGCGGCGCCGGCTTTTCCACCGCGCGCAAGTGGCGTTCCTGCCGCAACGCCAAGAACGAACGCAAGTTCATTCTGTGCAACGGCGACGAGGGCGACCCCGGGGCGTTCAAGGACCGCTCCATCATGGAGGGCGACCCGCATTCGGTGCTGGAGGGGATGGTCATCGGCGGCTGGGCGGTGGGTGCCCACGAGGGCATCATCTACGTACGCGACGAGTATCCACTGGCCGTCGTCCACCTCACACTGGCGATCCACCGGGCACGGGAGCTGGGTCTGCTGGGCACCGACATCCTGGGCTCGGGGTTCGACTTCGATATCCGCATTTCGCGCGGCGGCGGCGCCTTCGTGTGCGGTGAATCCTCGGCGCTCATGCGCTCCCTTGAGGGCAAGGTCGGGGAGCCCCGCGCCAAGTACGTGCACGCCACCGACCGGGGCCTGTACGACTTGCCCACCGTGCTCAACAACGTCGAGACGTGGGCCGACGTCGGTGCCATCGTCGAGCACGGTGGTGCCTGGTTTGCCGCCATGGGAACCGAGAAGTCCAAGGGCACCAAGGCCTTCTCCCTCGTCGGCAAGGTCAAGAATACCGGTCTCATCGAGCTGCCGATGGGTATGACGTTGCGTCAGATCATTTACGACATCGGCGGCGGGGTGATCGGTGATCGACCGTTCAAGGCGGTGCAGACCGGCGGTCCGTCGGGCGGGTGCGTGCCGGAAGCCTTGCTTGACTTGCCGGTGGACTACGAGAAGCTCACCGAGGCCGGCTCGATGATGGGGTCGGGCGGAATGATCGTCATGGACGACCGGACCTGCATGGTGGACGTCGCGCGGTACTTCTTGAAGTTCTTGACCGAGGAATCGTGCGGCAAGTGCGTGCCGTGTCGCGAGGGGCTGCACCAGATGTTGGTGATGTTCGATGACCTTGTAGCGGGGCGCGGGAAACCCGGGGATATCGAACGAATCGAGCGCCTGTCGCGGGGAATGCAGCTCGGTTCCCTGTGCGAACTGGGCAAGTCGGCACCCAATCCGGTGATCTCCACGCTGCGCTACTTCCGCGACGAATACGTGGCGCACGTGGAGCGCCGGGAGTGCCCAGCCGGCATCTGCCGCGATCTCACCACCTACGAGATCATCCCCGAGACGTGCGACGGCTGTCATGCCTGCTTCAAGGCCTGCCCGGTCGAGGCCATCACCGGCACGGTCAAGGAACTGCACGTCATCCACCAGGAGAAGTGCATCTCCTGCGGCGCCTGCTACGACGCCTGTCCGACCCAGGCGATCCGATTCCTGCCCAAGCATGAGATGGCCGAAAAGGGTGTGGCATGAAAGCCGAGGCTTCGACCATGGTGACCATGACCATCGACGGCAAGCCGGTCACGGCGCGAGCCGGTGCTTTTCTGCTGGAGGCGGCGCGCGGCGGCGGCATCGACATCCCGACGCTATGCCACCACGAGGCTCTGGAGCCCTACGGCGGATGCCGGTTGTGCCTCGTGGACGTCACCGAGGAAGGCTGGGACGGCTGGTGCAAGATGGTCATCGCCTGCCAGTTCCCGGTCAAGGACGGGCTCATCGTGTTCACCGGCAGCGAGCGCGTCGTGGAGACACGCAAGGTAGTACTCGACCTGTTGCTGGCGCGCTGTCCGGAAACACCGCTGATCAAGGAGTTGGCCACTCGGTACGGCATCACTAGGACCACCTACCGGCCCAACCCGCAGCCCACCGACTGCATCCTCTGCGCCCTGTGCACGAGGGTATGCGACCACATCGGTGTCTCCGCCATCGCCACCGTCGACCGTGGTATTGGCCGCGAGGTGGCGCCGCCCTTCGGCGAAGCGCCGCCCGATTGCATCGGCTGCCCTACGACCCCGATCCCGTCCTGGCCTGCTGCCTGGCCTGCGCCGAGATCTGCCCCACCGACTTCATCCCTTCATCCACCTCGCATTCCTCCCGGACCATCTGGGGCAAGACATTCCAGATGCTGCGCTGCCCGACCTGTGGGCGTGCCCACGTCACCATCGAACAGGCGCGACACTTCTCCGGCGAGGGGGGGGTGAGTGAGAGCTACTTCACCAACTGCGACGCCTGCAAGCGCAAGCAGATGGCAGCTACGTTCCAGCGGCTGCAGGCGGTGCCGCTGGCCTCGCCCCTGGGCGGAAGGTAGGAGGTGGGGGATGCAAGCCATGATTTACCGCGTCAACGTGGAGCGCTGCATCGCCTGCGGCAAGTGCGAGCTGGCCTGCGCCTTCGGCCACGGCAGCGAGGGGCGACCAGCAGCGACTCGCATCAACATCTACCGGCGGGGGCCCGAGCTGGGCACGCCGGTGGTCTGCTTTCAGTGCCACGATGCCGCCTGCGCCGCTGTCTGTCCCACCGCTGCGCTGGTGCGCAACGGGCTCACCGGAGCCATCGACGTGCACCACGAGCGCTGCATCGTATGCCGCATGTGCGTGGCCGCGTGTCCTTTCGGCAACATGATCTGGGACGAGCCGTACCACTGTGTCGCCAAGTGCGATCTGTGCGGGGGCGCGCCCAAGTGCGTGCCGTTCTGCCCCACCGGGGCGCTGGAGTATGTGCCGGAGGAGCTGGCTGCGGTGCGACCCGCGCCGCTGCTCAAGGACGCGGTGTAGAGGAGGAAGGTCGTGAATACTCGCCAGGAGATACTCGAGATCCTGAAGAAGGCCTTTCAGATCGAGGTGGACGGCTACACCTTCTACTCCATGACCGCCGACCGCGCCAGCAAACCCGCCGTGCAGGAGCTGTTCGCCAAACTGGCGCGGGACGAGGTGGAGCACCAGAAGTACCTGAAAGGTGTGATGAAGGGGTACGACGCCGAGGGGCTGGCGGCTTTTGTGGTGCAGCGGCGGGCGCCGGAACTGAAGGCGTTTTCCGATGCCGTCTTCTCGGAGAAGTTCCGCCAGCAGGCGCAAGGGGCGATGTTCGAGGTGGGCGCGCTATCCGTGGGCATGACCCTGGAGAACAACGCCGTGGTGTTCTTTACGCGCGCTGCCGAGGGGGCAGGGGAGGAAGAAATTCGCGACTTCTACGCCTTCCTCGCCGACTGGGAACGGGAGCACTTCGCCGCTCTGCAGGGCCTGTACAACTCCGTCCGCGCCGACTTCTGGGAGGCCTCGGGTTTCGCCCCGTTCTGAACGCCGCGAAGGGAAGAAGCAGAACGGCACCTGCTCGCCCGCCCGGGACGGGCTTGTTGGCCTTCCCCACAGCGCTCCTCGACCCGGCTACCGCGCCGGTCGCAGCGCTGCGACGAAGCTCTCGGCCTCGCGCCACACCTGCGGGTGGGACAAGAGGTCGTTATGGCCGGCACCGGGCACCTCCACCTGTCGGGTCGGGCCGGCCAGCGCCCGCGCCAGCCGGCGGCCGTGCTCGGCGGGGATGATGGCGTCCCGCTCGCCGTGCAGCACCAGCGCCGGGACGCGCACCGCGGCTGCAGCCGCCAGGGAGTCATAGCGCTCCGATATCAGCAGGCGCACCAGGAAGCGCGGGAAGTGCTCGGCGGCCACATCCTCCAGGCGCGTCCATGGGCTGGCAGCGATGAGGCCGCGCACCCGTCCTCCAGCCCGCGCCGCGAGTGAAATGGCGACGGCAGCGCCCAGCGACCATCCCCAGACGACCACTGGGCGGCCGCCGCCGTGCTCCTCGGCCCAGGCCAGCGAGGCATCGGCCGCGGCGTGCAGCGCCTGCTCGGAGGGACGCCCCGGCGAACGGCCGTAGCCTGGATAGTCCACCACCAGCGTTGCCGAGCCGACGCCCGCGAGGTGATCGAGGAACCCGCCGTGCCCGAGGGTGCCGAGACTCTCGCCGTTGCCGTGGAAGAACAGCACCACCGGTCCGCCGTTCCCCTCCTGCCACCACGCGCACACGTGGGTGCCGCCGCGCAGGGGGACCGCGACATCTCTCCATGGCGGCGGAGGCTCCGGCACACTCGCCTGCGGCGCCGGGTAAAGGAGTGCGCGGGGCAGGCAGGTCAACATGATGCCGAAGAAAAGGAGCAACAAACCACCAACGAATATCCGTTCCAGGCGCCGGGGATCCATCGCGGGCATGGAGTGAAGGTTATCGCAGGCACGGCTTTCCGCCTCCCTCCCCGGCCAGTCTACCGTGCCGGGTGCCGGCTCCCTGGGCCTGCGGCGGTGGCCCCCTCCCGGCTCTTCGCCCCCGGGCCACTCACGCTACCATATCGCCATGCGCGTGCTCATCACCGGCATCACCGGGTTTGTCGGCGTTCACCTGGCGGAACACCTGCTCTCGGGGAGCGGCCAGACTGAGGTGTTTGGACTGGTCCGATGGCGCTCGGGCCGGGGCGAATTGGAGCCGTTGCTGCCGTTGCTGCGGCTGGTCGAGGGAGACCTGCACGATGCGTCGTCGCTGCTGCGCGCGCTGCAGGCGGCGAGGCCGGAGGTGATCTACCACCTGGCGGCCTCGTCTTCGGTGGCGGGGTCGTGGACCACGCCGGCGGAGATCTTGCAGACGAACGTGGTGGGCACGCTGCACCTGCTGGAGGCGGTGCGGCAGCTCGACCTGGATGCAGCGGTGGTGCTGGCGTGTTCCGCGGAGCCGTACGGGGCGGTGGGAGAGGACGAGCTGCCGATCGCCGAGGATCGCCCGCTACGCCCGGTGTCCCCCTACGGGGTCAGCAAGGCTGCGGTGGATCTTCTAGGCTGGCAGTATTTTCAGAGCTACGGTCTGCGCACTGTGCGGTTGCGTCTGTTCAACCACTGTGGTCCCAGGCAATCGGAGCGCTTCGTCGTCTCGTCCCTGGCCCGGCAGATTGTGGGGATCGAGCGCGAGGCGCGCCCGCCCCGGCTGTTGGTGGGCAACCTCGAGGCGCGGCGCGACTTCATCGACGTGCGAGACGCCGCGGTGGCCTACCGGTTGGCGGGAGAGCGAGGTCAGGCGGGAGAGGTCTACAACGTGTGTTCCGGCCGCGGCCGGTCGATCCGGGCGGTGCTGGACGAGTTGTTGAGCTTCAGTGAGGCGGTTGTGGAGGTGGAGTGCGATCCCGAGCGCTTGCGCCCGGCGGAGATACCCGCCCTGGTGGGTGATCCATCGCGTTGCCAACAGACCTTGGGGTGGCGCCCGGCGATCGCATTTCGGCAGACGCTCCTGGACACCCTGCAGTACTGGCGTTCCCGGCTGGTGACATGAGGGCTCGTGCAGCCGCCGAGTCTCACGAGGGGGCAACTCCCCGCGCGGCAGGTGCGGCTGCTCGGCGCTCGCGCCCGCTGCCCCCAGGAGAAGCGGCCCGCAAGGCGGTGCACGCCGGCATGGCCGTGTTCGCCCTGGCGCTGGCGGCGCTTACCTGGACGCAGGCGGCGGCGTGCGCCGCGGTGGCGTTCGTGTTCAACTGGTTTGTGCTGCCCCGCCTGCTCGGCCATCGCCTCGCCAGTGCGCGGGCCGGCGCCTCCGACCGCGGCGTGCTGCTCTATCCGGCGGTGGTGCTGGCGCTGCTCGCGGTGTTCCGGGAACGCCTGGAGATGGTGGCGTTTGCCTGGGGGTTGTTGGCTCTGGGTGACGCCGCGGCCGGGGTGGCGGGGCTGAAGTGGGGCAGAGGGAAACTACCCTGGAACGCCGCCAAGAGTTGGATTGGGCTGGCCGCCGGAGTGTCGGCGGGGTGGCTCGGGGGCGGCCTACTGTGGGTGTTTGTCGTCTCCGGCGGACTCCAGCAGGTACCGGCTCTGCCTGTCGGCCTGACGTGGTCGGGTCTGGCGGGGGCGTTCCTGGTGGCGGCGGCGGTGGCTGGTCTGGTGGAAAGTGCCCCCCTGGCGGTGGACGACAATGTCCTCGCGCCGCTCGCCGGCGCGCTGGTACTGGCAGCGCTACTGGGCGGTTGGCTCGAGGTCGTTGCGGTGCCGCACGGGGGGCCTGACTGGAGCACGAACCAGGCCGGATGGCTGATCGCCCTCGGCGTGAACGGCGCTTGCGCCGCGCTCGCGGCGTGGAAGCGGATCCTGTCGCCCGCTGGCATCGCCGGCGCCATGCTGCTGGGGGTCGTGACCTGGGGTTTCGGCGGAGTGCGTCTGTGGATCGTGCTGCTCGCGTTCCTGGTGGCCGGCACTGCCGCAACCAGGGTCGGCTGGCGGCATAAGGCAACTTTGGGCATTGCCGAGGGGGACGCTGGTCGCCGCGGTCTTGGCAACGTCGCGGCCAAGGGCGCGGTGGTGTTCGTCGCCGCTTCCCTCACTCCCTTCGCCGATCCCCTGCTGTGTGCCGTCATGGCCGTGGCGGCGCTGGCCGGGGCGCTGGCCGATACGGCCGGCTCCGAGCTGGGCAAGGCATTCGGCCGACGGGCGTTTACTCTGACGCGGCTGCAGCCGGTGCCGCCCGGTACCGCGGGTGCCGTGAGTCTGCCTGGAGGGGTGGCAACGGTGCTGGGTGGCGCCGGGGTGGGCGCCCTCGCCTGGTCGTTGGGGGTGCTGAGCGGCGGCCTGGCGGTAGTGTGTGCCGGCGCCGGTGTGGTGGCAGCGCTGGCCGAGAGCGGATTCGACCGCCGCGTCGGGCATGACGCGGTGAACCTCACGTTGACCGTGGTGGCGGCCATCACGGCTGGCGCCCTGGCGGTGGCGGGGAGGATGACACCGTGAAGCTCTCGGATCTCCTCGATCTTGATCGACCGTTCACCTTGCTGCCGCCGCTGCTGGGCATTCTGTCCGGGGCGGTGTGTGCCTTCGGATCGGCGCATAACCCAGACCCCGAGCGGCTACTGCGCCCCTCGGTACTGTTCACGATCGTGCTCGGCAGCCTCTGCGCCGCGCTGCTCAATGCCGCATCGAATACGCTCAACCAGATCGCCGATCTCGACGCGGACCGCATCAACAAGCCGGCCCGTCCCATCCCGTCGGGCCGGGTGAGCGTGCGCCAGGCGACTCGGCACGCCGCGATCCTCTACCTTGCTGGCGCGGTGCCAGTGTGGCTGGTGGTGCCCTTCCCGGCGGTGACGCTGGCCGACCGCCTCGGCGGTTCGCTTTCCGACCACGGTGTCTTCTTCCTCTACCTGGGGGCGGCCGTGGCCACGCTCATGTACTCCCTGCCAGCGTTTGGGCGCACCAAGCGCTTCGGCATCTGGGCCAACGTCACCATCGCCGTCCCCAGAGGGCTCTGGCTCAAAGTGGCGGGGTGGGGGATGGTGGCTCCCATCTGGCACGCCGAGGCGTGGTGGATCGGGGCGGTGTTCGGCGCCTTCCTGCTGGGCGCCTCCAGCACGAAGGACTTCTCGGATATGAAGGGCGATGCTGCCAGCGGCGTGCACACCCTGCCGGTCAAGTACGGCGTGCACCGCGCAGCCTGGATGATTGCGCCCTCATTCGTCTTGCCGTGGCTGCTCATCCCGCTGGGGACGGTACTTGAGGATCCGGCCGTTCCAGGGCTGGCCATGCTTACCGGCAACGCCACCGTGCTCGTCTTCCTGGGTGTGGCGCTTACCCTGTGGGGGATCTACACCTGCTGGCTCTTGCTGCGTGACCCGGGGTCGCTTTCTCGCACGGAGAACCACCCTTCCTGGACGCACATGTACCTGATGATGATGGCGGCGCAGGTGGGTTTTGCCGCGGCCTACGTGGTGTGAGGGGTTGGCAGACACGGGTGCGGACACCGTCACTGACGGACCGATACCGACGCGGACACCGGCACTGTCACTGTCACTGTCACTGTCACGGACACAGGCACGGTCACCGACACGGGCACCGGCACTGACACTGGCACGGACACGGGGACGGCCAGGGGCCCGGGCACGGACACGGGCACG
>JBBINC010000024.1:28992-33115 GCA_037444085.1 Acidobacteriota bacterium | reverse complement strand
CACCGTTGGCGTCGCCGTCGGCGTCGCCGTGGGGGTGGCGGTGGGCGTCACCGTCGCCGTGGGGGTGGCGGTGGCGGTAGGGGTCGCGGTGGGCGTGAAGGTCGGGGTGGCGGTGGGCGGCACCCCCTCCGCCGGGTAGAGCTGGGCGACCGGGATGACCTCGTGCACCTGCTGGGTGGCGCTCTGCCAGTACAGCTTCAGCCGGGCCAGCCCGCCCTGCTCGAAGTGCTCCACCACGATGGGGTACTTCTCGCACTCCTGCAGCAGCACCGGCGACGACTCACCGTTCCAGTAGCGCGCCGACTGGGGAACCCAGGAGTCGATGATGCGCACGCCGTTGAGCCACACGCGCACGCCGTCGTCGGACCACACCCGGAAGGTGTACTCCTCGGTGTACAGCGGCTCCACCCACCCCTCCCAGCGCACCGAGAAGTTGTCGCTGCCGATGGAGGGGTCGGGCGCGCCAGCGCCCCAATCGAAATCGATGTTCTCGGGGCCGGCGGCGGCGCCAAACCCATCGCCGTGCACGGCGGCGAGGGCGGCGGAACCGTTGGACGATCCGTCGCCGGGCAGGCGGCCGTTGAAGTAGAGGCCGCGCAGGCCCCGGCCGGCGGAGTCGCAGCCGCAGTCCTCGCCGACGCGATCCCACCGGGCCGATGGGGGCGCTCCCTGTGAATCCACGCCCACCCAGTTGCCGGCAATATCGTTCTCCATGGAGCCGGAAAGATCCATGAGAATCATCACGTTCGGCGGATACATCTGCTCGGTGATCTGGCGCATCGGGTCGTACCCCTCGTCGGTGGGGTCGATGGTCTGCGCCTTCAACGGCATGGCGGTGACGCCGGTGAGCAGGAAGGCGAGGAGCATGGCCACGGCCTGCCGCCACGCGGGGTGGGCCTGCCCGCCGCTCATCGAGAGTGCGTGACGCGCCGTCTGGAGAATCCGTGTCATCTCATGCCTCCTGCTAGTTGCCGGTGAAGATCCCGGAGCTGGTGCCGCCCTGGTCGGAGAGTTTCTGCGCCGACGGGCTCTGCGCCGCGCCCAAGAAATTGAACTCCTCCTCCAGCGTCTTGGCGGCCAGCACCCGGCCCGAGGGGCTGGCGATCCACCCCACGGCGATGAGGCGGATCAACGAGTCGTTGTTGGCGGTGGCGCCGCCAAGGTCGTCCTCGTTGTTGCGCACGTACAGGGAGTAGAACGCCCGGTCCTTGCCGGGCAGGCGGAAATCGCCGGTCACCTCGACGTTGGACAGTTCGGCCCCGGCGCCCGGGATGGTGGTGAGGTAGGCGCCCAACCTCGCCGCCGACCACGGCGGCGGTTGCTGCGGCACCTTGGGGCTGGCGGCCGGAGTCTCGACGCTGGAGGCGTGGTTGAGCAGCATGTTCAGGGTGATGTTGCTGTAGGTCACCCCGCCCAGCACCTGTTCCCCGTGGCGCAGGCCGGCCTCGGCGACGTAGAACGCCGCCTTCTGCAGCTCCATCTGCCGCGCCGTGCGGTCCTCCTGGGTCATCATGATGGCGGCGGTGATGCCCAGGACCGTGAGCACCAGCAGCACCACGACGACGCTGACCAGTGCGATTCCCCGCTGATGATCGTGCCTCATGCCGGCCCCCTACATTCCGCCGATGCGGTTGCGCAGCAGCGCGGTGGACGACACCGTAAAGCGCGCGAACCCGTCCGCTGCCTCGCCGGATTCCTCACCGCCCGGACGATTCTCCGCCCGCGGCCGGTAGAACCGCGCCTGCCCCGAACCCCTCTGCTCCTGCGCCGCCCGGCCGGTGACCGTGACGCGCACACCGATCACCTGCCGCGCCTGGGTGGCGTCCGGGACTCCCCCCTGGCCAGAGGCGAAGGTGTGTGCGGGATCGTTGTTCCACACCACGTCGCCAAGCCCCGCGCCGCCGATGGCGCGGTCGAAGATGTAGGCGATCTGCAGATCCTCGACGTTGGGCAGGATCGGCACGAACCCGTTGTCGGGGTTGGCGGGATCGAACATGGCGTCCTTCTGTTCCAGCCAGCCGTTCTTCACCCGCAGCGTGGCAAACCGCAGGCCGATGAGGAGTCGCGGATCGACGAAGCCCGGGTAGCCGCCCGCTGGCACCACGCCGCCGGTACACCCCGGGTTGGCCTGCACCTTGATACACGGCTGGTCGCAAGGTGGCGAGGAGTCGCACTGCGCCGTCAGGTACGTGCAGATGTAATACACCGCGGTCTGGCCGTTGGCGTCCATGATCAGCAGCGGGTCGCTCAGGCTGGCATCGTCGACATAGCCGGTCAGCTGCTTGAAGAGCGCAATGTTGGCCGCCTCCCGTTCCTCCTGCGTGCTGCCGGTGCGGCAGCCGCCGTCGAACGCCCACCACCAGTTGGCCGCGTGTTGCCCCCCCGGCGCACGGGCCGGCGTGACCGTGCTCGCCTCGTGGAAGCGCGCGAAGGTGATGATGTCGGTGCCGACATCGGCAAGGTCGGCGTCGGTGACGTTGTCGTAGGTGAGCTGGGTGTCGGTGCCGCCCCAGGAGGCGCGGACCAGCAATGCCACCGAGCCGGCATCTGTGTTGGGCGGATCCATGGCGCCGCGCAGCAGGAAGTTGACGTAGTCGGCGGCGCCCCGCGCGGTCTGGCGGGCGTCCACCTGGTACTGCTGCTGCAGCGCCGAGCGCCGCATCGCGAACACCAGCTGCCCGGTGAGCACCAGGATGATGGTCAGCGTCACCAGGACGACGAGAAGCTCGACCAGGCCGAAGCCGCTCTGCCGCCTACCGGATGACCGCCACATACCTCACCGCCTTTGCTGCCGACACGGCGCCCAGATAGCGCCGGCCATCGCCACGGGGCTCGGCCCCCACCACCACTCGCCAGCGTCCCACCACGCCGCCGTCCTCTACCGTGTAGCGCAGCACGTACCGAGCGTCCTCCTCGACCACGTTGACGCCGGCGGGACCCCAGAACGCCCAGGTCGGCGCGGTGGACGAGGTCGGAAGCGTCACCGAGGTGCCCGCCGCCTGCGCCGCCAAATCCACTCCCGAGTTGGTCTTCGCCGACTCGAACAGGGTGGGGTTGTCGGCCTGCAAGCTGTAGATCCAGCGGATCGCCTCGCCCACCCGCTGCGCCCGGTAGGTGAGATCGGTGCGCGCCTGCGCGCCCATGTTCACGGCGTAGGCCAACGAGAACATCTCGAGCACCGACAGCGAAATCACCAGAAGCAGGAAGAACGCCACCAGAACTTCCACCAGGCTCATCCCGCGCTCGCCCCGGCGGCGCGGCACCGTTGCTCGGTCGCTGCGTCTCATGGCACGATCTCCTTGGCCACATCCACGCGCCACAGCGGATACACGCGAACCTCATAGCGCAGCCGCGGCGTGAGCCGGCCGGTCACCACGTCGCGGTGGGTGACCGTCAGGGTCTGCGTCGCGGTCACCAGAGCCCCCGCCACGGTGGTGGTGCGGCCCATCGTATCCAGGCGCAATCGCCAGGGTCCATCGGCAGCGGCCGCCGGCCAGTTCGTCTCGATGCCGTCCACCGCGGCCATGGAGAAGCTCACGTGCTCGGGCACCACGAACTCCTCCACCACATCGGTGAGCGCCGCATCCCGAGCCACCTGTAGGCGCCAGGGCTCCTTCTGAAGACCGATGAACACCTCCGCCTGGGTGTTGACCATGGCCGCATGCGCCGACTCCAACAACGAGTCGATGTCATTGACCGCCGTCTCCAGGCGCATCTTCTGGTAGGTCGCCTGCAGGACACCCACCACGATGGTCACCACGATCCCCACCAGCGCTACCACGACCAGCGCTTCCAGCAGGGTGAAGCCACGCGCGCGGGACTCTGAATGCGGCACCATCATCCTCCTCCTGACGTGCAGATTCCGTGCCATCGCCGTAAATCACTGGAAAACGATTGCTTACTGTGAAGCCCGAGAACTTCGCCCGGCCGGCGGAAAGCGATACCGCCGCCGAGTGCGACACCCGGATACACCTCACCGCGGTACTTCGTCGTCCTCTGGTCCGGTGCAAGTGTACCGCGTTCTCCCGCTCTCCCGCCTCCCCTGGCGGATGCGACTTCCGGCCGGCGCGCCAGGCTCAGGTTCGCCGTCACTGACCGCGACGCCGCCACGGTCCCCCGATAC
>JBBINC010000024.1:0-28892 GCA_037444085.1 Acidobacteriota bacterium | reverse complement strand
GGGCACCGATCAGGGGCACGGGAGGCGGTCACGGGCACAGGCGGACCCGAATTCACCTGCTGGCAAAGGTGGAGGAGGGCAGCTTGTGAAAATACGAATGAGGTGCTAATGTCGCGCCCGTGTCGTGCGGCGATAAGAGTCGCCGCGTGCTGATCGAGGGGGACGGGGGGCGTGGACATCTACACGTACGGTTGGCGCAGCCCGCAGCGGCGCGGCCTCGAAGTCGCCGCGCCAGGCCCTGGGCGACTCTCCCCCTCCCCCGCACTCGACTCATTGTCGGCATGCACAGCCCTCACGGCCGGCGGATCGGCGCTCGCGCCGGGTGGGCAGCGTACCTCACGGCAGATGAAGGAGGGTTGGCGATGGCCCAGGTGATCACCCACGACGTCCTCATCCTGGGGGCGGGGCTGGCCGGTCTGCGCGCCGCGGTGGAGATCTCGCGCAAGGGCGGCGGCAAGATCGACATCGGCATCGTGTCCAAAGTGCAGCTGATGCGTGCCCACTCGGTGTGCGCGGAGGGGGGCACGGCGGCAGTGCTTCGCCCGGAGGAGGGCGATTCGTTCGACCTGCACGCCTGGGACACGGTGAAGGGCTCCGACTTTCTCGCCGACCAGGACGTCGTCTACCGCTTCGTGCGGCAGATGCCGGAGGAGATCCTTCTGCTGGATCACTGGGGCATCCCCTGGACGCGGGATGAGCACGGGCGCATCTCCCAGCGCCCCTTCGGCGGCCACTCCTACCCGCGGGCCACGCTGGCCGCCGACAAGACCGGCTTTTTTGAGATGCAGACGCTGTACGACCAGCTGCTGCGCTACCGCTGCTTTCAGCGCTACGACGAGCTCTTCGTCACTGACATCCTGGTGTCGGAAGGGCGCTTCGCCGGTCTGGTGGGTATCCACGCGCCCTCGGGGGAGACGGTGGTGATGCGCGGCAAGGCGCTGCTCATCGCCACCGGCGGCTCGGGCACCCTGTACGGGTTCACCACCTACTCGCAGACGGTCACGGGCGACGGCATGGCGATGGCCTACCGCGCCGGCCTGCCGCTGGAGGACATGGAGTTCCTGCAGTTTCACCCCACCGGCCTGGTGCCGTCGGGCATTCTCATGACCGAGGGGTGCCGGGGCGAGGGCGGCTACCTCAAGGACAGCGCCGGCGGCCGTTTCATGGACAAGTACGCGCCCAAGCTGATGGAGCTGGCGCCGCGCGACATGGTGTCGCGCGCCGAGATGACCGAGCTCATCGAGGGTCGCGGTTTCCAGCGCGACGATGGCCTGCACTACCTGCACCTGGACCTCACCCACCTCGGCGCCGACCGCATCAACACCCGGCTGCCGTTGATCCGCGAGGTGTGCATCAAGTTCTTGGGGCTCGACCCCATTACCCAGCCCATCCCCATCCGGCCGGTGGCGCACTACTCCATGGGCGGAGTGGAAACCGACATCAACGGCAAGACACGGGTCGAGGGGATCTGGGCGGCCGGCGAGGCGGCGTGCGTCTCGCTGCACGGCGCCAACCGCCTGGGCTCCAACTCCACCGCCGAGTGCCTGGTGTGGGGCGGCATCACCGGCGCCGAGATCGTCGCGGCCTGCCCCACGCTCAAGGACCCCCCGCCGGTGCCCGAGGCCATGGTCAAGGCCTCACAGGAGCACGTCGCCAAGCTTAAGGGGCGCCGGGGCGATGAGAACATCTACAAGCTCCGCCGTGAGTTGCGCGCCACCATGGACCACAATGTCGGCGTCTACCGCACCGGCGAGGGACTCGCCAAGGCGTTGGAGACCGTGAAGGCGATCCGCCAGCGCTCGCTGTCCGCCCCGATCGCCGACCAGGGCCAGACCTACAACTCGAACCTTTTCCATGCGCTCGAGTTGGAGAACCTGCTCGACCTCGCCGAGGTCCAGGTGTCTGGCGCGCTGGCGCGGCAGGAGTCGCGGGGCGGTCACGCCCGCCGCGACTTCCCCACCCGCGACGACGAGACGTGGCTCAAGCACACGCTGGCTTTCAAGACCGACAAGGGGCCGCGCCTCGAGTACAAGCCGGTCACCATCACCACGTGGCAGCCGGTTGAACGGAAGTACTAATACTAAGGAAGGGGGAGCGAGCATGCTCACTGCCAAGGGATATCCAAACCGCCTGGGTATCTGGGGGTGGTTGGGAGGCGGGCGCTGGGGACTGGAGCGCTACCTCTACACTCTCCACCGCCTGACCGGACTGGGGTTGGTGTTCTACTTCCTGCTGCACATCCTGGTCACCTCGTCGCGGGCCTTCGGCGAGGCGGCGTGGGCGGCGTCGATGGGGAGAGTGACGGGAGAGATGTTCGTTGCCGGCGAGTATCTGGTGTTTCTCGCCTTCGCCTTTCACGCCGCCAACGGACTGCGCCTGGCGTTGATCGAACTGGGCTGGGGGGTGGGCAAGCCCTTCGAGCCGGTGTATCCCTACAAGACCTCGGTGGATTTCCAGCGCCCGCTGGCCATCGTGGCGCTGCTGCTGGCCACCCTGCTCGCTGCCGCCGGGACGCTTGACTTTTTCGTGCTGCACGGGGAGGTGACGCCATGACCCGCGACGGCAAGCTGTGGACCTGGCACGTGCTCGCCGGGCTCGTCATCTTCGTCTTCCTGGGCCTGCACATGCTGATCATGCACCTGGACGGCGTGATCAACATCGCCTCGTTGAATCCGGCCGGCGGCCATCCCATCGACTGGGCCAACGTGGCGGCGCGCGGCAAGATGGTCTTCTTCCCCGTCACCTACACGGTGCTCCTGGGCGCGGCACTGTTCCACGGGCTGTACGGCCTCAAGAACATCCTCTTCGAGCTCAACCTGGGCGCGGCCTTCAAGCGCACCGTGGCGGTGGTGCTGCTGCTGCTCGGCGCGGGGCTGTTCGTCTACGGCACCTGGGCGGCGTTCGCCGGCATGGCGCTGGCGCGGTCACTGTAGAGGGGGGTGGTGATGGACTTCACGAACATCAAGGAGGTCACCTACCGCGTCCGCCGTTTCGATCCCGACCGGGACGCCACGCCCCACTGGGAGGAATACCGTATCCCCTACGCACCGGGGATGACCGTGCTGGACGGGTTGTGGCTGGTGAAGGAACTGCACGCACCGGGGCTGGCCTGGCGCTCGTCGTGTCGCATGGGGGTGTGCGGCTCCTGCGGGATGCTCATCAACGGCTCACCACGGCTCGGCTGCAATACCCAGATCTCCGAGCTTGAAACCACCGCGGTGGCCGTGGGACCGCTTCCCAACTTCAACATCATCAAGGACCTGGTTCCCGACCTGGCGCCCATGATCTCCACCCACCGGGACTTGTCTCCGTTCATCCTGCGCGACGACCACGAGGAGATGGAGAAGCCCTCGGGCGAGTTCTGGCAGTCGCCGGAAGAGTTGGAGCACTACCTGCAGTTCTCCTACTGCATCAAGTGCGGCTGCTGCATGGCCGCCTGCCCCACCTACGCCACCGACCCGGTGTACTCCGGGCCGATGCCGCTGGCGCAGGCGCATCGCTACAACTCGGACTCCCGCGACAACGGCTTCGCGCAGCGGCGGGAGGTGCTCGCGGGCGAGCGCGGCCCCTGGCGATGCCACTTCGCCGGGGAATGTTCGCGCGTTTGCCCCAAGGGCGTGGACCCGGCCAAGGCGATCCAGCTCATGAAACGGGAGCTGGTGGCCGACTACTTCAAGCTCCGCCAACAGCATTGTCCGGCCAAGCTGGCGGAGACCCCCAAGGGTATGACGCGGCGCGAGGGCGTGCCGGACGCCCCCGCACCGACCGTGTCGTGAAGAAAAGGAGGAGCGACATGCTCAAGAAGATCGGACTGATCGGTGGCGGCTACATCGGTGGGGTGCTGGCGCAGGAGATCGCCCAGCGCGGTCTGGCGCGCGAGGTCGGCATGACCGACCCGGCGCCCATGCCCAACCCGGCCGACCCGCCGGAGCGCCAGGAGGTGGTCAAGAAGCAGTCGGTGTCCATCGGCAAGTGCCTGGACATCGCCGAGGGCCTGCCGACCATTTCCAGGGACATCAAGCTGGTTGGCTCCAAGGATTACTCGGCGCTGGCCGGTGCCGAACTGATCATCAACACCGCCGGCGTGCCGCGCAAGGCGAGGCCCGACGGCACGTTCCCCAGCCGCGAGGAGCTGCTGGCGATCAACCTCAAGGTGACCCTCGAGGTGGCCAAGGGCATTCAGCAGTACTGCCCCGACGCGATGATCATCTCGGTGGCCAATCCTCTCGACGCCATCGTCTTCACCCTCGACAAGCGGCTCGCCCCGCCGAAGAACAAGCTCATGGGCATGGCCGGCGTGCTCGACTCCGGCCGCTACTGCTACTTCGTCGCCGAGGCGGCCGGAGTTTCGGTGGAGAACGTCAACGCCATCGTGCTCGGCGGCCACGGGGACGACATGGTACCGGTGCGCTCCTCCTGCCAGATCGCCGGCATCCCGGTGACCAAGTTCCTGGACGCGGACACTCTCGCCAAGATCGAGTCGCGCACCCGCAAGGCCGGCGGCGAGGTCGTGGGGCTGTTGGGCTTCGGTTCCGCGTTCGTGTCCCCCGCCTGGGCGGCGCTGGAGATGGCCGAGGCGATCATCTTCAACAAGCGCAAGATCCTCCCCGTGTGCGCCAAGCTCGAAGGCGAGTACGGCGTGCACGGATTGTTCGTCGGCGTGCCCGCCATCCTGGGCGCGGGCGGCATCGAGAAGATCATCGAACTCGACCTCACCGGCGAGGAGAAGGACGCGCTGGCCAAGTCGGTGGCCGGCGTCAAGAAGACCTGCGAAGAGGCGGAGGGAATGCTCGCCTCGCTGTAGCTCCTCGTTTCGCAGCCACCATGGAGGGCGGAGGCGGCTCCGCCCTCTTTATCTTCTCGAAAAACTCTTTGGTTCTTGCCATTGAACGCTCGGCGAGGCAGCATGGCGGCATGCGCGTGCACGTCATCGGTATGGGAGAGGTGGGCCGGCGACTGGCCGGTGCGCTGGAACGAGGCGGTGCCGCGATCGTTCCGGTAACCCGGGGAACCGGCTGGGAAAGCGTAGGAGCGGGTAACGAGCCGGTCCTCGTGTGCCTTCGGGAAGACGCGTTGGAGGCAATACTCCCCCGCCTCGGCGCGATCGGGGACCGCCGCCTGGTGTTCGTGCAGAACGGCTGGGTGAGGCCGCTGCTTGAGACACTGCCCGGCTGCACCCGCGGCCTCATCTGGTTTACCTCCAAGGGAGAGTTCTTCCGGGTGCTGCGCCCCTCGCCGTTTGCCGGTCCGCTGGCCGCGTCGCTCACCACCCGCCTGAGCGCGGGGGGCATCCCCAGCGCCGGCCTGGAGGCTGGCGCCTTCGCCGCCGCCGAGGTGGAGAAGATGGGTTTCAACTGCGTCGTCGGGCTGCCCTTGGCGGTGCGCGGCGTGACTCTGGGCGAGTATCTAGAACGCTGGCCTGACGAAGCGCAGGCGGTGTTCGACGAAACGGTGCAGGTGCTGGCTGCGGCGCTGGGCATCGCCCCCGCCCCCCACTGGTGGGACGCTTTCTTGGAGAGCGTCGCTCCCTTGCACTGGGTGCGCGTCAGCGCCGCCAAGGCGCTCGATCTGCGCAACGGCGCGGTGATCCGGGAGGCACGCCGCCTCGGCCTGAGAGCACCGGTCAACGAGAGTATGCTCGCGTTGTCGCAATGACCGCGAGCCAGGTCTCGTCCTCCCCCGGGCTCCAAGCTTGGGTTGGGAGCCGCCGGTGAGAGCCAGGGGGGCAGGAGCGAGGCTCGCGAGCGCACGGATGGTTGGCGCCGCGGCGGTGTCGATCCTCGGGCAATTCGCGGTCGACACGCCGGGTGGACATTTCGGCCGCTTCGACGAGATGACCGGCTTCGGCTGGCTGTTCGCGTCGAGCGTGTGTGCGGGAACCGCTCTGGCGGTTTGGGCGCACACTTCCGCCAAGTCCTGGGGCGGGGCGGCCTCCGGGCTCGTGCTTGCGGCAAGCATCGGCGCCTTCATCCCATCCCTGGCCCTCGACCCGGTGGTCGGCGGGGCGGTCGTCCTGTGGCTGCTGATCGCCCTGTCGCGGGTCGTGTTCCCGGCACCGATGACCACGGTAAGCAGTGCAACCGGTCTCGCGGGGGGCAGACAAGGCCCCCACGATCACTGGCTTGAGACCAACCGCCTGGCGGCGCAGCATCTTCTCCTGGTGTCCCTGGTGGTGACCGTCTGCGCCGTCGGCTTTCGCGTCGGCGACCGCCTGCCTGCCCTTGCTGTGTGCGCGTCGTCAGGAATCGTCGCGATGGCCTGGACGACCCCGTATCTCCGTGTGCTCCTAGCCACCGGTTCACGTCTCCCCTGGCTTCTGGGCATTCCTCTCGCGCTGGCAGTCGCCAGCGCGCCGCGCGCCGAGGTCATGTTGGCCTGGGCGGGGGTGCTACAGGCAGGAATGCTGGCCATGCTGCTGGCGCGTTCGCGAGTTGCCGGTGACCTCATTGACGCGTTCTTTCGCCGTCCTGCGCTTCTGGTGGCAGCCTCCTTTGCCGGTCTCATCGCGGCCGGCACGCTGGCCTTGAGTTTCCCGGCGGCCGCCGCACCAGGATCGTCGATCTCACCGATCGATGCGCTGTTCACGGCCACCTCAGCAGGCTGCGTTACCGGACTCGTGGTCGTCGACACGTCATCCGCGTTCTCCCACTTCGGACATATAGCGATCCTCGTGTTGATCCAGTGCGGGGGGCTGAACATCATGGTACTGTCGGCGTTCGCGGCGCTCGTTCTCGGCAACTCGCTCGGACTCAGGGGCGAGCAAGCGCTCGGCGAGGTGCTCGACATGCCTCAGGCGCGAACCGCCCCCCAACTGGCCGCCTTCATCGTCACTGCGACTCTGGCCATAGAATCCGCTGGCGCGCTGCTCCTTGCCGTGCCCTTCGCCGCGCGCGGCGAGAGCGCCCTAGCGGCGCTCTGGAAGGGCGCCTTCCACTCCGTGTCCGCGTTCTGCAACGCCGGGTTCACGCTCCAGCCTGACAACCTCGTCGTCTTCCAGCGCCAACCCTACGTGATCACTGTCGTTGCAGCCCTTATCATTCTTGGCGGTCTCGGCTTCTCTCTTCTGGGAGCCGCCTGGGCAAAGGTGACTCGTCGTCCCAGCCCGATCTCCGTCCAGCTCAAAGTCGTCGTGACCGCCTCGGCGATTCTCGGCCTCGTGGGAGCGCTCTGGTTTGGGGTCGCCGAGTGGCAGCGCTCGCTCGCTGGTCTGACACCGCACGAAAAAGTCTTCAACGCCATCTTTCAGAGCGTCACGGCCCGCACCGCCGGCTTCAACACCGTCGATCTCACCCTGCTGCACCCGGCGACCATCGTCATGTTCCTGGTGTTGATGTTCATTGGCGCCTCGCCCGGCGGAACAGGAGGCGGAATCAAGACAACCACCGCGGCCGTGCTCCTCGGCGCCATCCCCGCCATCGCCCGTGGCGAGTCGCGGGTGGTGCTCTTCGGCCGTACGGTTCCGTTGGAGACGGTGCACCGGTCCGCCGCAATCGCAGTGATCGCGGCGCTCGTTGCCGCCGCCGGTACCGCGGCGCTCCTGGCCACGGGAGCACTACCCTTCGAGCACGCGCTCTTCGAAGTGTTTTCGGCATTGGGCACGGTCGGCCTTTCCCTTGGCACCACAGCGAAGCTCACCGCCACCGGAAAGCTCGTTACGGTCGCGGTGATGTTCATCGGCCGTATCGGCCCGCTGTCGCTGGCGCTCCTACTTGCCAACGCCGCACGCGGACGAGTAATCTATCCCGACGCGCGGATCATGGTGGGTTGATCGGAGGACGGCATGGCCGGGGAGTTCATGGTCATCGGACTCGGAAGGCTGGGGAGAAGCATCGCCCTCCACCTATCGCGACAAGGAGAATCCGTCCTAGCGGTAGATGCCAATGCCGATCGCGTGCAGGCCGTAGCCAACAGTGTCGATGCTGCGGTCTGCGCCGACACCACGGATGAGGCCGTTCTCGCCGAACTGCACCCGGAGCGCTGCACGTGTGCAGTGGTGGCGGTCGGCATGCAAGCGGTGCAGGCCTCGATTCTGACCACAGCGCTGCTGCACCAGTCGGGCGTGCCACGCATCGTCGCCCGCGCTGTCGACGACTTGCACGGACGTGTCTTACGTGCCGTGGGGGCCGACGAAATCGTCAACCCGGAGGCGGAGATCGGCGAACGCCTCGCGCAGCGGCTGAGTCGACCCAACGTCCTCGAGCAGTTGGAGCTTGGAGACGATGCGGACCTCGCCGAAGTGACTGTTCCAGAAGCGTTTGTCGGGCGAACGTTGATCGAGTTGGATGTGCGTCGCCGGCATGCCGTGTCAGTCGTTGCTATTCGCCGGGGCGCGCAGGTGCGCGCCAACCTGGGGGGCTGTGAGCGCCTTGCAAGCCAGGACGTACTCGTCGTCATCGGAGAGCGGGCGGCCATCGCCAGACTCGCGTCGCTAGCATGAGCCTGAGCACCCGCCTGATGCTCGGCTACGGCCTGCTCATCGTCGTGCTGCTGGCGAGTGTCACAGGGGCAGCGCTGATTTTCCGCCAGCTCGCCAGCGGTATCGACACCGTCCTCAAGGAGAATGTGGCATCGGTGCGCATCGCGGCTCGCCTTCTCGAGCTGCTCGAACGCCACAACGGCAGCCTCTTCCAAGTACTCTCCGGCGGGCCACAGCCAGAGCAGGTTCGTCACGGCCTTGAACGCGAATTCCGCGACGCACTCATCGCGGCGAGGGGCAACGTCAGCGTTGCCGGCGAGGTCGAGTTGATCAAGGGCATCGAGGAAACCTTCCAGCGCTTCATTGAGACCCGTGCGCGACTGCTCGCCGCGCCGGAGGCCGACCCCCTCCCCCAGTACGACCGGGAGGTGGCACCTGCGCTTGCGGCATGCAGGGCGAAGCTGCAGCAGCTTCTCGACATGAACACGCTGGCGATTGGCGTGGCAGACCGCGACGCCCGCCAGCTCGCCGGGCAGGCCGGCACCGTCCTCGCGGCGCTGGCAGCCGCTGCGTTGATGCTGCTGGCAATGGTCTCCAGCCAGATGCACCGCCACCTTCTCGGCCCACTGGCTGTCATGCAGCAGGCCGCCGAGGCCATCGCCGCAGGTGATTCACGGCGACGCCTGCCAGCGGCAGGCGACAGCGAGCTGGGACGCCTGGCTACCCAGCTCAACGCAGCCCTGACGTCCCGAGACGACACGTCCGGGCGGGCGAAGGGCCTGCTCGCGCAGCAGCGCCAACTCCTCATCGGCTTGCTCGCCAGCCTGGCAGAGCCTGCCGCACTGGTGGGTCTGGACGGCGGCGTGGTCGCCTCCACACTGGGCGACGACGCAACGGAGGTACTGGCGACGTCCCAGCGTTCTCTTCGCGCGGCATGGAGTGGCGAGGTTCGAGCGGAAATAGCGCACACCCACACGCTGTCTCTCTCCGCTGGCGAGTCATTTCGGCTCAAGTTACTCCTGGCGCCACCAGACCGAGCGGTGGGCTGGCTCGTGCAGAAGTTGTGATGAGGCACGAACAAACGAGTGATCATCCTGCGGCTGCCGTGTGCTCGCGGGTGATCGGTTGGCGCCGGTGGCTCGCGGTGGGAGGGCTGTTCGCAGCTCTGACGCTGCTCGCCACCTGGCCGCAGGTCCTGCACCTCGGCACCGGCGTACGCGATCCGGGCGACCCCCTGTTCAACTCCTGGGTGCTCGCCTGGAACGCCCACAAGCTTGGGAGCGGCGAGATCGCCGGCTACTTCGACGCCAACATCTTCCACCCTCACCGCCGAACGCTGGCCTACTCCGAGCACCTCTTCCCCCAGTCGCTCCTGGCCGCTCCGGTGATCTGGGCGGGCGGCAACCCGGTGCTGGCACACAACGTCATCCTGTTGCTGTCGTTGTTCACCTCGGCGCTGGCGATGTTCGCCCTCGCCCGCCGCCTCACCGGCGCCACCCTTCCCGCCATCCTGGCCGGGGTGATCTTTGCCTTCTGCCCGTTCATGTTCGACCACCTGTCTCACGTGCAGGTGGTGGGAGCGGCTGGGTTCCCCCTGTCGTTTCTCTTTCTCGACCGATTTCTCGAGCACCGGCGGCGGCGAGATGTGCTGCTGTTCGCCGCCGTCTTCACCGCGCAGATCCTGGCCAACGGGTACTACGCCCTCTTCCTCAGCCTGGCGGTCGCGGTCTTCTTGCTCATCGAGCTGCCGCGCCGCCGGCTGCTGCGCGAGGTGCGCGTCTGGCGCTCTCTCGCGCTCGCCGGGGTCTTGAGTGCTGCCGTCGCGGCGCCATTCTTCCGCCAATACGTGCTCATGCAGAGAGAACTGGGGTTCAGCCGCTGCGTGATGGACGGCACCACCCTGGGCTCCTACCTCGCCGCACCGCGGATCAACCGCCTCTACGGCACGGTGAGCGCCCCCCTGCGCACCCCCGAGGGGCAACTCTTCCCCGGGGCGACGGCGATGCTCCTGGCGGTGATCGGCGCCGTGGCGTTCGTACGCCGCAGCGGCCGCGTTCGCGCCGCCGAGGTGGGGCTGGCGGCAGCGGCGGGGCTGGCGGTGTTGAGCGCGGGAGGCGTGGTGTGGCTCGGTCCGATATCGCTGCCGCCGTTGCTGTCGGTCTCATCGCCAGTGCAACCGGCGATTCTCGCTGCCCTCGCGCTGGCGGGCGCCGCGCTCGTGCGTGCCTGCCGCCAACCGAGGGAGTCATTCTCCCCCGCCGGGGTGTACGCCGCGTTGGGCCTTCTCGCGTTCACCCTGACGTTCGGCAACCGCGGCCCGTACCGCCTGCTCTACAAGTGGGTGCCCGGGTTCGACAGCGTCCGCGCGGTCAACCGGGTGCACATGCTGACCATGCTGGCCGTGGCGGTGCTGGCCGCCTTCGGCGCCGCGGCGCTGATGGGCGGTCGCCGGCGCGCCCCCCAGTTCGGGCTGTTCGCCGTGGCTGCGGGGCTCGTGGCCGTGGAGTACGCGTCCACACCGCTTCCCCTGGTCCGCGTGGCTCTCGATGGCGAGACCTCGCGAGCGTACCGCTGGATCGACCGTGTGGCCGGCGAGCGCGATGCGATCCTTGAGCTGCCGTTTCCCCGCGACGGTCACGAGTGGTGGCGGCTGGAGTGTCCGCGACTGCTCTTCTCCACCCTGCACTGGAGGCCGCTGGTGAACGGCTTCTCCGGGCTGGCGCCACCCGTCTACCACGAGCTGCAGCGCCGCTGGCGCGAGCATGCACTGACCGACAATGTGGCCGACGCGCGCACCCTGGGGGCCCGCTACGTACTTGTTCACCGGCAACGCGACGGCCAGCCGTGGCCCGCCGGTGTGGCCCTGGCCAGTGCCCTGCGTAAGGTCCCCGGCGTCAGGCTGGTGCAGGCTTTCCCGGCCACCTGGGTTTTCGAGCTGGAGGGTTCCGCTTGGCCTCCGGAGGTGGTCGGCGGGCAGGTTCTGAGCAGGGTTCCGGGCCTCAGACTCTCCGCCACCGTCAATTCCGAGGAGGCGTTGCTGGCGGCCGATGGGCGACCCGACACCCGCTGGTCGACCGGACGCGCCCAGGAGAGAGGAGACGCATTCACCATCGCTTTGAGCGAGGAGCGGCTGGTCGGGGAGGTGCGCCTGCGTCTCGGCGACAGCCAGAACGACTACCCCCGCGGGTGGACCCTGACGGTTTCAAGCGACGGCGTCACCTGGAGTGAAGCTGCCAGCGGGAGGTTGGACTCGCTGCCAATCACCGCCTTCCTCACCCCCACCGACCCCCGTCTCGAGTTTCTCTTCCCTCCCGCTCCCGCGCGTTTCATCCGGGTGACCTGCACGACCGCCGACCCGGTCTACTACTGGTCGATTCACGAGCTGGAGGTTTTCGCCGTCAAGTAGTTTGGCTACCATCGCGCCATGGTGATCCCCGGCGAGCTCACCGTGGCCTCCGTGGTGGGTGTGTGGGTGGCCGCCGGAGTCGTTGCGCTCGTCGCGTGGGCGTGCGCCCGCCGCACCTTCCGCTCTGCCGTGGCCGGCCTCGTGGTGGTCGTCTCGACCGCGATGATCGTTACCGTCTATCTGGTCAACTCCCGGCGCATCGTGCACCTGGACAGCCAGCCGGCCACCTGGGCGGCGGTGAGCCTGGTGAGTCGCGGCGACTTCACCCTGGACGAGTTCCGGCCCGCCATCGAATCCATTCTCGTGCAGTGCATCACCTCTCCCGAGGGGCACGTGTACTCGATGTATCCACCGGGCAGCGCACTCGCCCTGGCGCCCGTCCTACTGCCCGCCCGCCTGCTGGGACGCCCCCTGTCGCTGGAGTTGCTGGATACTGCCGCAAAACTCGCCGCAGCACTGTGGACCGCGGTCTCGGCGGGAGTGCTGCTGGCGGCACTGCGCACCTACGCTCCGCACGGTGCCTGGCTGGCGGCGTTCACCTACGCCTTCGGCACGACCGCGTTCTCGGCCGCGGCCCAGGACCTCTGGCAGCACGGGCCGTCGCAGGCCGGTCTGGCCGTGGCCCTATTCATCCTGGCCTTGCCGCGGCCGTCGCAGCGCCATCAGCTAGGGCTGGGCGCGGCGCTGGGGTGGGCGGTGCTGTGCCGTACCTCGAACCTGCTGCCGGTGCTCGTGCTGTTCGCCGCCGGCGCCAGGCGCGGGCGGCGGCCGGCGCTGCGCATCGCGGCCGGCGCACTGCCGTTCGCCCTGTTCACGCTCGCCTACAACCAGGTGACCACGGGCTCGCCGTTACTCTTCGCGCACAGCGTGCACCACGGCGGGGCTGGCTTCGCACACGGCATGGCGGGGGGCCTGCTCGCCCTGCTCTTCGAACCGTCTCGGGGCCTCTTCGTGTACTCGCCGTTTCTGCTCCTCGCCGCGGTGGGCGTCGCCGGGGAGCTGCGCCGCCTCGCAGACCACCACCAACCCCCGGATGCGCGATGTGAGACAGCACTGCCTCTGGCAACCGTGGGGACGGTGGCCGCGCTGCCCCTGCTCGTGCTGGTGGCGCAGTGGGAGGAATGGCACGGCGGCTGGAGCTACGGCTACCGCATCATCTCCGAGGTGGCCTTGCTGCTCTCCCCGGCCTTCGCAGCGGCCGTCGCACGCTGGCGGGGCCGGCGGATTCTCATGGCCGCCACAGGACTTCTGGTCGTTCTTTCGGTGGCCATCCACTCCCTCCACGTCTTCGCCCCTGAGAACGACTGGAACGCGGCCCACCTCAAGGGGACGGCCTACCTCGGCATGTGGAACCCCGATCCACGCGATTGGCAGATCGCCTGGCACCTGCGCGCGGCCCTGCAGTAGGTGCGCGACGAGCCGCCGCCGGGGACTATCGATCTCGACGAGAACGTGGCACGCTAACGCAGGCTGCCTGGCAGAGGAAGGAGACGAGATGATGCGAGTACAGTCGTGGATGCGATGCGCGCTGGTTGTGGGAGCGGTAGCGATGGCGGCGGCGTGCGGCCAGCCATACGGCGAGAAGCCCGTCTCGGACGCGACGGCTGCGCCTCCGCCGGTGGTGCCGCCGGGGACCATCGTGGCCTTCTACGGCACCGAGATTCCGGCCGGCTGGGTGTTGTGCGACGGCGCCGTGACCGCCTCCGGCAAGCTCACCCCCGACCTGCGAAACCGCTTCGTCATGGGACTGGAGCCCGGCACCGCGGCACTGGGCGAGACGGGAGGGAGCCTTGCCCACACTCACTCCGCACGCCTCGGCAAGGCCACCGAGGACACGGAAGCGGAGGAGGGTAAGGACAAGGACGTGGCCGAGGATGACCACCTCCACTCGGTCACCGTCGACTCCTCCTTGCACCTGCCGCCGTACGTGAAGCTGGTCTACATCATGAAGGAGTGACTTCGGCCACCTCCTCCGCGAACGCGGCCGCCACCAGCGCCCGCTGTTCCTGCTGGTGGCGGCGCGCCGAGCCGGTGGCCGGGCTGCCGGACGGCGGGCGCCCGACGTAGCGGGCACGACAGTCGCCGAGGACGGCCTGCAGGTGCGGAGCTACGAAGCTCCAGGCGCCCATGTTGCGGGGTTCCTCCTGCACCCAGCGCACGTCCGCCGGGCGGCCATACTTGTCCAGAACAGCGGCCAGCTCGGCCGCCGGGAAGGGGTTGAGCTGCTCCACCCGAACCACGGCGGTGTCGGCGCCCAGCTCGCCGCGTCCCGCCAGCAGGTCGTAGGCCACCTTGCCCGAGCACAGCAGCACCCGGCATGCGATGGCGGGCTGGGCAGGATCGTCGAGGACCGTCTGGAATGCGCCCTCAAAGGCGGCGGCGGCGCTGCGCGCCTCGCGGGCGCGCAACAAGCTCTTCGGGGTCAAGACCACCAGCGGGGCAGCGGGCTCGGCGTACGCCTGCCGGCGCAGCAGGTGGAAGTGCTGCGCGGCGGTGGACGGCATGGCAACGCGCAAATTGTCGCCGGCGCACAGTTGCAGGAAGCGTTCCGGCCGCGCCGATGAGTGCTCCGGTCCCTGCCCCTCGTGGCCGTGGGGCAGCAGCAGCACGAGGCGCGAGCGCTGCCCCCACTTCTCCGCCGCCGCTGCCAGAAACTGATCAACGATGATCTGGGCACCGTTGGCGAAGTCGCCAAACTGTGCCTCCCACAGCACCAACGCCTCGGGGCGGGACACCGAGTACCCGTACTCGAACCCGCACACCGCGTACTCCGACAGCAGCGAGTCGTAGATGAGGAACGGTGCCTGGGAGGAATCGAGGTGCTGCAGCGGCGTGTGGCTGGCGCCGGTCTTGAAGTCCACGAGTACGGCGTGCCGCTGACTGAAGGTGCCCCGCCGGGAATCCTGTCCCGACAGCCGCACCGGAGTGCCCGCCAGCACCAGGGTGCCGAAGGCGAGCAGTTCGGCGGTGCCCCAGTCCACGGCGTCGTCCGCCAACATTCGCGCGCGGTTCTCGAAGGCACGGGCCAGCTTGGGGTGGATGGTGAAGCCCGCGGGGACCGAGGTGAGGCCGAGCAGGACACGGTCCAGCGTCGAACGGTGTACCGCCGGCATCGTGCCCGCCGTGGTCGAGGAGGTGACAGCGGGTGGGGCCGCCGGCGCTGTGCCCCCCGCAAGATCCCGCGTCTGGGCGAACGCTTCCTCCAGGCGGACCTTGTAGTCGGCGAGCGCTGTCTTGGCCTCTTCGAGGGTGAGATCGCCGCGGTTGATCAGCCGCTCCGTGTACAACTTGCGCACCGAGCGCTTGGCCGCGATGCGCTCGTACATCAGGGGCTGGGTATAGGCCGGCTCGTCGGCCTCGTTGTGCCCGTGCACGCGGTAACAGATGAGGTCGACGACGATGTCCTTGCCGAAGTTCTGGCGAAATTCGAACGCCAGGTCGATGACCCGCAGGCACGCCTCGGGGTCGTCGCCGTTGACGTGGAAGATAGGTGCCTGCACCATCTTGGCCACATCGGTGGCGTACACCGAAGAGCGCGCGTCCAGCGGTGCGGTGGTGAAACCGATGCCGTTGTTGATCACGAGGTGGAGGGTGCCGCCCGTCCGGTAACCGGCCAGGGCACTCATGTTGAACGTCTCGGCTACCACCCCCTGGCCAGCGAAGGCAGCGTCGCCGTGCACCAGCACCGGCAGGACGCGGCGCTGCTGCGCGTCACCCTGCACATCCTGGATGGCCCGCGCCATGCCCTCCACGACCGGGCCCACCGCCTCCAGGTGGGATGGGTTGGACGCGAGTGTCACGCGCAGCCGGGCGTCTCCGGCAGAGGTGAACATCCCCCTGGCGCCCAGGTGGTACTTGACATCGCCGGTGCCCTCCCGGCTTTCCGGGTCCAGCTCCTCGAAGGCCTTGAAGATCGCCTTATAACTCATACCCACGATGTTGGAGAGAACATTGAGGCGGCCGCGGTGGGCCATGCCCATGACCACCTCGTCGACACCGGCGTCGGCGGCGCGGGAAAGCAACCTGTCCAGCATGGGGATCACCGATTCCCCGCCCTCCAGGCTGAAGCGCTTATGACCCAAGTAGTTCGTGTGAAGGAAGCGTTCAAACGCCTCGGCCGCGTTCAGCTTGGCCAGCAGACGACGCTTCTCCTCGAGGGTCAGCCAGTCGTCCTTGGAAACCCCCTCGACGCGCTCCTGAATCCACACCTTCTGGTCGGGATCCTGGATGTGCATGTACTCGATGCCGACCGTATCGCAGTAGGCGTCCTGGAGGATGCGCAGGATCTCGCGCAGGGTGGCGCGCTGTTTGCCGGCCAGTCCTCCGGTGAAAAACTCCCGATCCAGATCCCAGATCGAGAGGCCGTATCGGGCAAGCTCCAGCTCCGAATGGTGGGGCATGTCGCTGCCCAGCGGGTTCAGGTGTGCCAACAGATGACCGCGCACCCGGTACATGTTGATCAGGTGCAGCACCGGCGCCTGCTTGGCCACCAGCGCGTCGGCGCCGGCGGCGAGGGCGGGGTTGACGTCACGGGCCACGCGATACGGCAGGTGGGGAGCGTCCAGGGCGGCGAAGATCTCCTCGTAGAAATCCTCCTCCCCCGCCAGCAGCCCAGCCAGCGCGCCGAGGAACGTGCCGCTCTCCGCTCCCTGGATGACCCGATGGTCGTAGGTGCAGGTCAGCGTCATCACCTTGCTCACCCCGACCCGCGACACCACCTCAGGGTCGGCGAGTTGGTACTCGGGGGGGTAGGCGATGGACCCGGCAGCCAGGATGAAGCTCTGCCCCGGCATGAGGCGCGGCACCGACTGGGACGTCCCCAACATGCCGGGATTGGTGAGGCTCACGGTGGTGCCAGCGAAGTCATCGGGGGAGATCTGGTTGGCGTGGACGCGCCGGAGCAGGTCGTTGTACGCCGAGAAGAAAGCGGCGAAGTCCATCTGTTCCACCGCCTTGAGGTTGGGCACCAGCAGCGTGCGGGTGCCGTCGCGGCGCTGCACGTCCACCGCCAGGCCGAGGTTGAGGTGCTCGGGGGTGATGCGGTGCGGCTGGCCATCGATCTCCCGGTAGGCCGCCCACATTCCCGGCGCCCCTTTCAGGGCGCGCACCAGCGCCCAGGCCAGAACATGGGTGAAGCTGACCTTGCCGCTCTGGGAATCCTTGAGGTGATGGTTGAGCAGGGCGCGGTTCTCCTCCAGCAACTTCACCGCCACGGTCCGGAACGTGGTGGCGGTGGGGATGGCCAGCGAGGCATCCATGTTCTCGGCGAGGCGCGCGGCGCCGCCCCGCAACGGCTCGGCGCCCGGTGGTACCAGCGGTATCGCGTCCTCGCGTGGAACCGCGGCGGCCGGTGCCAGCGGCGCCACGGTGCGGCCAGCGGGCGGGCGGTAATCGGCGAAGAACTCCTGCCAGCTCTCCCCAACCGAGGCCGGATCGGCCAGGAAAGCACGGTACATCTCGTCCAGCAACCAGTCGTTGGGCCCGAATGCGGTCCTTCTGGCGTCCTCGCTCATGGCTCCCCACCTTCCCGGCGGTGCGGCGCGGCGGCCGTCGATTCAAGCATATCGCGCGCCGAGGGCCGGGTGGCGATGAAGCACAACGGCAACTCCCGCCCGCCTCTTCCGGCCTCCTCGCAGGCGGGGTGCGGAGATTTCTATAATGACCTGTATGGTGGATCTCGCCTCGCTCGTGGCGCACCTGCGGGGTCTGGACAGCGCCGTGGTCGCCTTCTCAGGCGGTGCGGACTCCACGCTCGTGGCGTGGGCCGCTCACGCGGCGCTGGGCGAACGGGCACTGGCTGTGACCGCCCGCTCCGAGAGCCTGGCCCCAGGCGAGGCCGAGGCGGCGCGGAAACTGGCGGCGCGCATCGGCATCCGCCACGAGGAGATCACCTACTCGGAGCTGGCCATTCCTGGCTACGCGGCCAACCCACCCGACCGCTGCTACCTGTGCAAGGGCGAGTTGTTCGGTCGGCTCGCCGCCCTGGCGATGGAGCGGGGCTTCGCCGCGGTACTCGATGGCACCAATGCTGACGATGAGGGCGACTACCGACCCGGCCGTCGCGCCGCTGCCGAAGCACGGGTCCGTTCGCCGCTGGCCGATCTGGGCTGGAGAAAGCCGGACATCCGGGCGGCCCTGCAGGCCCTCGACCTGCCGGTGTGGAGCAAACCTTCGGCGCCCTGTCTGTCCTCGCGGGTGCCGTACGGCGACGTGATTACGGCGGAAAAGCTGGCACAGGTGGGGCGCGCCGAAGCCGCTCTGAGAGAGCTGGGGTTCCCCGAGTTGCGGGTGCGCCACCACGGAGCGGTGGCGCGCCTGGAGGTGCCGCGCGACGCCATGCCGCGCCTGCTCGACGGTGATCTCGCCAGCGAGGTCGTGTCCCGCGTCAAGGCAGCCGGTTTCGCCTTCGTCGCCCTCGACCTGGAGGGATTCCGCTCCGGCTCCCTCAATCGCCTGCTCGGCGAGCCCTCGACGGATTGAGCCAGCGGCGATAGAGCGGCAGCAAGGGAAGGCCCAGCAGCGAGCCCACCGGAGTTCCGCCAGCGAGCGAGGTTGCCAGCCGCACCACGCCGTCGGCGAGCACGACGGTATCCAGCAGCCACCACGCGCTGCCGCCATCCAGATCAGCGAGGAGATTGACGAGCCCTCCCAGCGTCTCGCAAGCGGCGCTGGCGCGGGTGAGCAGCAACGGCGAGGTGGCCGAGTGAATCGCCCACTCTTCTTGCTGCCGGGCTGGAGCAAAGCAGAAGGCAACCGTCTTGAAGGCCGTGCGGGTAAAGCCGCCCCACTTCTCGACGGCCGGCGGGGCCGGCGGCGGCGGCGGCGCCAGGCTGAGGGTGGCCGTGTCCGCGGCGGCGATGCGACGGAAGTGGTAGTGGGTGCTACCGTGGTGTGAGCGCAGGCCGACCAATTCGTAGAGCCCGCCCTGAAAAGGGAGCACCCCTCCCACGGCCCAGTCCCCCCGCAGGATGGGACTCGCCAGCACCAGCGTGCCTGTATCCCCGTCGCGCGCCACCACGGTGGGCCGGCGGCTTGGGGGAGGAGCAGCGCCTGAAGCCCCCACCTTGCCCAGACTCAGCAAGAGCCCCAGCAGCGAGCCCACTGGCTGACCAGTGGCGAGATAGGCACCCAGGCGAAGAAGCCCTTCGCCCAGCAGCAGCGGACCGAGAAACGCCAGCCAGCGAAGCAATGGGGGCAGGAACCAACCATCAAGTTGCAGCGTCGCGAGTTGCACGACGCCGATGCCTCCCGGGAGGATCTCAAGCAGGGACGATGCCACCATCGCCCGTCCCACGGGAAAGCCGATCTCGCGGGCCCAGCGCTGCTGCACAGCCGCTGGCGCCAGTCCGGCCACGGGGAGCAGCCAGCGCAGCCGCCGCGAGCGCCCCGCTCTCTCCCGATCCGTGCGGTGCAACGCCGCCAGCGCCGCCAAAGCTGGGTGAGAGAGGTCGAAGGAACCGCGGATCACCTCTCCCTCCCGCCACGGCAGCAAACGCCAGCGCCACCCCTGCGCCAACCGCTGCGCCTCCTGTGCCTCGAACAGGGTGTCGCCGTAGAAAACCGCCGTGCCGGGCACCTTGCCGCGGCGTGCATGCCACGGCAAGAGCAGGCGTTCAGAGGTGACAACCAACTCCCCGCTGCCAGCTCGCGCCGTGACGCCCTCTCCCAGAACTTCCGCCACGGCGGCGATGGTACCGCCACTTGATCGAGGTCAACACGCCGGCTATCCGGCGAGACGGGAGAGCTGCTCCTCGAGGCGGGCCTGGCCCTGACCGTGCAGCTCGGAGAAGGTGATGCCGACGCCGGTGTGGGGCTCGTGCCTGTCCATGGCGTGGCGCACCACCCGGGCGCGCCCGGAGACGGGAGCGAAGTCCGGGCGCAGCAGCAGCTCGAAGCGCACCTCCGATCCCAGCGGCACCACCCTGGGCAGGCGCACCAGCATGCCGGTCGCGGACACGTTCACCGTCTGGCAGAGCACGCGATGGGACAGCGCCTGGCTGGCGAGGTCGAGCCGGCTCACACCCTTGACGCTGATGCGCGGCGCCACCCGAAGAAGCCGATCGAGCAGGCCGGGAAGCATTCGTGTCACATCCTCCACGGCCACCACCCGGTTCGCGCCCCGACCCACGAAAGCCTCGGCGCTGCTGCGCGCCGCGCTGGTGACAACGAAGACGAAGGCGGCTCGGCGGCTGGCCGAGCTGGGGCGGCGGAGATCGGAGAGAAACGCCTGCGTCGAGTCGGTGGAAAGGGGGTAGCTTGCCACCACGGCATCGAAGGCGGCGGCCGTCGCCTGCTCGATGGCCGCCGCTGGCGTCGCCGCGGCAACCGCGAAGCGCTGGCGCCCCAACACCTCGGTCAGGGTCTCGGCACCGGCCTCGTCGAAGCCCACCAGAAGAACCGCGCCGCGCGAGCCATTGCCTGCCGCCATGACCCACCCCCCCAATGAAGTATGAAGCCCCATGTGGTCATGAGCAGTGATACAGGTCACAGAAAAGAGGTCAGGTGCGCGGCCGGCGGGTGGGCTCGCAGCATTGCCTGGTGACCGGCCCAATACCTATACTGGATCGGGGAAGTAACTGTGCAGGAATAATTTAGCGAATGCGTTTCAGTTTCGTCTCGGCGAGGCGCAGACAACCTGGGGAGGCGTGATGAGTGACGAAGACAGGCGCAAGGAGGGGTGTTGCGGAGGCGTGAGTCGGCGGGGCTTCATCTCCTCGGTGGGAGCCGGCGCCGTCGTGGCCGCGGCGGGAGTCCACGCCTCGGCGCCCACGCCGACAGCTCCGGCGGACCCGGAGGAACTGGCGAAGGTTGCTCTGCGAGTCAACGGTCGAGTGCACCGTGTCCTGGTCGAGCCGCGCTGGTCATTGCTCTTCGTGCTCCGCGACCGGCTCGGGCTGACCGGCACCAAGCCGGGGTGCGAACGGGGAGAGTGTGGGGCGTGTACGGTGCTCATCGACTCGTTGCCCCGCTACGCCTGTCTCACCCTGGCCGTGGAGGCTGAAGGGCACGACATCACCACCATCGAGGGCCTCATGCACGGCGAGGAGCTCGGAGGCGTGCAGCAGGCGTTTGCCGCCGAGGATGCGCTGCAGTGCGGCTACTGCACGCCCGGTCAGATCGTCGCGGCCGAGGGATTGCTGCGCCGCAACCCCGACCCCTCGCCGGAGGAGATTCGCGCCGCCCTGGCGGGCAACCTCTGCCGCTGCGGCGCCTACGTACATATCGTCAAGGCGGTGCAGCACGCCGCCGCGCAGAGGCGGGAGGTGCACAATGGGTGACGGTGGGGCCTATTTCATCGCCGGGGCGTTGCCCCAGACCGAAGCCCCCGCTCTCGAGGCGACGCCGTGGGGGGCCACCGAGGTGGTCGGCCATCGCCTGCCCCGAGTGGATGCCTACGAGCGGGTCAGCGGCACGGCCGTGTACCCGCTCGACGTCCTTCTGCCGGACATGCTCTACGCCGGTATCCTGCGCTGCCCGCACGCGCACGCCCGGGTGAAGAAACTGGACCTGACCAGCGCCCGAGACATGCCCGGGGTGCGGGCGGTGATCGGCGCCGGCACCCCGGGTGGGGAGATCCCCTGGTACCAGGTGCGGGGCCGGGCGTTCAGCCGGCTGTTCGATGAGCACTGCCGCCACGAGGGCGAGGAGGTCGCGGCGGTGGCCGCCGAGACCCCCTACCAGGTGTTCGACGCCCTGCGCGCCATCGCGGTGGACTACGAGGTGCTTCCCTTCGTCGTCGACGAGGAGCGCGCCAGGGCGAGCGGGGCTCCGCCGGTGCACGACTCGGGCAATCGCGTTGGTGAGCCCGCGGTATACGAGCGGGGCGACGTTGCCGCCGGCTTCGCGGCCGCCGCCGCGGTGGTCGAGCGCACTTTCCGCACGTCGTGCGAGGTGCACGCACCCATGGAGGCGCACGGTTCGGTGGTGCGCTGGGACGGCAACCGGCTGACCGTGTGGGACACCACCCAGGGGGTGTTCGCCGTGCAGGGCGAGGTGGCCCGCGCCCTCGGTCTCCCCCTGGCCAACGTGCGGGTCATCGGCCACTACATGGGGGGCGGCTTCGGCTCCAAGCTGGAGGCGGGCAAGTACACGGTCATCGCCGCCCTGCTGGCGCGCGCCACGGCGCGGCCGGTAAAGCTGTTCCTGCCCCGCGAGGACGTCTTCCTGGCCACCGGGAACCGGCCGGCCAACCTCATGACCGTCAAGCTGGGCGCCGCCAAGGACGGCACCCTCACCGCGCTGGAGTTCTCAAGCCTCGGTTCCACCGGCGCCTACCCGTACTCCGCCGCCACCAGCTTCATGGCCAGCGAGCTGTACTCCTGCGCCAACGTGCGGACCCGCGATGAAACCGTCTTCACCAACGCCGGCAAGGCTCGCCCGATGCGCGCTCCCGGGTTTCCCCAGTGTGCCTGGGCGCTGGAGCAGGCGATGGACGAGCTGGCTGGCAAGCTGGGCATCGATCCCCTCGCCCTGCGCCTGAAGAACGTCCCGGCGACGGCGCAGCGGCGCGGCAACCAACCCTACACCACGGCCGGCCTGGCCGACTGCCTGCGGCGCGGCGCCGAGGCGTTCGGCTGGGACCGCTCTCGCCGCCCCCGACACGGTGGCAGCAAGCGGCGGGGGGTCGGGGTTGCGGCGTGCTTCTGGGGGTACGCCGGCGGCCCTCCCTCGACGGTGATCGTCAAGTTGTTCGCCGACGGTTCGGTCAATCTCAACATGGGCGCCGCCGACATCGGTACCGGCACCAAGACGGTGATGGCCCAGGTGGTGGCAGAGGAGCTGGGAACCCCCCTGGAGCGCATCAGCATCGAGCACGCCGACACGGGAACGACGCAGTTCGCGACGCCGTCTGGTGGGTCCAAGACGGTACCCTCGGACAGCCCGGCGGTGCGCGCCGCGGCCCTGGAAGTGCGCCGCAAGCTGCTGGCGATGGCCGCCGACGAGATGAAGGTGCCTGCCGAGGAGCTCACGTTGCGCGGCGGTGAGGTGGTGGCAAAGAGTGATCCCGCCGCCAAGCTCGCGGTGTCCGCGGTGCCCGGCCTGCAGCGCCAGGGAGCTCTGGTTGGCGTCGGAACCCGTGCCCCCAACCCGGAAGGCGTGGTCACCGCGCCGTTCGCCGCGCACTTCGCGGAGGTGGAGGTGGACACCGCCACCGGCGAGGTCCGCGTGCTGCGGGTGGTGGCGGCGCAGGATTCGGGGCGGGTGCTCAACCGCCTCACCTTCGCCAACCAGACGTTCGGTGGTGTGGTCATGGGGATCGGGTTCGGTCTCACCGAGGAGCGGGTGTTGGACCGGAATACCGGCAAGATGGCCAACGCCAACTGGCACGACTACAAGATCCCGACCATGCTCGACGTGCCGATCGACCAGCAGTGCGTGCCCATCGATCGACCGGACGACGCGTTCAACTCCACCGGCACCAAGGGGCTCGGTGAACCGGCCACGATTCCCACGGCCGCCGCCATCGCCAACGCGGTCTTCCACGCCACCGGGGTGCGCGTGGCCGACGCGCCGATCACGCCGGCGCGCTTCCTGCAGGCCGCCGCGCAGAAGGAGGGATGACGCGATGCTCCCCAACTTCCGCTACGTCAAGCCCCGCTCGCTGGCCGAGGCGATCGAGCACGCCGCCATCCCCGGCGCCGTCCTGCACGGCGGCGGCACCGACCTGCTGGGCTTCCTCCGCGACGGCGTCGCCGGCGCCAACACGGTGGTCAGCCTCTCCGGTCTTGCCGAGCTGCGCGGTTTGCGCGAGGAGCGCGGCCGGTTGCGCATCGGCGCCCTGACCACGGTGGCCGAGCTGGCCGCGAGTCCGGCGGTGATGCACGTCCTTCCCGGGCTTGCTCAGGCGGCGGCGGCGGTGGCCTCGCCGCAGCTTCGCAACCAGGGCACGGTGGGCGGAAACCTCTGCCAGAAGCCACGCTGCTGGTACTACCGGGGCGATTTCCACTGCCTGCGCAAGGGCGGTGACACCTGCTTCGCGGCCACCGGAGAAAACCAGTACCACTGCATCTTTGGCGGTGAGAGCTGCGTGTACGTGCACCCCTCCGACCTCGCCCCGATGCTGGTGGCGCTGGGCGCGCTGGCGCGCCTCGCCGGTCCGTCCGGCAGCCGGGTGGTGCCGGTCGAGAAGTTCTTCGTCCTGCCTGAAGAGGACTTCACGCGCGAGACCGTGCTGGAGCCGGGGGAAGTGCTCACCGAGGTGGTCATCCCGCTTCCGCCAAAGGCAACCAGGACGAGCTACCGCAAGGTGCGAACCCGCGGCGCCTGGGACTTCGCCCTCGTTGGCGTGGCTCTGGCGGTATCCTGGGATGGCCAGCTGGTGCGGGATGCGCGCGTGGTTCTGGCCGGAGTCGCGCCGATCCCCTGGCGCGCCGCCGGCGCCGACAACGCGCTGCGCGGCGTGCGTGTCACCCCCGCCGAGGCGGCGCGGGCAGCGGAGGCCGCGGTCGTCGGTGCGCGGCCGCTGGCAATGAACGCCTACAAGGTCGACCTGGTGCGCAACCTGGTGCGGGAGACTCTCCAGGCCCTGGTATGAGTCCCATCGCGGGCGTCATCCTTGCCGCCGGGGAATCGCGCCGCATGGGAGCCCCCAAGGCGCTGTTGCCCATCGGCGGCGAGACCTTCGTCGGCCGTATCGTGCGCACCGCCCGGCTGGCCGGCCTCAAGCCCCTGCGCATCGTCGCCGCCTCGGCCCTGCCCGCCATCGCCCAGACCCACCGCGAGCTCGAACCCCTGCTTGTCCCCAATCCTCACCCGGAGCTCGGGCAGCTCGCCTCCCTGCGGCGCGGCATCGCCTCCCTGGCGGCCGAGGTGGATGCAGCGGTGGTGCTGCTGGTCGACCACCCGCTGGTCAGCGCCGACACCATTCGTGCCCTCCTGCGCGCCCGCCGGGCCGCGGGTGGCGCGATCGTGGTGCCGGTGTCGGCGGGCCGTCGCGGCCACCCGGTGCTGTTCGGCCGGGAGGTCTTCGCCGAGCTGGCGGCGAGCCCGCTGCAGCTCGGTGCCCGCGCGGTCGTGGCCCGGCAGCCGGAGCGGGTGATCGAAGTCGAGGTCGACGACCCCGGCATCCACGCCGATGTGGATACTCCCGCCGACTATGCGACGATGATCGGCCATGGGTGAACCCACCGACCTCTATCCGGACGTCTTCGAGGAGCTCTCGGCGCGGCGCCGCGCCGGGGAACGGGTGGTGCTGGCCACGGTCGTCTCCACCCGCGGCTCGACGCCGCGGCAGGCCGGGGCGCGCATGCTGGTGCTGGCCGACGGCTCGATTCGCGGCACCGTCGGCGGCGGTGTGCGGGAGAGCGAGATCGCCGCCGTTGCGCGGGAGTTGCACCATCGTGGAGGATGCCGCCTGCTGGCGGTGGACTTCGAGGAGGGCCTGGCGGGAGGGCCGGCGCCGGTGTGCGGCGGGCACATGGAGGTGTTCGTGGAGGCCATCGATCCCCTCCTGCGGGTGGTCATCGCCGGCGCCGGGCACGTCGGCTACTTCCTGCATCGCATGCTGGCCCTGCTGGAGGTACGCACCGTGGTGGTCGACCCGCGCGCCGAGTTCGCGAGCCGCGAGCGCTTCCCGGGCGCCGAGCTGCGCGTCGTCGAGTTCGGCGAGGCCCTCGCCGGGCTTGCCCTGGGCGCCAGCGACGGCGTGGTGATCGTCACCAAGGGACACGAACATGACGAGTGTGTGCTTCGCCAGGCGCTCGCCACCTCCGCCGGCTACCTCGGCATGATCGGCTCCCACCGCAAGGTGGCGGCGGTGTTCGAGCGCTTGCGGTCGCAAGGGGTGGGCGAGGAGCAGCTGGCGCGGGTCCGAGCCCCGGTGGGGCTTCCCATCGGCGCCGAGACCCCGGCCGAGATCGCCCTCGCCATCGCTGCCGAAATCGTCGCCACCTTCCGAACCCGCGCCATCGGCGCCTGACTGCGCCGTGATCCCCCTTCCCGATGCCGCTCTCACCGCCACTCTTGCCCAGGCGGGGTGGCCGGCCGTGGAGGCGGCGCGGCTGTCGCGCCTGGCGCAGCTGTTCGCCGAGCGCCCGCCACCGCCCGACCCGATCGGGCTTCACCCCCGCGCCGCTGTTCTACAGGAGCAGCTCCGCGCCAGCCTCGCCGGCGGTGACGGCGAGCACATCGAGGAGGCGCTGCTGGCGTTGTACGCCCACCTGCACGGCCACGAGGCTCCCTACACCGCCGAGGAGCGGGCGCGCGTGCGCGCCACCGGCGGCTACTGGTGCCACGCTGGCGGCTTCTCGCCCATCCTCAAGGCGCCTGACGCCCTGCGCCCGGACAGCGCGTCCATCGACCTGGGTGCGGGCAACGGCTTGCAGCTGCTGCTGGTGCAGTGCCTGTCGCCCCATCGCCTGAGCGTCCAGGTGGAGATCTCGCAGCGCATGCTGGACAGCGGCCGGGCGCTGCAGACGTGGCTCGCCGTACCGCGGGAGCGGGTGCGCTGGGTGCACGGTGATGTGCTGGACGCCGTGATCACCGGGTATGACCTGGTGTACCTGTACCGGCCGGTGAAGCCCGAGGGGCCGGGGCGGGCCTTCTACCGGCGCCTGGCGCGGGAGCTCGCGACCGCCGCGCGGCAGGTCGTGGTCCTGTCCATCGCCGACTGCCTCGGCGAGTTTCTCCCTCCGCCGATCGAGCGGTTCTACAGTGACGGCCAGCTCACCTGCTACCGCACTCCCGGGAGTTGCGGCGGCTTGGGGAGCGGCGAGGAGGTGGTGTGATGACCACGGTTCACCGGCGAGCATTCGTCGCACTGCTGGGAGGATTTGGCGTCTCCGCGGCGCTGGCCGACCGCCTGTGGGCGGCGTCCCAGCGCCAGGGGCTCACCCGCGAGGGGCTGGCAGCGGCGCTGGAGGTGGCTGGGCTCGAGTTTTCTCAATCGCAGCGCGACATGATGCTCAAAGGGGTGGAGGAGCTGCGCGAGAAGTTCCTGACGCTGCGCAGCGTGCCCCTGGACAACGCGGTGGCGCCGGCGCTCGCCTTCCGGCTGCCGGCGCCGCCCCCGGCACCATCGCGGGTGCGCGGCAGCCGCCCCGGCCGCCTCACCCCCCCGGCCGACCCTGAGACGCTGGCCTTCCTGCCGGTGACCGAACTCTCCGAGCTGCTGCGCACCCGGCAGGTCAGCGCGCAGGAACTCACCGAGCTGTTCCTCGCCAGGCTCAGGCGGTTCGATCCGCTTCTCCAGTGCGTCGTCACCCTCACCGAGGAGCGCGCCCTGGCGCAAGCCCGGCGCGCCGACCGGGAGCTTGCCGACGGGCGCTGGCGCGGCCCGCTGCACGGCATCCCCTGGGGCGCCAAGGACCTGCTCGCGGTGCAAGGCTACCCGACGACGTGGGGCGCCCGCCCGTACAAGGACCAGGCGCTGGACGAAGACGCCACCGTCGTCCAGCGCCTCGACAAGGCCGGCGCCATCCTCGTCGCCAAGCTCACCCTGGGGGCGCTGGCCATGGGCGACGTGTGGTTCGGCGGCACCACCAAGAACCCCTGGAAACCCGAGCAGGGGTCGTCGGGGTCCTCGGCGGGCGCCGCCGCGGCGGTGGCCGCGGGGCTGGTCGCCTTCGCCATCGGCTCGGAGACGCGCGGTTCGATCCTGTCGCCCTGCACCCGCTGCGGCGCCACGGGCTTGCGCCCCACCTTCGGCACGGTGCCACGCACCGGCGCCATGGCGCTGTCGTGGAGCATGGACAAGCTGGGGCCGATCGCCCGCACCGCCGAGGACTGCGCCCTGGTGTTCGACGCCATTCGCGGCGGCGATGGCCGCGACGACACGGTGGTCGAGGCGCCGTTCGTCTGGGACGGCGAGACCGACGTGCGGCGCCTGCGCGTCGGCTACCTCGCCTCCCTCTTCGAACGCCCCCTCGCCAAGGACGACGACGCCGAGTGGCGCGCCCACGAGCGCGCCGTGCTGGAGGTACTGCGCTCGCTGGGGGTCGAGTTGCACCCCATCGAGTTGCCCGACCTGCCCATCGACGCCCTGTCGTTCATCCTCACCGCCGAAGCGGCGGCGGCCTTCGACGAGCTCACCCGTTCAGGGCGCGACGCCGAGCTCACGCGCCAGGACGAGCGGGCGTGGCCCAACATCTTCCGGCAGGCGCGCGCCATCCCCGCGGTCGAGTACATCCAGGCCAACCGCGTGCGCCGCCTGGCCATGCAGCAGATGGACCGCATCCTCGCCGGGCTCGACGCCTACGTCTCGCCCACCTACGGGGGCGCCAACCTGCTGCTCACCAACCTCACCGGCCACCCTGCCGTGGTGGTCCCGGCGGGCTTCCGCGCCGACCGCACGCCGACCTCGATCACCTTCTGCGGCAACCTCTTCCGGGAGGACGCGGCGCTTACCCTGGCGCACGCCCTGCAGCGCGCCACCGACTTCCACCGCCGCCGCCCCCCCCTGCCGGCCTCCCCAGGCGCCCCGCCCGCGGCGCCGCCCACGCATCAGCGCCAGGGTCAGTGAATGCGACCGCGGCGGCGTTTGAGCTCCGCCAAGCGTTTCTCCTCCGCGCTGCACGGAACCCCGAAGGTGGCGTCGAAGTCGCAGTTGGGGACGGTGTCCCACCGCACCAGCGGCGCGCCCTCCGACTGCTTACACTCCAGCGAGAGGAGCCCTTTGAGCAGTTCACAGAGCCCCGACACGCTGGAAGCATCGACCTGGCTCATGGGCAATATCTCCTCGCCGAAGACGCGGCGGAACTCGTCGCTCAGACTGGCAGCGATGTCCCCGTTGCCGCTGCGCGCCCACTCGTCCTCGGTCAGCGAGACGCGCAGGCTGGCCGTCTCGGCGGTGATGAAGCTGGTCCCTCGGCGCCTCGCTTTTCCCTGTCCTTCGGCGATGGTCCATTCCCAGGAGGACCTCTCGTCCTTCTCCGGGCAGCTGCCGGCCGAGCGCAGGAGGTTCAAGTACTCGCTCCGGTCCGGGCCCCAGCGGACGCGCAGTTCGTCGCGCACGGTGCAGGCGGAAAGTCGGTGATTTCCCGCCACACGACCCGCTCGCCGGCATCGCGCAGCATCAGCAGACCGAATTCAACGGCGCGCGATTTTCCGCCCTCTCTCGTGCGGAGCATGTAA
>JBBINC010000023.1:0-33130 GCA_037444085.1 Acidobacteriota bacterium | reverse complement strand
CCCGTGTCCGTGCCCGTGTCCGTGCCCGTGTCCGTGTCGGTGTCCGTGCCCGTGTCCGTGCCGGTGTCGGCGGCGCCTTCGGCGCGAGCCGGGAGTCCTGCTACACTCCCGCCGCGGCCGAGCCTGGCCTCTGAGCGGGCGAGACGGCGCATTCTCCGACGCCCTTCGGAGAACGCGCCTGCCCGATCGCTCCGGCCCGACGGGCGGCGGAAGCGAGGACATGACGCAACGAGTTCGAGTTCAACCGGTTTCGCGCGCCAATCTCGGCCCCCTGGTCGGCACCGCAGAGCACGTGCGTGCTGCGGTGACCGGGTGGAGCGACACGGCCCCCAGCGAAGGTCGGGGGCGCCGCCCCTCGGACCTCTCTCTCGACCTTGCCCACCTCGCCCATCACGACGGCGACGGCTTTCTCGTCGCCACCGTCGACGACACCGTGGCCGGGTTTTGCACCGCCTTCGTGCGTTCCCGCACCCTCACGCTCACCGGACTGTGGCTGCTCCCCGAGTTCGACGAGGGCCTGGTTGCAGCCCACCTGGTGCGCCGCGCCCTGGCCTACGGCGAGCGCGCGGGCGCCTCGGAGGCCTGCAGCCTGGTTCTCACCGGAGCACTCGTCGAAGGCGTGCTCTTCCGCTTCGGTCTGCGTCCCCGCTTTCCCGTGTACCGCATCCGGCTCGCCGCCAGCGCCGCCTCGACGCTGGGCAGCGGTCTTGCCCGCCTTCTGCCGGGATTCGTGAGCACCGAACAGGACCTGCGCCGGCACACCGGCCGGGCGGACACGGAGCGCATCGACCGCCTCTGCCGCGGCCTTTCCCGCCCCATGGACCACGAGTACTGGATCGCCGGGCGGGGGCTTCGCGTCGCCATGGTGCGGGATGCCAACCGCGTTGCCGCCTACGCCTACGGCGGGCGCGGGCAGTGCGGGCCGGGGGCGGCGACCACCTCGGACGCGGCCATGGCCGCGCTGGGCTGGGCACTCCAGCTCGCCTGCGAGGACGCCGAGGACGGGGTTGAGGTTCTCGTGCCCGGCGTCTTCGAGACCGCGGTGGAGCACCTGCTGGAGGCCGGGGGGCGCTGCCTGGCGGCGGCTCAGTGGATGACCCGCCATCCGGTGTCCGGCATGGAGCGCTGTCTCCTCGCCAGTACCACCATCCCCTGACACCGCACCTCCGGTTCGCTGGCACCCTGGCAAGCGCGCGGCGCCTGACGCCCTTGTTCATTCATTCACGCGCTGCTAAGCTCGGCCTGCTCGTCCACCCGGGCGCATCGGCGTCCAGTCCCGGACTCCGGTGAAAAAGGAGGGAAGCAATGACAGTGGGCATCGTCGGGTACGGGTCCTACATCCCCCGGCGGCGGATTCGCCTGGGCGAAATCGCCAAGGTCTGGGGCGCCGACGCGGCTGCGTTCGAGCGCGGCCTCGAGCTACACGAAAAGTCGGTGCCGGCACGGGATGAGGACACCATCACCATGTCTACCACCGCGGCCCGTCGCGCCCTGCGGCGCGCCGGGATCGACCCCGTGCGAATCGGTGCTGTCTATATCGGCTCCGAGTCGCACCCGTACGCCGTGAAGCCTTCGGGGACGGTCGTTGCCGAGGCCATCGGGGCCACGCCGGACGTGCACTGCGCCGACCTGGAGTTTGCCTGCAAGGCGGGAAGCGAGGGGATGTTCATCGCCAGCGCCCTGGTGCGCTCTGGCGAGGTGGACTACGCGCTGGCCATCGGCGCCGACACCTCCCAGGGCGCCCCCGGCGACGCCCTCGAATACTCCACGGCGGCCGGGGCGGCGGCCTTCATCTTCGGTCGCGACAACCTCGTGGCCACTCTCGACGCGCAAACCTCGTTCATGACCGATACGCCCGATTTCTGGCGGCGCGAGTACATGCACTACCCCAGGCACGCCGGCCGATTCACCGGTGAGCCGGCCTACTTCAAGCACACCAAGGGGGCGGCTCTGGCGCTCATGGCCAAGGTCAACGCCGCTCCGCAGGATTTCGCCTTCGCGGTGTTCCACCAACCCAACGGCAAGTTCCCCATGCGCGTCGGCAAGGAGTTGGGCTTTTCCAGACAGCAAATGATGGTCGGATGGCTGTCGCCGTGGCTGGGCAACACCTACTCCGGGGCTTCGCCCATGGGACTGACGGCCATCCTCGACGTCGCCAGGCCCGGCGACCGCATCCTCATGGTCTCCTATGGCTCGGGCTCCGGGTCCGACGGCTTCGTCTGGACCGTCACCGAGAAGATCAGCGAGGTCCAGGCGCTGGCCCCCGCGACGCGAGCCCAGCTCGACGAGCGCAAGCTCTACGTTGACTACGGTACGTACGCCAAGCTCTGCGGCAAGATCCGCAGGGGCGAATGAGGGGGGCAGAGAGCATGCGAGACGTCTGCATCATCGGCGTAGGAATGAACGACTGGGGAGAGTCGTGGGATCTCTCTTTGCGAACGATCTGGACGCAGGCCGCCCTCGCCGCCCTGGCCGACGCGGGCGTGGACAGGGTTGACGCCATGACCGTGGGCTGCATGTCGGGCGGGCTTTTCGTCGGCCAGGAGCACCTCGGCGCGCTGCTCGCCGACGAACTGGGTATGGCCGGCATTCCGGCGACGCGCGTCGAGTCGGCGTGCGCCTCCGGTGGCGTGGCGCTGCGCAGCGGCTTTCTCGAGGTCGCCGCGGGCGTCTCTGACGTGGTGCTGGTCACCGGCGTCGAGAAGATGACCGATTGCTCGGGCGACGAGGCGACCGCCGCCCTGGCCACCGCCGCCGATCAGGAATGGGAGGTGTTCCCGGGCGCCACCTTCCCGGGGCTGTACGCGATGATGGCGAGAGCCCACATGGCCGCCTACGGCACGACCAGGGAGCAGCTCGCCATGGTGGCGGTGAAGAACCACGCCAACGGCCTCAACAACCCACACGCTCAGTACCGCCGCGCGGTCACCGTGGAGGACGTGCTGAACGCCACCATGGTGGCCGATCCCCTCACCGTTCTGGGGTGCTCGCCCATCACCGACGGCGCTGCGGCCGTAGTCCTGGCCGACGTGGAAACGGCGCACCGGCTGGGCAAGGGCCGGCCAGCGGTGCGCATCGCCGGGGTTGGCCTGGCGACCGACCGCATGGCGCTGCACAACCGCGCCGATCTCGCCGCCCTGAACGCAGTCACCGTGGCGGCCCAGAAGGCGTGCGCCATGGCCAGCATCACCCCGCAGGACGTGCACGTCGCCGAGGTGCACGACTGCTTCACCATCGCCGAGATCATGATCATCGAGGCGCTGGGCCTCGTGCCCACGGGCCGTGGCGGCCCGGCCACGGAAGCGGGCGAGACCGCCCTGGGCGGGCGTATCCCGGTGAACCCGTCCGGCGGGCTGAAGGCCAAGGGACATCCGGTGGGAGCCACCGGCGTTGCCCAGGCCGTCGAGCTGACCCTGCAGCTGCGCGGCGAGGCCGGGGCCCGCCAGGTTGCCGGGGCGCGTGTCGGCCTGGCGCAGAACATGGGCGGAACCGGCGCTTCGAGCGTCGTACACATCCTGGAGGTGCTCTCATGACCACACCGACTCCCGCCCGCCTCACCCGCGAGTACCCGGCCCGCTACCGCCTCGACGCCGCCCGCTGCCACGCCTGCGGCGAGATCGTCTACCCCCGCCGTCTGGTGTGCCCGGCCTGCGGCTCCCGCGAATTCGTTGCGCACCGGCTTGCGTCTCGCGGCACAGTGAAGACCTTCACGATCATCCACGTCGCCGGCTCGGCGTTCAAGCATCAGGTTCCCTACATCCTGGCTGTCGTGGCTCTGGAGGGAGGGGGTGCACTGACCTGCGAGCTCACCGACCTGGTCGATCAGCAACCGGAGATCGGCATGCCGGTGCAGCTGGAGTTCCGCCGCATCCAGGAGGACGGCGAGGCGGGCGTCATCGCGTACGGGCACAAGGCCGTTCCGATGTGATCAGGAGTCAGGGGAGGAGCGGGGGCCGTCGGCCCCCCTCCTACCGGGCTGCACGGCCGCCAGCGCCTGCTCGAAGAACGCCCGCGAGCGCAACTCGCGCTCAGTGAACCCCTCGGAAAGCCCGCGCAGCCACGCCGCAGCCGCGGGTGGCGGCGCGATCCCAAGGCGCTCCAGACTGACTCGGCTCGCCTGCGCCACCCACGTCGCGGCGGCAGCAGGCAGTAGTTTGGGTGATCCCCGGCTGGCGTGATCGCTGCAGAAGAGATGCCCCGCCGCCGCATCCCAGCCCCACGGTCCGGCGCCCAGCGACCGGCCGCACCCCGCGCAGCGCGCCAGGTCGGGGAGCACACCGCTCAGCCGGAGAAGCCACAGCTCGGCGTAGGCCACGACGATACGAGGGTCGCCCTCCCCCAACAGGTGCTCGAGGCAGCGGTCGACGAGCCGAAACGACGCCTCCCTACGCTGCCCCTCGGGACAGAAGAGGGTGGCCAGCTCGGCCACCACCTGGCCGGCCGCCCACGCCGCCGGCGATCGGGCCAGCACAAACGACGACCGGACCAGCGCTGCCTCGTCGAGGGTGGCCAGCTCCGCACCTGCGCGCTGAAAGAGGCTCACGCGACACCTGTTGAGCGGCTCCAGGACGGCGCCCACACGCCCGCGCGTGCCTCCACGGGCCCGCCGGGCGACCGCCCGTTGCAGCCCCTCCTGGCGCGTCAGCAGCACCACGAGGAGGTCGCGCTCGCGCAGCGGTGCGCGCGCCAGCACGATGGCCTCATCGCGCCGCGACGTCATTGCCGGGAGGTGGAATCGGCGCGCCACCCCGAGGTAAGGCGGAGCAGAGCCTGGGAGAGCGCCACCGCCCGCCAGCGCCGCCCAAGGGCCTGGGCCAGCGCGTCGACATCCGCCGGCAAGACCCGCACCACCTCCTCGAGCCGCTCCCGCGGCGCCAGGACGCCGGGCTCCAGATCGAGCTCCCGCGCGCGCTCATCGCGCGCGGCGCGTGCCGCCTTGACTCTCGCCTCGAATACCCGATCGACCAGTGGGCGCGCCACCCTTACCCGCTCCGGCGCCGGAGGCGCCTGGCGCAGCAGATTCAGCAGCGCAGAGCCGTGCCGGCGCACGGCGGCGCGTCCCACGCCCGGCACCTTGGCCAGCGCCGCGAAGTCCTCGGGGGCCTCCCGGGCGAGGCGGAGCATCGCGTCTGCGGTCATCACCTTGAACGGGGCGACGTCGGCGGCGGCCGCGACCCCTTCTCGCCACTGGTGCAGGGCCGCCAGACGATCCCGTGCCTCGTCCTGCAGGGCCCTGGCCCCCTTGATCCGTTCGAAGGCGAAGGTGTCGGTGCGAGGGGGCTCGTAGCGGACCTCCTCGAGGGCTCGGCACTCCTCCTCCCACCAGGACAACCGCCCCAACACCCGCAGGCGCGCTCGCAGTCGCTCCAGCAGCGCCTCGAGATAGGCTGTGTCGGCCGCCGCGTAGGAGCGGTGGGCGGCGGAGAGCGGCCGGATTGACCAGTCCGCCCGCTGCAGGTCCTTGTTCACTCGAACCTCGAGCTCCTTCTCCAGCAGGTGCGCCAGGCCGGTGTGTCGCTCGCCCAGCAGCTGCGCCGCGATTTGTGTGTCGGCGAGGCCGCAAACCCCTGCGGCGAGGTCGCGGTCCAGGGTGCGCAGGTCGTAGTCGGCGCCGTGCAGGACCTTCAGACATCGGCGGTCCTGCAGCACCTCGACCAGCGGGGCAAGTCCCCGTATCCCCAGCCGGAAGGGATCGAGGAGCGCATGCACGCCCCGGACGGAAACCTGCACCAGACAGAGCTTGTGGTGATAGGAGTGAAACGAGTCGGCTTCGGTATCGACCGCAATCACCGCGGCGCTGCGGGCACGCTGGCTCAGGACGACGACGTCGTCAACGTGCTCGATCCACAGGGGCGTCAGCTCCCCGCTGCAAGAAATCGTCATGCCTCCCCGAGGCTCAAAGCCTGTGAGAATCGCTCACAAACTCCGACATCTTCCAAGAGGAGGGCGTTCGCCCTCCCCTCGTCCGCGACGTGAAGTCGCGCACCTCACCCCCTTCCGCGCTTCACCTTGCGGCGAGTCGCGCTTCGAGCGTGTGCAGTCTTCACGCGCTCTCGCAGCCGGCGCCACCACTTTCTCTAGAACGCCGTCGCCGGGGTCTGCGGCAGCGCCTGCTTGACGGCAAGGATGATGGTTTCACCGGTCTCGACGACCCTGCGTCTGCCTGCGAAGAGCACTCCGGCGTGGTCCTGCCAGTCGTCCCAGAGCGCCGTGTAGCTGGCTGCCCCGGGCCGGCTGAACGTCGTTTCGACGATCCGGCCGGTCTCCCGATCAAGAACGCAGGTCCAGGTTCCCATGCCCGAGCGAATCTCCGCCGCAGGGCGAACAACGCCGTCCTCGCCGATGTCGTCCGGCAGGGCACGCACACTGACTCCGGCAGCCCCCCACTCGAGAGGGAAGGTCAGCCACAGCACGTCTTCCGCGAAACGCGACAACACCCACGTGACCGTCTCGGCGAGGGCCGTGCCGGTGAGCTGGGTACCGCCCTTCCACCCTCCGCCGGTTCGCGAGTTCAGCTCCACGGCGATATCCACCAGGACACCGTCTGCGGCGCGCCCGGTCATGCGCATGAAACCCTCTCGGCGGGCCCAGCGATACAGCCACGGACCCGATACACCCTGCTCAGTCTCAATGCGCACCTCGAACTCGAGGTATCCAACCCGCTGCCAGTTGGCAGCACCGCCGCACACCTGCAGCTGCCCCCCGGCCGTCCGGGGATCGGCGGCCTGCGCCCAGGCCAGCGGCGGACTCACCACCGCACACAGGAGTGCGCCTGTGATCACCGTTCGTCGCACCATGTCCCCTCTCCTTGCCGGCCCGTGCAGCATTGCCTCGGGCGCAACGAGTAACGTGGCGATATTGTACTCGAAAACCGCGTCAAGCCTGGGATGCAGCTCCATACACCAGTTCGATGAGCAGGTCTGCCAGCTCGCGAGGTTTCTTCTGCGCCAGATCCTCAAGTCTCAGCCCGCCGCGCAGCCGCGCCGGCCACCGTCGGGCGCGGCCGCCCAGATCCAGGCCCACCACCAACGGCCCACCGGCGGGTGGCAGCTGGTCCAGCAGCGAATCAAACCGAGGAGTAGCCCCCTCGCCGCGAACGACGCAGAGGACGTCAAAGCGCGACAGCAAGGGATCGATGGCGCCCCGCGAGAGCGACTCCGGCTCCACCGCCACGGCGCACAGCATGGCGCCCGGAGCCACCGGTATCCTGGCCCGGGCCACCGTCGTTGCGGACAGCGTGTCGTTCATGGGTTCGCGGGTCGCACTCCCGCCCAACCGCGTGACGACCCCCCGGGCCATGCCGCTCACCTCTCCCACCATGAGCACCCACAAAGCCGAGACGCCGAGGCCGTCACCACCGCGCAGGCGGCGCACCGCGCCCTTCAACAGCTCGCCCGAAAAGAGGCCAGCCCCCGCCGGCATCCCGGACTCGGCGGGGACGGCGGCGGCGCGCGGCTGCAGCACCACCCCGCCGGCCCGGGCCAACGCCGCCGTCGCCTGCAGCACCAGGTCGTCATCAAGGAGCAAGCGCGCCGCCAGCTGCGGCATCAGCCGGGGCTCGGCAAGCGCTACCAGCACCGCCGCCTGAATGTCATCCTCCGGGGTCACCGCGGCGTGACGGCGTCGCACGACGAGGTGCTCGGGCGGCGCCGGCAGAGTCGGCAGCAACTCGGCAAGGGCGTTGGCCCGGGCCTGTGCCCGTATCGCCAGGGTGGCGAAACTCGGAAGGCGAAGGCTGAACTCGGACTCCTCATCGCCGGTGTAACGCTCAAGCTCGAAACTGCCGGCCCGCCACGCCAGCGCTTCAAGCAACCGCGCCCGTGCCTGAAAATCGAAAAACCGCTGCAACTCCTCATCGCCCAGGCCGGTACGCTCGCGCAGGAGCCGTTCCAGCGGACCCCGCGCCACCGCCCGGGACTGCAGCAACTCCGTCAGTACCCCGCGGTCGATCAGCCCTGCGTCAAGTAGGAGCTCACCCAGCGACCGTCCGTCGCCGGGAGAGAAAACCATCGTCGGCCGGCCACCGCGGAAGAGGACAATAAGAAGGTTGCCGCCGCCGGGATCCCTCATCGTCAACCGGCAATCCTGGCCGTTTCGCTCTGCCGCCTCCAACAGCAGCAACGGCGGCAGCAGCGCGAGCGAACCAGCTACTCGCTCCTCCCTGCGAACACCGAGGATGCGAGACCAAGCGCTGACCGCGTCCATTCTCTCGGTATTGTGTCACGATGGGCAGTGGGGAGCAAGCGGACACAGCCAGTCGCCCCCCGCAAGCGTCGGTACGCCGCCCGCGAGGGTGCTGCAAAGAGGGGGTATGATTTCTTCCATGGCCACGGGCTCAAGCCGTGACGCGGCGTCAGCCGAAAGCGGCGGCCGTCCATGAGGGCGCCGGCGCTAGCCGCTGTTCCGGTGCTGGGCAAACACAACCCCCGCCTCGCCGAGGTCCGCGACATGATCCGGCGGGGCCGACCCGGCGCCGCCGTCGCCGACGGAGGCAAGCTCGTTCTCGACCTCACCGGGGCCGGCGTCGTTCCGGAGCTGGTGTTGCTGACCAACGCCCGCCTGCCCCTGCTGGCGCAGTGGGCGCCGCTGGCGGCGCTGGCGGCGGCCGGGCGCGTGTTCATCGTGGGCGACGACGTCATGGAGAAGCTCGCCCCGTCCCGCCACCCCCAGGGAATCCTGGCGGTCTTCCCGGTCACGACGCGACCCATCCCCCTCGACGGCGTCGTGGTCTACCTCGACCGTGTCCAAGACCCCGCCAACGTCGGCGCGATCGTACGCTGTGCGTCAGCCCTAGGCGCCGCAGGGGTGGCGTGCTCGCCAGGCTGCGCCGACCCATTTTCGCCCCGCGCGATCCGGGCGTCGGCCGGACAAGCACTGCTCTTTCCAGTTGCCAGCGAGGCCGATTTCGCCACCTTTGCCACGGCAACCCGCGCCCGGCACGGACAGATTGCCGCGTTGGTGGGTGCCGGCGGTACCCTCCTGTCGTCGTGGCGCGCCTTTCTGCCGCTCCTGCTGGTGCTGGGCAACGAAGGGTCAGGGCTGGACCCGGCGATCATCAACGCCTGCGACGCGACGCTGACCATTCCGCTGCAAGGGGGAGTCGAATCGCTCAACGTCGCCGTCGCCGCCGGCATCGCCCTGGCGGCGCTGGCGGGGCGTGCTCCGTCCTTTATACTGGAGTAGAACCCGGAGGTGGTGATGATCCGTCATCGCGACATTGATCAGCTGCAGCAGCTCTCGCAGGCACCCGGCAAGACCCTCACCATGTATCTGGACATCGACCAGACCAACGCCGCCAACCGGAAGCGCCAGTTCGAGACGCGCCTGAAGGATCTCCTGCGGCAGCTGCGCGCCGAGCACGCCGGCGACGAGGAACTGGCTGCCACCTGCGCCGATGTCGAGGAGAGCATCAAGGGTGTCGAACCCAGCGGCAAGACGCTGGTCATGGCGCGTCACCGCAACCTCGGCGTGACGTTCCGCCACCTCCTGCGCATCTCTCTGCCTCCCGGCGTCTTTTGGCGGAACGGTGCGTTCCTGCGGCCTCTGCTCGAGGCGCTCGACGAGCACGAGCGTTTCGGAGTCGTCCTCGTCGATGCGAAGCGCGCCCGCCTGCTGACCATCGTCCTGGGCGAGATCGAGGAGCACAGGGACCTGATTGCAGCAGCTCCCGTGCCGGCCCCGTCGCCGGCCTCGGACAAGATCCTCTCGAAACCGCGCGCCGAGCGCCGGCAAACTGAGGATCTTGCCGCCCACGCCCGCACCGTCGCCAGCGAAATGTCCCGCCTGCTTGACCAGCTCGAGGTCGACCGCCTGATCATCGGCGGCGCCGTCGAGGCTGCCGCGGAACTCTCCCGCGCCCTGCCCAAGCGCCTGCGGGGACGCCTCGTCGAGGTGCTCCCCATTCCCCTCACCGCCTCGCTCGATGAGATCCTCGCCCGCACCACCGAAGTGCAAGCAAGGCTCGAGCGCGCCGCCGAACTGGAGACCGTCCGCGACCTGCTGAAGGAGGTTCGCAAGGGGGGCCGAGGCGTGGCCGGTCTGCCCGCCACGCTGGCCGCGATCAACCAGGGACGGGTGTGGAAGCTCGTCTACCGGCAGGGACTCGTCCTCGACGGCGGTTACTGCAACTCATGCAACGCGCTCGCGCCGGCCACCGATGCCCAGTGCCCCCTGTGCAGAGGCCCGCTGGAAAGGGAGCGGCGGATGGTGGACCGCATGTCCAACCTGGTCTTGGAGCACGGCGGCCATGTCGAGGTCATCGACGGCCCGGCGGCCGAGGCGCTGACCCAAGTCTCCGACGTCGCCGCCATCCTGCACGCGTGAGGCGAGCGGCACGATCAAGCGCCGCCCGCATCGGAGGCGCCGACTACACTACCGATCAGCGCCGGAGTGGCGGAACGGTAGACGCCGAGGACTTAAAATCCTCTGCCCCGCGCGGGCGTAAGGGTTCGAATCCCTTCTCCGGCACCACTTCGAGCTGCCCCTTGCGAACCAGGAGGTATCGCAAGCCCTCGCCCGCCCGGGCGGCCTGGCGGGCGGACGTGGCTCGCGCCTAGCGCGCCGGCGCGGCAGGTGGGCGCTGCCTCCAGGTGAGGCCGAGGTGCAGCCCAACGTCCGGGCTGTTGTCGTAGAAGAGCAGGTTCTCGAGGACGCCGAACTCGACGAACCAGGTTTGCCAGAGCCGGCGCTTGAAACCGAAGGCTGCCTCGTAGCTCCATCGTCCGAAATCCCCGAAGTCCTTCGCCGTCGGGGAAGTTCCGAGCAGTTGCAGGAGGAGCGAGGTCTTGGGCGTCGCGCGGTACTCCACTGCGGCGAGGGCCGAGTACTGCCAGCGATTGAGCGCCAGCGGGATCTCTGACGTCTCGCCGTAGCGCATCGCCGCCGCCATGCCGTAGATGGTCAAGCGACCGATTCCCCTGGCGGCACTCAGGCTCGCCCCGGTGTCCAGTCCACCGGTGGAGTAGAGGGTCACGGGCCTGACCGAGGGCAGCTTGACCAGCGCCGCTGCGATCAACGAGACCCCCGACCCCGTACACCCCATCAGGCAGAAGCGGGCGCTGGCGACGAGGTCCTCGCCGCCCCACCCGGCATGTCCGTCACGAAGCTCGAAGTCGGGCTGTCCATCCGCGCCCTTGACCCACACGCGGTACTGGTTGCGCGGCTGCGTCTCGCGCTGCCCGTTGGACAGGCTGAAGGCCCGGTGAAACTGCTCGATGCGGGCGTCGAGCACGCCGCCGCCGCGGTGCGAGAACGGCAGTTCGAGCCCCAGCTCGAGGCGCTCGTTCGCCCCGTAGGCGAGGCGGGTCGCGAACCGCACCGCCTCAGCATCGATGATGTAGCGGTCCGGGTCATAGTCGAAGTAGTTGGTCCAGCTCACCAGTTCGGCGATCCGCCAGGTACCGGGAGCGGCGAGCATCGGCGCTTCGGGCGTCGGCGACAGACGCAAGATGGTGGCCGGAGAGTGCGCGCGGAGCGTGAGCGGACCCAGCGCGTCAGCCATCCGTCCCTCCTCGCCGAAGCAGCGGCCAGGAAGGCCGAGGGCCAGCGCCGCCCAGGCCGCAGCCGCGGCAACTCTCGACGCCCGGGCGGTTGCGACTCGGCGCCTGAAAGGTCGCACTCCCACTTGGCGACTATGAGGCCTCTTCCTCGTCGTCATCGGGAACGGCAGGAAGTGAATAGAGCAGCAATTCGTCGCCGAGGGGCACGATGGCGACGCGGGCATGCTCGGCGAGGACGGCATCATCCGGCCAGGCATCCCCGTTCTTGGTGTACGTCCGGAACGACCACGGCAGATCCAGCTCCTCCACCGGCGCAAGCCACTCTGGAATGATGATCTGAGGGCGCTCGTCCGCCTCCTCGACGGCGCGAAACTCGATTTCGTCCGCCGGCCGGCGCGCCAGGAGGAGAGCACCGGCGACATCCTGCGTGGCCGCCTCGACGAGCTCGTGAACCACCTCCTCGACCGCTTCCACGGCGGCTTCCAGATACTCCTCGGGGCCTTCGAGATCCGCATAAACTGCCAGGTGGAACGTCCCTCCGTCGAGCGCGTCGGCGGTGCCGAGCCACACCTCGACGGCCTTGGCCTCATCCTCCTCCGGCTCCAGGGTGATGCTCTGGCCAAACACGCGATCGCGGGCCGCCAACGCGGTCAGGATCTCATCGGGAGAAGTTGCCGGCAACTCGATTGCCCACTCGTGTTCCATGGTCTTGCTCATGATCCCCTCCGGCGCCTGCCGAGAGCGGACAGGAGTCGAGGACTCCCGCCGCCGCGAAAAACGCCTGGCATGCTAGCGCGTCGAGGCCCAATCCTGCAACGATCGCGGCGCGAAAGCACCACCTTGCAGCAGGGCGATCGCCTCCGCCGCGGCGAATCCTCCCGCCACCGTGGCGATGTACGGGATGCGATGCTCCAGGGCGCCGCGCCGGATCGCCACCCCGTCCCGGCGAGCGCGCGAGCCGCTTGCTGTATTGACGACCATGGCGATGTCGCCGTTGATCATCGCGTCCACGACGTGCGGCCGCCCCTCGGACACCTTGTTCACTACCCCCACCGGGAGGCCCGCCGCTGCGCCCACATACGCCGTGCCCCTGGTGGCCACAAGAGCAAACCCCAACTCCAGCAGGCGCGAGGCCAGCGCCACGGCTCGGGGCTTGTCGGTGTCGGCCAACGACAGGAACACCTTCCCCCTGCAGGGCAGGCGAAGATCGGCCGCCAGGGCAGCCCTGGCATAGGCGGCACCGAACCGCTCGGCCATTCCCATGACCTCGCCGGTCGAGCGCATCTCCGGACCCAGCACGGGGTCGACCCCGGCGAAGCGATCGAACGGGAACACCGGCATCTTTACCGCCACGCCGAGAGGGACGCCGTCCCGCACCCCCAGGCGCGCCAGGCTTTCGCCGCAGCACACCCGCGCCGCCAGCGCGGCCCACGGGACTCCCGTTGCCTTGGAGATGAACGGCACGGTTCGCGAAGCGCGGGGGTTGGCCTCCAACACATGGACGACACCGTCCCGCACCGCCAACTGCACGTTGAGCAGTCCGACGACATGCAGTTCCCTGGCCAGCGTGCGGGCGATGCGGCGGACCTCGGCCAGCACCTCCAGCGACAGCGACACCGGCGGCAGCACGCACGACGAGTCGCCGGAGTGCACACCCGCCTCCTCGATGTGCTCCAGCACCCCGCAGATGACCACCTCGCTGCCGTCGGACAGGGCATCCACATCGATCTCCACCGCCCGTTCCAGAAAGCGGTCCATGAGGACCGGGTGGTCCGGCGCCGCCGCCACGCCGCGCCGCCAGGTGGCCTCCAGCTCGGCCTCCCGGTAGACCACCTCCATCCCTCTGCCGCCGAGCACGTACGATGGCCGCACCAGCAGCGGGTAGCCCAGCCGGCCCGCCGCGGCGCGCGCTTCGTCCAGCGTCACCACCGTCTCACCCGGCGGCTGGCGCAACCCCAGGCGCTCCAGCACCGCAGCGAAGCGCCGCCGGTCCTCGGCCAGGTGGATCGCCTCCGGCTGCGTTCCCAGGATCCTCACCCCACGGGCCTCCAGCCGCCGCGCCAGCGACAGCGGCGTCTGCCCCCCCAGCTGCACCAGCACCCCCTCCGCCCGCTCCCGCTCCACTACGTCCAGGACCTCTTCGAGACTCAGCGGCTCGAAGTAGAGGCGGTCGGCCGCATCCCAGTCGGTGGAGACGGTCTCGGGGTTGCAGTTGAGCATCACCGCCTCGCGCCCCGCCTGCCGCACCCCGGCGATGGCCTGCACGCAGCAGGCGTCGAACTCGATGCCCTGGCCGATCCGCACCGGCCCGGAACCGAGGATGACCACGGCCGGGGCCTTCCCCTCCGGCACCTCGTCGTGGGTGCCGAAGGAGCCGTACAGGTACGGCGTGCTGGCGGCGAACTCCCCGGCGCAGGTGTCCACCCGCCGGTAGCGGCGCACCACCCCCGCCCGCTTCCGCGCCTGCTCGACCTCACCCTCTCCCGCACCGCCCAGCCTCGCCAGCGCCGCATCCGAAAACCCCAACCGCTTGGCCGCCCGCAGCAGCTCCGGATCACCCGCGCACCCAGGCAACTGGCGTTCGAAGGCGACCAGGCGGGCGAGGCGCCGCACGAACCACGGGTCCCAGCGCGACAGAGCGCTCACCGCCTCCACCGGCCACCCCCGGCGCAACCCCTCGGCCACCGCCCACAGGCGCTGGGAGCTGGCCACGGCGATCCGTTCCTTCAAACCGTCGTCATCCAGCGAGGCGATGCCCGGTGGGGCAAGCAGGCCGTCGCGCCCCGCCTCCAGCGCCCGGGCAGCCTTCTGCAGCGCCTCTTCGAACGTCGCGCCGATGGCCATCGCCTCGCCCACCGACTGCATCGAGGTCCCCAACACGTCGCGCGCCCCGGGGAACTTCTCGAAGGCGAAACGCGGCATCTTGACCACCACGTAGTCCAGCGCCGGCTCGAACGCCGCGGGGGTGCAGCCGGTGATGGCGTTGGAGAGTTCGTCCAGCCGGTACCCCAGCGCCAGCTTGGCGGCGATGCGGGCGATGGGGAAGCCGGTCGCCTTCGAGGCCAGCGCCGAGGAGCGCGACACCCGCGGGTTCATCTCGATCACCACCCACTCGCCGGTGTCGGGGTGGACGGCAAACTGCACGTTGGCGCCGCCGGTCTCCACGCCGACGGTGCGCAGGCAGGTGGCGGCGGCGTTGCGCAGCACCTGGTACTCCTGATCGGTGAGGGTCATGGCCGGCGCCACGGTGATCGAATCCCCGGTGTGCACGCCCATGGCATCCAGATTCTCGATCGAGCACACGATCACCACCGTGTCGGCGCGGTCGCGCATCACCTCCAGCTCGAACTCTTTCCACCCCTCCACCGAGCGCTCCACCAGCACCTCGCCCACCGGCGAAGCGGCCAGGGCGGTGCGGATCGCCGCGCCGTACTCCTCGCGGTTGTAGACCATGGCGGCGCCGGTGCCGCCCAGCGTGAACGACGGCCGCAGGATGGCCGGGAAGCCGACCACCGCGGCGGCCTCATCCGCGCCGGCCGCAGAACTCACGGTCACCGACGGCAGCACCGGCAGCCCGGCTCGGCGCATCGCCTCGCGGAAGCGCTCGCGGTCCTCGGCGGTGCGGATGGTGGCCACCGAGGCCCCCAGCAGGCGCACCCCCAGCCGCTCCAGCACCCCCCGCTCGGCCAGCTCCATCGCCACGTTGAGGGCAGTCTGCCCGCCCAGAGTGGGCAGCAGGGCGTCGCACTCCTCGCGCTCGAGCACCGCCGCCACGACGTCGGCGGTGACCGGCTCGACGTAGGTGGCATCGGCCCGCTCCGGATCGGTCATGATGGTGGCGGGGTTGGAGTTGACCAGCACCACCCGCACCCCCTCCTCGCGCAGCGCCTGCACCCCCTGCACCCCCGAGTAGTCGAATTCGCACGCCTGGCCGATGCGGATCGGTCCGGCGCCGATGATGCAGACGTTGGCAACTTCCTCGCGGCGCGGCATCAGCGGCCCCACTCCCGACAACCGTTCACGAATCGCTGGAAGACCCCCAGGGCATCGTGGGGACCGGGCCCGGCCTCGGGGTGGAACTGGATCCCCTCGACGCGCAGCCCCTCCGCCTCCAGCCCCTCCACCGAGTGATCCGTGAGATTCACCATGGTGACGCGGGCGCTGGCCGGCAGGGACTCGGCGTCGACGGCGTAGTTGTGGTTCTGGGAGGTGATCCACACCTCACCCGTGTCCTCGTGGCGCACCGGGTGGTTGGCGCCGTGGTGCCCGAACGGCAGCTTGTAGGTGCGCCCCCCCAGCGCCAGCGCCAACAACTGATGCCCGAGACAGATACCAAGCAGCGGCAGGCGACCCAGCAGCCCCCGCACCGTGGCAATGGTCCCGGTCACCGCCGCGGGATCCCCGGGCCCGTTGGAAAGCACCACGCCGGCCGGTTGCAGCGCCACAACCTCGTCGGCGGTGAGGGAAGGCGGCGCCAGCAGCACCTCCGCCCCGGCATCCACCAGGCGGCGCAGGATCGACCGTTTGACGCCGCAGTCCAGAACCACCACGCGTCCCCGCGCCGCTCGCCCGGCACCGGGGGTCCCGGGAGGGCGCCAGGATCCCTCGGCCCAGGTGGAAATCGCGCCGGCAGCAACACCCCCGGTGAGATCGCAGCCGTCGGTACCCCGCGCCTGCGCCGCCAGCTCCCTCGCCCGCTCCGCCGTCACCTCGCCTCCACACACCAGCACCCCGGGCAGCGCGCCCCAGCGGCGCAGGTGCAGCACCAGGGTGCGGGCATCGAACCCCCAGGCGCACGGCACTCCATGCTCCTCGAGGTACGCCGGCAGCGAGCCTGCGGCGCGCCAGCTGGAGGGGTCGAACTCGAGGTCGGGAATGACCAGCCCCTCCGCCCAGATCCGCCCGCCCTCGCGGTCGTCGGGATTGACCCCGACGTTGCCGACGTGCGGCGCGGTCAACACCAGAATCTGGCCGCGGTAGGAGGGGTCGGTGAGCATCTCCTGGTAGCCGAACATGGAGGTGTTGAACACCACCTCGCCCGCCGCCTCGCCCGCGCCCGAGGCAAGACCCTCGAACACCGCCCCATCTGCCAGGGCGAGGAAGGCCGGCAGCGGCCCGCGACGATCCGGAACATGCGCAGCTGGGGCCATTGGGCGCGGAGCATACCCCATCCCCGATCAGGCGCAAAAACGCGTTGGTCTTGCCCCGCCTGACCCAGGCGTAGTAGCCTCGAGGGGTGGCCGGAGGCCCTCCATGCTGACCGCCAAGACCCTCTCCGAGGCGTCCCGCGCCCTACAGCGGGAGATGCGCGACCTGGCCGCCTGGGTGCCGCGCCAGCTGCTGCTCGACATGGACGCCGACAAAGCACCCTTCCCCCGCGAGTTCCTCGCCGAGGCCGGAGCGCGCCACCTGCTCGGCTTGCGCTTCGATCGCCGCTGCGGCGGGCGGGACCTGCCGTGGACCGCCGAGATGGTTGCCCTTGAGGAGATCGGCGTGCTGGGCACGGCGTTGCCCTGCCTGTGGTCGCTGGTGTCCATCGTCGGCGAGGCCATCCACGTGTTCGGCACCGACGAGCAGAAGGAACGCTTCTTGAAGCCCATGCTGGCCGGCACCCTGCCGGTGGCCGAGGCGCTCACCGAGCCCCGCGGCGGCTCCGACTTCTTCGGCGCCACCACGGTGGCGCGCCGCGAGGGCGACACCTTTTTCCTGTCGGGCCAGAAGCGCTTCGTGGTCGGCGCCGAGGGCGCCGACCTGATCCTGGTCTACGGCCGCGTCGAGGGGCTCGGCGACGCCAAGCGCAGCATGACCGCCTTCCTGGTGGAGCGCGGGCCTGGCGTGGAGGTGCACCACGTCTACGGGCTCATGGGCAACCGCGGCTCCGGCACCGGACGGCTGGTCTTCCGCGACGCCCCCGTCCCCCTGGCCAACGTGCTCGGCGGGGAGGCGGGGATCGGGCGCGGCACCGAGGTGTTTCACCAGATGATGATCCCCGAGCGCCTCACCTCCGCCGGAGGCGCCCTCGGCATGGCCCGCGCCGCCATCGAAGTCGCCGCCCGCTACGCCGATCGCCGTCACGCCTTCGGCGAGAAGATCCGCCGCTTCCAGGGCGTCAGCTTCAAGCTCGCCGACAGCCTGACGCTGCTGGACGCCGCCCGCGCCCTCAACCACGGCGCGGCGCGCGCCGTGGACGTGGGCGAGGAGCCCGGTACCGTACGACGACTGGTCTCCGAGGCGAAGAAGTTCGCCACCGACTCCGCGTGGACGATCATCAACCACGCCATGCAGATGCTCGGCGGCATCGGCTACACCAACGTCTATCCGGTCGAACGGCTGCTGCGCGACTGCCGCCTCATTACCATCTGGACGGGCACCAACGAGATCATGAGCCTGCTCATCCAGCACGAGTTCTACCGCGATTTCCTCGCTCGCAAGGGTGGCGGCCGTGACGTGGAGGCCGACGCCCCCGGCGCCGATCTGGCCGAAGAGAAGATCTACGCCGAACCGGAAGGAGACCGCCCGTAGCATCTCCTGGCCCCCCGGATTCGACGGGACCCCTCGCTACGCTCGGGGTGACGGGGTGTGGGGGGGGTGCGCATTCGCCGTCTCCCGAGGCTGCCTCGCGGCCGAGGGACCCCGGGGCGCCTGATCGCCCGTCGCTCACGAGAGGCCCCTGCTCGGCACTCGGGTCGACGGAGGGTCACGGCTCATACCCACCGTCATCCCGAGGCCGCCTCGCGGCCGAGGGACCCCGGGGCGCCTGATCGCCCGTCGCTCACGAGAGGCCCCTGCTCGGCACTCGGGTCGACGGCCACTCCGCCCTTCATGGCCTGCGGGCGGGCGAACGTCGTGTCCATCGCGTCTCACCCCTTGAGCAGCGGCACGAAGCGCGCCTCGACGTCCTCCGGTTCACCCACCGCCTGGCCGGCCACCTCGACCCAGGCGTGCCCGGCGATCTGGCCGCCCTCCCGCCGCACGCCGATGCGCAGCACCGCGGGCAGACCGCGGTGAATCAGGATGCGCTGCAGCACCAGGCTGCGGGGCAGGCAGGTGTGGCGGGTGAAGCCGGCGCGGGCGGCGACGCCGACGAGGAAGACCAGCCGCTGCAGCTCTTCGCTGGTGATCTCGACGCGCGGGCCGGCGGCCGGCGGTCGCCCCGCCAGCATCCTGCGGGTGCGCTCGAAGCCGGTCAGGCGCAGGCCGAACCACGACACCGCCATCCAGAAGCGCGCCCGGGCGATCACCCACCAGTCGCGCCGCGACAGCTCCCGTGCCTTCTTCGCCCTACGGTGCCAGGATCTCCACCAGGCCATGCCGCTCCAGCTCGCCGACGAATCGGCTCACATCCCCCCACGCCTGCGCGTCCGAGATCCCGAACCGCGTCACCAGCAGGCGCGCCAGCTCCGCAAGCGTGATCGCCTCGGCCATCGCCGACCACAGCACGCTACCGGTCGGGTTGACGCCGAAGTATAGCCCGCCCACCGGATCCAGCAGCACTGCCTCGTCGAGGATCTCCCGCGACAGCACCGCCTGCGCCCTCTTGACGCGAGTCGTCTCGCCCAGCTCAGCGATCATCTTTTCGACCCCCGCCGGCCGGCCGGAGGTGCCCTAGCTGCGCCGTGATCAAGTCCATGATGGGACCTGCGATATCAAGCCGCCGCGGAAACCGGAGCTGATGCACCGGGACGGCCGCCGCCAGCGTGGCGGAAAAGGCCAGGTGGACCTCAAGTAACGCTCGATCAAAAAGACGTGCGCCCATGGTGTTTCCGGCCACGATGGCCACCGCCTCCACCCCACGTAGCCGCCGAGAACTCACCCGACCATCTCCGGCACCCTGGTCCAGATGATAGATGCCCGTCAGGACGAGGGCGCCGGAGCCGGGAGTGTGGCGAAACTGCTCGTGTGGCTGCAGCCGCGGCTGGGGAAACGAGGCATCGACCAGCGGGCGATACCGATCGGCACAAACCGGCAGCACATCGTCGGCCACCCGCTGCCATGCGCCAGTGGTGCGCTCATGGATCAATCTGGCGAGCGTGGACTTCCCGGCCCCCGACGGGCCAACGAAGGCCACCACCTCCGTCTCGTTCACCAGTATTGCCGACGCGTGCAGGCAGAACTGACCGCGCACGGCACGGGCCAGCACCTCCACCGGCCCCTGCCGAAGAGGGTCGGCTGCCGGGTCCGCGGCGTTGGCGAGGTCCTCAGGCGAGTCCCCCGTCACTGTGCCCTGCCGAGACACGTACCAGAAGCGGCTGCCCGGTGCATGCAGGCGGTAGCCCTCCCCGTCATGCTCGACTTGCATGACATCGCCGCCACAGGGAAGGGGCAGCCGAATCACCGCTGCTGCGTGCCCGTCTGCGGCCGTCGAGATTTCCATCTCCGGTCTTTCCGCCCTGGAGCGCCTGGCTGTTTCCACCGCGAATCCACGACGAGGAGGGGGCCCTTGCCTGCGCCTTCGCCCGCCCCGCCGGGGCACTTGGAGCTCACCCTCCCCCGCCTCTCCGGACCCTCGCTCGACGTCAAGAAAGACCTCTCCCTTCCTTGCCTTCCCTCTCCCCGACCCTCGCGTTCCACCGATCACTGCCAAGCCACGTGTTCCCCAGCTAACCCAGCTGGGTCCCCGGGGAAGGCGAATCCCCCACACCCGAAGGTCCCCCCAGGGTCAAGCTGCGCAGGTCGCCCAGCACAAGCAGCCGCGGCGATTCGTAGGGCGCAGCCAGCTCATGCGCGTGCGCCTGCGTTTCCGTGCGCAAGCCAGGAGTCTTGGTCTCGCCGCGTTGTCGATCTCTCATGCGCACTCCCTCTCTTCGGCCAGCCCGGCGCCATCCGCCGCTGCAGGCCGCCATCCCCGTCGTTGCCGCCACAGCTCCAGACACACACACTGCCACGCCACAACCGTTTCGGCGCCGTCCCCGCCGCGCTGCAGGCGACGTGGAAAAGCGGCGCGAAAAGCCCTCTCGCTCACATACCTCGACCACATCGCCCCCGCCTGCGCCAGCTGCCGCTCGGCCATCGCCTCGCCCCTGCCCACCAGCCCGCGAGCCACGAGGGGCAGATGCGAGGATCGCCAACGCCTCCATGCCACCGCCTCCGGCAAGAGATCCGCCCCAGCGCGTCGACCAATCCACTTGCTCCACCCTCCACGCGCCAGCATGTAGCTGGGGAGGCGGGCCGCAAATGTGGCCAAACGCAGGTCGCGGTATGGGCGCCGCACGTCGAGGCCCAAGCGACGCCCGCAACGATAACCCTCGACCAGCCCCCACCGATTCCAGGGGTCGAAAAGCCCCGCCTCCCGGCGGACGCGGCGCCGATCAGGCTGCCATGGCCCCGAGACCGCGCCGACCACCGACGCGGCCTCCTGAGTCAGCCAGGGGCGCGTGAACCGGCCGTCAGCCCGCGCTTGTCCCAGCCGTACGACTCTTCCAAGCGCAGTCCGCAGGCGCCGAAGTTCCCGCCGATCGATGGCAACCCCCAGCAGGAGTGCTCGCAGGAGGTTGCTCGTTGCCGCGCCGAAGCGTCGCGCCTGCAGCAGGTCGGCGAGCCAGAACTCCCAACCAAAGTAGAGGTGATCCCCGCTCTCCCCGGTGAGCAACACCGTGCGCTTGCGTTCCCTCATCGCCGCCGCCGTTGCCACCCACAACGCCCTGGTGGGCGCCTCCCCCGGCCCGTTCGGGTTGTCGCCCCATTCCACCTCCGAGCAAAGAGGCCACCTCTCGTCCCCGAGAATCGGGATCCAATCCAGCCCGCAGTGCTCGACCACCGGCCTCATGAACGCCCGCTCATCCGCCCCGCGGAGCTCATCGAATACCCACGAGATCGCGACCGGCCGCTCGCGATCCCCTCCTTCCTGCGCCGCCACCGCCGCCACCGTGGTGGAATCGAGTCCGCCGCTCATCAGCACGGCAACCGGCGAGGTCGAACGCAGACTCGCCCGCACCGCTTGGCGCAAGAGCGCTCGCCACTCCTCCACCGCCTCCCCCTCGCAGCGCACCTGCAACGGCGAGAGATCCCCTTCCCAGTAGCGCTGCAGGTGCGCACCCCCCTGGTCCCACACCAGGATGTGGGCAGGGGGCAGTTCGGCGATATCCGCCAAAAAAGTGTCACCTTCGCCTGGCGGCAGCACCGCGAGGTAGCGGGCGACGGTTCGCTCGTTGAGGCGATCGCGGACTCCTGGGCACGCCAGAATGGCGCACTCTTCCGACGCTGCCACGAGGGTTTCACCCACCCGGGCATACACCAGCGTGCGCTCGCCGAGTTGATCCCGCGCGCACAGAACCCGCGCCCCGTTCCCCTCCACAACCACCACCGCGAAAGGCCCAACGAATTGCGCAAACGACGCTTCCCGCCAGCGTTCATACGCCTTCAGGGCAAGAGCCGCGTCGGAAAGCCGGTCACCACCGGCGAGCCCCAGCGCCGTCGCCAGTTCCGCCCGGTTGTCCAGCCGTCCATCAAAAGCGAGGGACACGCCGATCCGGCGGTCCTGCAGCGGCTGGAACTCGCCCACCTCCTCCGGGGTGGTCCACCAGCTCTGAAAGGCCAAGCGCCAGTTCGGCCCTGAGAGTACGGTTTGCCCGTTTACCGCGCGATGGGCCAACGGCTTACACATCGCCTCAAAAACGAGGGGGTCAACCGGGCGGGCGTCGCGATTGGCCATCACCACGATTCCGCTCATCTTCCCTCCGTCCCGCAACGCCCCCAGCGGCACAACGAGCACGGGGAGGAGGCTTGGCCTTCCCCTCCGCCCCGTACTCCGTTCACTCCCCCACCACCAGCGCAGGATCGCCCAGCAGGTTCCACCCGTACAACACATCAACCATGCCTGGCTGGGTCCGACCAAGTTCGCGCTTGGCGCGGACCACAGCATCTCCGACGGTGACACCCGGTTGCACCACCAGCGGCAGCAACAACCGCCCCAAGGCGTTTTCTGCCACGTCGCGGGTGAGCGTCGTCGCACCGAGCATCGCCGCCGCCCCCTTCCCGGGTGCCAGCAGCATCATGGTCGCCAGGGATTCGGAGATAGGGTTGACGTAGTAGGTGTTCCAGCATCCCCACTGAACCGCCACGGTCGGGCGGCCATCGTTGGTAAGAAGAGGCACGTCGGCGGTGGAGAACAACCCCTTGTAGGTCCAGCGCGTCGGACCCGAATGCCCAACGAACGAGGTCAACGCGGCGCCGGCGCTGATCCCCGCCATGAGGGCGGCGCGGGCGTCGGCCACCGGCGTTTCGTCCAGGTAGGCACGGGTCGTCGTCCAGCCGTACGACCACCCCGCGGCCATCGCCTCGCTCGCTTGCTTGAAGGGCACATTGGCGTTGGTATCGCTGACGTCGGCCGAGAGCACCAACGTCGTGCCGTAATCTCGCCGCTCGTATTGCAAGGTCTTCGCGATCACCTCGTCAAGCTCGGCGCGGGTGCGGACGGGCAACCGCCCGATCGCCACGTCTGGAACCCCATCGCTGTCCACGTCCGCCATCGCCGCGTCTGAAGGCGCAAAGCGGGCGTACATACTCGTATCGACATACAGGGAAGGTATGAAGCTGCGCGACCCGACACTCAGATAGTCGTGGTAGTCGTAAGTGTCACCTCCCACCAACAGGACGTGGGTTGTCCCCATCTGGGCCGCTGCCACAGCCAGGTACTGGCGCAACGCTGCCGGATCGAAGATGGAATGAGAGTAGGCGCTGTAGACGTCCTCCACATCCACCACCTTCACGACGAAACCGTTCGCTTCCCTGAGTGCAACCAGTGGGCCCAGGCCGTCGAGAAAGTCGGGGTGAGAGATGATCAGATAGCTGGCCTTCGAGCTCGTGAGATCTTGAGCCGGCCTTCCTGGCCGAAGGTCCGGCTTGAGCAGCGCGTCCGCCGCCGAGACCACGAAGGTCCCCCCCGCCTCGGCCGGAAACGCAGCAGCGAAGGCATTGCCGCTCTTGATGATCTGAGCACCGGTAAGAAGCGCCGGGGACCCGCCCGTGCCGAGGCGGTACACCACCGCCTCGGACACGTCGAACCCACTCACTTCAACGCGCGGAGCGGTCAGGGCGAGGCGAAGCGAGCCGTTTCTGGCGTGCGCCTGGCGCGGGTACGTCACCGCGTACCCCTCCAGGTGAACGATATCGCTGCTATATCCGGTATCGCCCACCAGTCCGATGGTCAGGGTGTTTTCACCCTCGTGCATGAGCTCGCGCGGCAGTGGGGCCTCGATCACCATTTCGTCGGGGCCGTCGCCGTAGGTATCGGCGAGGAGAACACCGTTGAACCAGATCCGGACATGGTGATCGGGTTTCCCGGGGGGATCGATCCCGCCGAACAGGTGCACCCGCAACGAGCCCGGGCGTCCCACCGCCGCCAATTGCTGCAACTGCACGGGGAAGTCCCACGTCTTGAGCGTCGTGCCGGTACGCAGCCGGCTCTGGTACCAGGGATCCCCGGTGGGGCTGAACGATGCGTACTCCCTGTTCTCGGCCACCGTGCTGGTTTCCATGTACCACTCCTGCGGCGGCACAGCGGCAGGCTTCGTCGCATCTTCGCCGATGCGCAGTGGCTGGCGAGCATCCACGTGCAAGCGATACATGTTGTCCTTGGTGTAGAGGGTATCGAGGCCCGCGCCCACGAACTCCACGAAGGAACCGGGGCCGAACACTTTGTTCGGCACGACGCGTATGGCGACTTGCCCATCCCGGTCGGTCATCCCGATGCGGTGCGGCTGCACGCCCTTGAGATCGAACCCGGCCGCCAGCAGATCCTCGTAGGTCACGCGGTAGATCCCGTTGCGGCCTACCACCAGCTCGATGGGTACAAGCGCCTTCGCCTCGGCGCCAGTCGCCCTCGCGGCGAACAACCCCCCTGCAGCGGCCGCGCGCATCGCCGTGGCGAAGTCCTCGGCGGCAGCGGCGCGCCGCGCCGCGTCCAGTCCGCCGCTTTCCTCGCGGATATTCGCCCAGGGAATCAGCGGCGACTTCACCTCGACGCCATCGCTTTCGCCCACCGTAATCGGCGCATGCCGCGTGCCACGACCGTGCATATCGACGTCTTCGATGGCCAGGCGCTGGACACCGGCAGGCAGGTCGATGCGAGCCTCGTAGCGGCGCAGCTCCACCGTATCGCCATCCCGATTCGGGATGAGATCGTCGTTCAACCTGGTCCACCCCTCGGCGGTTTCGCCGTACACGTTGAAGCCAATCGTTCCCACTTCGGTCGCCGTCGTCCAGGTGACGCGAGCGCCTCCCCCCTCCTCCGCCGCCGAGACCGAGGCGAGGGTGACGGGCGTCGTCGTCACCTGCGTCGAGCAACCGCAGTCCAGGCATGTCTGCTCCGTCCAGCCGGTGAGATCCATGCGCGTGGACGGACTTGTGAGGTCAGGCGGGGTTGCCCTCCAGTACACCTTGGTGACGAACGCAAGGGTTCCACCGTACGGCACGGTGTTGCGCGTGAAGGTATAGGAAAGTTCCGGCGCCGGATACACCGGGGTTGGCGGGGGAGGATAGGCGTCGGTCGGTCCCAACACGCCGTACGCCGAACCCCGTGGATTGCGGAAGATCCACACCAAGGTGTTCCCCGCAATGTCGATATATGGCGCGGTGCCGTTGGCGGAGGCGCTGAGTGTGCCATAGGTGCTGGGGAAGGTCACGACAACCTTGAAAAACCCCGCGGTTCCGCACTGGAACTGCTCGGGGCTGCCGGAGGGAGTACAACCGGCGACCACATTCGGCACGCCGATCTTTCTCGTGATGGACTCTCCCGGATCGAGCACGGGGTCTTCATTGGGAGGAATGGTGCAGGTGAAAGTGACGTTCGGCCCCGGGATGTCCGTTGATGTATCACCTTCGCAGTTGCACTTGGCGTTGAAGCCGGCGTCCGCGCCAGTTTGCAGTAGGTTGGTGCACGCACCTCCCGCGTTTTGGTCCCAGACCACACAGCGGGGAATCGATATCATGCCTCCGGCAACGCGGGCGCACGGCAGTTTGACGTTGAACTGATAATCCAAGTAGGTGGGGTTATCCACTTGGAGGATCTCGCCGCAGGCGTTGCCGTCGCTATTCTTATAAGGACCGACACCGCTCTTCGGGAAGTGTGTCCCGCCCACGGCAGCTACGGGGGCAAGGTAGCCGGGTTGACACCGCCCGGTTCTTCCTGTACCCGTGGACACGAGGGGTATGAACCATGCGATGTCGTAGCGCGTCGTCGCACCAGAGTTCACCGTTGCCCGCAGCATCACATCGGCAGTGTCGTTCGCGTTCATGCAGCCGTCGTTGATGGTTCCTCGGCCGACGAGTACGACGCGAACGTCATTTGCGGTACAGCTAGCACCTGCATACTTCGGCAGCGCACCCTCCATGCACTGGCACTCCTGCAGGTTGTAGTTGTTTGGGTCGGAACAGTCCGTCTGCTGCGACGATGCATCCACGCACCACAAGAAACTCACCAGCGAAAAAACGACAACCGCGACTCTCGTGTTCCTCATTGTCGGTGTCCTTCCCGACCCGGTCGGCCCGCGCGGGGCTCGGCCGAATCCGCCTGCTTCACTCCTCGGGGACGCCCCGCGGCACGAAGCCGCTCGAGTGTCTCGATTCCAAGTTCCAGCGCGATCTGCTGGCCAATACTGTCAGGATTCGCGAAGGGAGTCAGCGCGCCGGAGGCAAGGTTACGAACCGTGCCGCGGATCGCCGCTCCCACGCGGCCGTCTTCCTCCACCCAACACCGGACCAGGAGCGACGGGCCCGGCCGCGCCCGCGAATCCGGCTGTGGCCCATCATCACGTCGTCCCACGGCCACCGGCTGAACTCCTCCAACGGTCATCATCCGAACCATGCATCAGCCATGCGTCAGAACGCAATCCTTTTTTTTCCAGTAATTAATGAACCTGCTGAGGATTCCCATTCAACCCTGTTGGGGCCCATCACCTCTCTGAGAGACTCGCCGCCAACGTCGAGCCGAGAGCCTCCAGGCGTTTCCCGACGACCTTCCACTCGTCTGACGTCAGACAGCCGCCCTGTCCGTCCGCTGCCAAACGCATCAATCGGCGAGCAAAGCGAACCGTGCGAGCGGCGTCTTCGGCCGCGCCAGCCGCCAACGCCCGGTCGATCGAAGCCAATCCGAATTGCGCCGCATCCAACCAGTTCATGGCGCCGGCATAGTGGTAGGCGAGAGCTCCCTCCCAAGCTCCCTCAAGCTGGCGCATGGCGGCAGCCAGCAGCGCGTGCAGAACCCGCCGCCGGCTCGGTTGCAGCGAGTGCAGGACGGCTCGACGAACCAGGTGGTGGTCGAAGTCGAGCCGGAGGCAGCGAGCGCCGGCTCCCCACATGGAGGCGCCGGCCTGTAGGCCGTCAGTGGCCCACTGAGAGGGAGTCTGGCGCAAGAACCATCGCTCCATGAGAACCTCGATGGCGGACTCGACCACCTCTTGTGTTTCTCCCTCCGCCCGGGCAAGCAGCTGCGCGTCAGACCCCTCGACCGCCACGGCCGCAAGGCTCGCCAGGCGGCGCGCGGATGGCGGCAGGCTGGCCAGACGCCGTAGCACAAGCTCGAGCGGGGTCAGAAGCGCGATGTCGTGAAGCGCTTGCTCCGACGTCAGTCGCCAGCACCCGGTCCGATGAGGGGCAGTTTGCAAGACCCCCTCATCCCAGAATGTGTTCACGAGCAAGACGACGTTCAGCGGCAGGCCATCGGTGGAGCGAGAGAGAACGCGGGACAGGGTATCCACGTCGCGGTCTTCCACGAGCCCCCTGGCAATCTCCTCGATTGCTTCCGCTGCGAGGCGCCTCACCTGGATCCGTACAGGCCTCGAATCAGCGATGGAGTAGAGCACATCGAATCCTGACGTTGGCTCGGCGTAGACAACTGGATTGCAGGCCGCGATGACCCAGACGGGTGACTGACCGACCAAGCGAATGGCGTCCCTGAGCAGGCGCAACAGCGACGGACCCGCGTTCTCGGCGTCATCGACGAACAGCACGATGGGGTGGCCGGTTGAGCCTGTCGTACGGCCATTGGCGTAGCAGCGCAGGATTTCGGCCAGTCCGTGGGCCACCGCGTCCGCGCGACGGACGTGCGCCTGCCCAATCGCTTGCCGGTGCGCACCAGCGGATACCAGGGCCGAGATTGCCTCCCGTCCACCTTCAGAAATCTGCTGCAAGAAGGGCTCTCGCCCCCTGGGCGCCAGGGCCATGAGCTGTTCGATCATGCCCCCGAGTGGCCCGTAAGGCTCATGCGGCCAATAGGAGGGACAACGACCCGGCACAATCGTCACCTGCTCCCGAGCGCTCAGATCGTCCAGAAACGATCGAACCAGCCGCGTCTTGCCGACCCCGTCCTCCCCTTCAACCAAGGTGATCTGGCTCGCTCCACCGGTGACCACACGCCAACACTCAGCCAGTTCGGCCCACACCGCGCGGCGCCCGACAAACGGCACCACTGGGCGACAAAGGGCACCTGCACGCGGTGGGGAGCTGACCGCTCCCCTCGCCGCAATCTCCTCGAACAAACGAGTCGTCGCTTGCTGCGGGGCGACTCCCAGTTCTTGGCGCAGGAGCGCGTCGAAGTCCCGATAGTGGACCATGGCCCGGCTGCGCTCGCCGGCGAAGTCAAGAAGCCGCATGAGCGCCCTCTGGCCGGCCTCTGACAGCGGGTCCAGCTCGACGAGCTTCGAAGCGTACTGTATGCCCAGCCGGTACTCGCCGCGCCGTTCGTAGATCGCCACCAACCGTCGCAGACCGTCAAGCGCCGCACGCCTGAACCTCGCTTGCTCGGTGCCGAGCCATTGCTCGAAAGGCTCGCTGTCGCGGACGCCCAGACCGGCCAGGAGGTCACCCCGATACAGCCCCGCGGCACGCGCCAGCGCGTGAGAACTTGCTGTTTCGCCCTCGCGGGTGTTGACCAACTCCTCGAAAACCTCACAATCCACCCAGATCTCGGCCGTGGACGAGAACTCAACGCTCTCACGATCGGCAAGAACCCAGTCATTCCCTCGGCCTCGCGGCATCGTCGTGCGGATGTTGTACAGCGCTTGCCTGATGTTGGCACGCGCGGCCCGTTCGTCCGCCTCGGGCCAGAGCAGCGCAGCCAGGTGCTCCCGACTGAACGACCGCCCGCGGTGGAGCAGCAGGTACGAGAATGCCGCCGCCGTCTTGATGGATTCGAAGCCGCGCCGACGGCGACCATTCGCCCACAGCTCCAAACCCCCGAAGAGCAAGACCTGCAACGCGCTCACTCGATCGTCATAGCACGGAAGTCCCTCCCTCCACAAGCGAATCCATGCCTCCGCCGGGGGCGTCGGGGCCTGCAAGCCGGGCTAGCCGAGGCGACCGCGCACCATCGCGCGGTCGCCCGGAGATAGCCCAAAGAAAGCGGTGGAATCCTTACGGCGTCACCGTCTTCGTGACAGTGCCCACTTGACCGACCGTGTCGGTGACCGTGAGGGTAACGAAAAAGGTCGGGCCGACGGGGAAGCGATGGGAAACCGTCTTCCCGCTGCCACCAGTGCCATCGCCGAAGTCCCAGGCATACGCGACAATTCCCTTGTCGTCCCTCGAGGTGGACGCATCGAAACTGCACCGCCCACTCCGGCACGAAAGGGTGAACGCTGCCGTCGGCGGGCGATCAGCGCCGGCGTTGCCAACGAACAGCAGTCGGTTGGGAGTCTGGTAGGGAACCGCCAGCAGCACACCCTCCGTGGCATCGGAGGTCAACATGCTCGCCACCTCCTGCGGCGTGGCCGCGGGCATTGCTTCGAGATACAGAGCTGCCGTCCCGGTCGCGTGCGGCGCCGCCGCCGAGGTTCCCGTGAGGAAGCCCCAGCTCGAGTCGGAAGTGATGGTTGGGGCTGACACCTGGACGCCAGGCGCGAGAATCTTCACACACGGCCCGGCGTTGGAGTAGACCCACACGCTGTCAGCATCGTTGCTGGCACCCACAGTCAGCACTCCCGGTACGCGGCCCGGAGAGTACCCACAGGCGTCGCCGGCATCATTGCCGGCCGCTGCGACGACCGTCACATTGACATCAAGCGCGCCCTGGATCGCGGCATCGATGGCTGCCGAACCGAGACTGCGAAGGCTCATGTTGATCACCGCGGGAGGAGGCGGGGGTGGAGGAGGCGTTTTCCCCTTCGGCTTGGGTGGCGGGGTTTGCCGCGCCGTTACCCAGTCCACACCGGCCACGAGGTCAGAGATCGTGCCACTCCCGCTGCAATCCAGCACCCTCACCGGGTGCAGGGTAACGCCTTTGGCCACGCCGGACAGCGCGCCGCCGATCAGGCCCGCGACCATGGTGCCGTGCCCGTGACAATCCTCAGCCCCACGACCATCGGCGATGGTTGTAAACGAGTTCAGCATGTCCACCCGCCCCTGGAAATCGGCGTGAGTGGCACGAATACCCGTATCGACCACGTACACGTGGACTCCGGCCCCGGTTGCCAGGAACGAGTAGGTGAAGTTAAAGGGGAGGTGGCGCTGGTCGATGCGATCCAGACCCCACGACGGCGGGTCCGTCTGGCTTCCTTGCACCGTCACGTAACCGTCCTCTTCCACGCTCACCACATCCCCTCGCGCGGCCATCGCCGCTGCCTGCTCCTCGCTCATCCGCACGACGGCCCCCGAGAACACGTTGTCAAACGTCCGCACCACCTCGACCGCTCCCATATCCGCCATCTCCGCCAATCGCGCCCGCACGTCTCGATCGGCCGACGGTCCGGCAGCCCCATCGCCGGGCTCGTGGCGCGCGACCACGACGATGAACTGCCCTGGCACCGGCCGCTCCGCACGCCCCAGCGACCCAGCCGCCGCGGCAGAAGCGGTCACCATCAGAATCCCCAGCACGACCAGAGCTCTCGGTAGCATGTTCGCCCTCCTTTCTGCTCCTGGGGGTCCGGCCTTCCCGACCGCTCCCGGACTGCCCAGAGAGCACACCCCATGCCACCCCTCCGAGGCGTTCGCAGGAGAGCGAGAAACCATTAAAAAATAATCACTTCCGTGCTTTCCCAAGAGCCGGACGCGCGGCGCCGCGCCGCGCCTTGTGAACGGGAACCGAACACCGTGTCCGAAATCCAAACGGGTACACGGGCGGGGAGGCGAGCTCTGCCTCCCAACTCGCCGGGTGGGGCTGTCTACTGGCAGCCGGGGCGCAGGCCGAAGCGAGACATCTTGGCGTACAGCGTCGAGCGCGCCACCCCCAGGCGCTGCGCGGCCAGTTTCAAGTTGCCCTGGCAGGCAGCCACCACGGCCCGGATATGCGACGCTTCCAGCTCGTCGAGCCGCTGAGAAGACACCGCCGCGGTGACGCCGCCCCGCTGCCACAGATCGGCTGGCAAGTGATGAAGCTCCACCTCATCGCCCGACACCAGGATCATCGCCCGCTCGATGGCGTTGCGAAGCTCACGAACGTTTCCTGGCCAAGAATGCTGAACGAGCGCCTGCACCGCCGGCTCTCGCAACCGGCGCACACGCTTGCCGAGGCGGGCGTTCAGGGCATAAATAAAGTGGTTCGCCAATTGGACGATGTCTGCCTCGCCGCGAGCGCGAAGTGGCGGCAAGGAGATTTCGAAGACGTTGAGCCGGAAGAAGAGGTCGTGGCGGAAGCGACCCTCGCCCACCAACGCAGCAAGGTCGCGATGGGTGGCGACCACCAGTCGCACATCCGCGCGCAGGTCCCGCACCCCGCCGACCCGTCGAAAGCGCCCTTCCTCCAGCGCCTTGAGAAGCTTCGCCTGGGCTGGCCAGTCGAGTTCACCCACCTCGTCCAGGAAGAGAGTACCACCGTGGGCGACCTCCATGAGTCCGGGCTTTGTCCTCTTCGCGTCGGTGAAGGCGCCTCGTTCGTGGCCGAAGACCTCCGACTCCAGCAGGTTCCCCGGTAAGGCCGCGCAGCTTACATCCACAAATGGACCGTGCGCGCGCCGTGAATAGCGGTGGATCATCCGCGCAACGACCCCCTTGCCCGTCCCTGACTCGCCGGTAAGGACGACCGCCGTATCCGTGCTCGCAACTTTCAGAATCAGATCGAAAACCCGCTGCATCGCCGCCGAGGAGCCGACGAGTTCGTCAGGGGAGGTGTTCTCCTGTTGGCAGGAAACCCTCGCGTGATAAACGGCGGCATGCCGGCGCAGCCTGTGTTCGCGGACCGCCTGTGCCACTGCCGCCTCGATCGCGGCCACCGTCACCGGCTTCGCGAGAAAGCCTTGCGCCCCCAGCTTCATCGCCTCGACGACGGTGGCGATCGAACTCTCGCCCGTGACCACCACCACCGCCAGGCTTTCGTCGATCTGCAAAAGCCGTGGCAACAGATCCAGGCCGCCCATGTCCGGGAGTCCAAGATCAAGAAGGACAACCTCGATGTCTCGCTGCTCAGCGACTTCAAGAGCGCGCGCCGCTGTCCCCGCCCCGATGGCCTCGTGCCCCATGTCATCCAGAATCTTCGCTATTGACCCTCGAATGGGCTCATCATCTTCAACCACAAGGACTACAGCGTCAGGCTTGCGTGGGGAGTCACTCGCGTGGGTCATCGCCGCGAACCCTTCTTGCGCCTCCCGGGACTTCTCCGGAGTCTCCTCGTCCCACCGAGCACGCTTGCCACACGCTCCCATGCCATTCACGGGATGCTAGCACCCCACACCCCGGAACCGCTGTCCGCCCGAGTGCGAAGAAAAGAGAACGGGCCACGTGCACGACGCGGCCGCTCCCTTGTTCCAGGTCAAGCAAGGGAACCAGCGACAGAGGCAACCACCCCTTCCGGCACGTCCACCTCACAGCGCAGCAGCGCCTGGGCGTGGGTCTTGCCCTGGGCGTCGGTGAGCAGGCTCGCCGTGCCGCCGCCGCCCAGCGAGTCGCGCAGCAGGAAATTCAAGCCCAGCACGTTGGGCACCGCGAAGCGGCGTACGCCGCCGCGGGCGATGGCGCCGAGGCGTTCGGCCACCCACTCTTCGGTGATCACTGTGCGCAGCACCTCGTAGATCGCCGGGGTGCGGGCGATGAGGCCGACGTTGGAGTCGTCCCCCTTGTCCCCGGACCGTGCGAGGGCAACCTGTTCGAGCGGAACGAGCATGGCAAAGCGTAGCATGGCGCGCTTGCGCCGATGCCGCACGCCGGAGGACCTACAATGGCGGCATGCAGCGCCCCTCGCCCGCGGCCCTGTCCGCCCTGCTCCTGGCCGTGCTGCTGCCGCTGTTCTACCCGGCGCTGTTTCTCGAGCGCCGGCTGGCTCCCGAGGCGGCGCTGCACTCCCTGCCGCCGTGGCGGTCGCTGCTCGGACCCCACCCCCAGGCCTCGCCGCTCATCGTTGAGGCCGGCACGTCGCTCGGCCCGCGCCTCGCCGCCATCGCCCGCGAGCCCCGCGCGTCGGCGCTGTGGAACCCGTGGATCGGCGGCGGCCGGGGCGGCTGGCTGTCCAGCGCCCGCGAGGGCGGCACGCCCCTCACCCTCGCCGCCGCCTGCCTGGCGCGCCCGGGCTGGCGCTGGACGGCGCTGCTCGCCCTCACCGTCGGCCTCGCCCTCGCCGCGACGTACTGGGTGGTGCGGCTGCTCGGCTTCCCGCCCGCCGCGGCGGCAGTGGGCGCCGCCGCCTACGCCCTGTCCGGCGCCGCCAGCAGCGCCTGGCTGACCACCGACGGCGCCGCCTGGCGCACTGCGTCGTGCCAGCCGCCGGGGGG
>JBBINC010000022.1:0-33571 GCA_037444085.1 Acidobacteriota bacterium | reverse complement strand
CCCCGCCCACGCCACCGCCGCGAAACCCCCCGCGCCCCCCCTCGCGCCGCGGGCAGAGCCCGACGGCGCTCGTCGCTCACCTCCAGCACCCCCCGACCACCCGCGCACCCAGCCCCCGCGTTATGGCAGGGCGGGTCCTGCCTGCCCGTGTCGGTGCCCGTGTCCGTGTCGGTGTCCGTGTCGGTGACAGTGACCGGGACCGTGTCCGTGTCGGTGACCGTGACCGTGTCCGTGGCGGTGCCCGTGTCGGTGACCGCTGCGCCACCCAGCGCCTGCCGCGGAACCGCCCGCGGCAGGCGGCGTACAACCAGCGTGCGACGTTTTCTCCCGGAGTTGCATCTTGGCGGGTGATGACGGTCCCGGCTGCAGCGCTCGCGCAGATGTCCCAGGCGCCTTCACCCCTGACAGGACGAGTGATGCCGGCCATCACGTGTGACGCCGCCGGCGGGACCTTCCGCCTGGACGTTGACGAACTGCTCCTGGCGAGGGCGCGGCGCAACGACGTTGGGGCCCAGCAACAGCTTTACACCCTCTTCGCCCGGCCGGTGTTCAACCTGGCTCGGCGCCTCTGCCGTACCCCCCAGGACGCCGAGGACGTCATGCAGGAGACTTTCCTGGAGGTATTTCGCTCCCTGCCCACCTTCCGCGGCGAGGGCTCGTTCGCCGGCTGGGTCCGGCGGGTGGCGGTCACCAAGGGGCTGCAGAGGCTGCGCAAGGACAAGGGCGCCGGACGGCAGGCCGAGTTCGACGAGGGACTCGAGGACGCTGCCGAATTCGACACGATGGAGCCGCTGCTGGCGCGCCTGGATCTGGCCGCCGCGCTGGCGCGACTGCCCGACACGGCGCGCGTCGTGGTGTGGCTGCACGAGGTGGAGGGGTGGTCCCACGACGAGATCGCCGCGCTGTGGGGCAGGACGCCGAGCTTTTCGAAGTCGCAGCTGGCGCGCGCGTGCGCCCGGCTGCGGGCCTGTCTCGGGGCGGAAGAGAGGGCACGATGACCCACGCCACCCTTGAGGAACTCCTCGACGTGCGCGATGGCGGTGGCGCGCCCGACACCGCCCAGCACGTGCGCAGCTGTCCGGTGTGCCAGGCGCAGCTTGAGGAGCTACGTCGTCTGCGTCACCGACTGCTCGCCGTGCCGCAGGAAGAGCCGCCTGCGGGCGGGTGGAACACACTCGAACGGCGGCTGATCGAGGCTCGCACGTCGCAACGGCTGGCCCGCTGCGGCTGGGCGGCGGCGGCGGTGATGGTGCTGTTCACCGGCGCCGTGGCGCTGCGGGGAGGCATCGAGGCCTGGGCCGAGGTGAGGAACGGGCGGGAGGTGAAGGCGCTCATCGAGCAGTCCCAGGAGCTGGAGACGCAGGTGCGCTCCACCGACACCTCTGGCAAGGTCATGAGCGGCAGCCTCGCCTGGGCCGTCGTGGATCTGCAGAATCGCCTGGAGGGGCTGGACAGTCAGCTGGCGGCGGCGAAGCGGGACGGGCGACCCGCCGTCGAGTTGGCCGAGCTGTGGCGGCATCGTGTCGAACTGCTGGAAGACCTTCTCAGCGCCAAGAGCGCGCGCGTCGTGTACGTCGGTATCTGACGGAGGAGACCATGAAGACGAGATCGCTCCTTGCATGCATCGCGGCCGGCCTGCTGGCGGTCGCTCCAGCGGCCCGGGCGCAGTCAGGCTCTGCCGACGAGGCGGCGCGGCGCGCGGAGGAGAAGGCACGCCAGAAGGCCGAGCAGCAGTTGCGCGAGGCGGAACGGCAGGTGCGCGAGGCGGAGCGCCAGATGCGCGAGGCGGAGCGGCAGATGCGCGAGGCGGAGCGGCAGATGCGCGAGGCGGAGCGAGAAATGCGCGACGCCGCCCGGGGAATTGCCCACCACGCCGGCGAATATGCCGCGCAAGCGATGAAGAAGGCGATGGTGGTGTTCGAGGACCGGCCGCGCATCGGCGTCATCCTGCGCAGCGAACGCGACCTTGCCGTCGACGCGATCGGCGCCGAGATCATCGGCGTGACGCCGGGCAGTCCGGCGGATGAGGCGGGGATGAAGGTGGGGGACGTGGTCGTCCGGGTCAACGGCGAACGCGTCGCGGTCCCCGGGGACCCGGGTCAAGGGGGCAAGAAGGCGCCCTCGCCGGCGGGCCGGCTGCAGGAGCTGGTGGGCGGCCTGGACGAGGACGAGGCGGCGGTGATCGAGATCCGGCGGGGCAACGAGACGAAGACCCTCTCCGTGACCCCGCGCCGCATGGGCGGCCCGCTGGTGGGCGCGTGGCGGGGCATGCCCCATGAAGCCGAGCTGAAGCGGCTCCAGGAGGAATTGACCAGACAGCTGGCGCCGGCCGCCCGTCGCTACGTGAGGCTGTGGCGGGATCTCGAACTCACCGCCCTGACGCCCGAGCTGGGCGAGTACTTCGGGGCCACGGAGGGGGTCCTGGTCACCCGCGCTCCGCACGACCCGGCGTTGCCGCTGAAGGCGGGGGACGTCATCGTGAAGGTCGGCGGCCGACCGGCCTCGTCCCCTTCTGCAGTGCTAAGCCCGCTGGCCGGCCGCCGCGGGGCCGAACCGGTGTCGCTAGAGGTGCTGCGCAAGGGAAAGCTCCTCACCCTCGAAGTGGCGAGTTCCCTGGCCCCCATGCCCAGCCCTCCGGAGCATCCTGCCTCGCCGGCCAAGCCTCAGCGCGGCCAGTCCATGTAGCGACTTTGGCAGGAGATGTGCCGATCGGGAAGACGAGTCCGCCGCTCTGCCCGACTGGAGGCGTAGGTGGTCCGTGGGTGAGATCGTGCCGCGGTGGATACCCGGTGGAGACCTGTGCCAGGGGCGGCTGGCGCTCACCAGGAACCTGTGCCGCGGTGGCTCCAGGGTGGCTCCACGGCGTCGTGTGACTTTTCAAGTCATTGGGCCGTCAGGGAATCGAACCCTGGACCCGCGGATTAAAAGTCCGCTGCTCTGCCAACTGAGCTAACGGCCCACCGCGAGCCTAGCCCTGGCGGCGCCACCCGTCAAGGGAACGACCTGATCGCCGCTGCAACCGGCACGGCGTTGACGCACGCTCTGACGAGCGCCCTTGGAGGGGGGTTGGCGGCCCTGAGGGGAGTCGAACCCCTGCTGCCGGCTTGAAAGACCGGTGTCCTAACCGTTAGACGACAGGGCCGCGCCGGCAGGCGAAGGGTAGCACGACCCGGCGCGGGGTTGAAGGCGGTTGTCTCAGGGGCGGGCGGCGAGCTGCGGGAACCAGGTGGTGAAAGGCTCCAGTTCGCGGAAGATCGTCTCCTCGCGGCGGGGTCCGGTGGACACCAGGCACACGGGAACACCCAGCAGTTCCTCCAGGCGCCGCACGTAGCGCTGCGCCTTCTCAGGCAGGTGAGCGAAGGAGGTGATGCCGGCGGTGTTGGCCTCCCACCCCGGCAGTTCCTCGTAGACGGGGTCGAGGCGTGCCAGTTCGGCGTCGTCGTCGGGCAGCCGATCGAGGAGTTGCTCGCCGCTGCGATAGGCGGTGGCGATGCGGATGGCGGCCATCTCGTCGAGCACGTCCAGCTTGGTGAGCGCCACGGCGTCGATGCCATTGAGGCGCACGGCGGTAGTGGCGGCCACCCCGTCGAACCAGCCGATACGGCGGGGCCGCCCGGTGGTGGTGCCGAACTCGTTGCCGCGCCGGCGGAGCTGGTCGCCGGCGCTGTCGGTCATCTCGGTCGGAAAAGGCCCTTCGCCCACCCGCGTGGTGTACGCCTTGAACACCGCCAGCACGCCGCCGAGAACCCGGGCGGGCAGGCCGCTTGAGGGGGCGGCGAAGCCGGCCAGGCAGTTAGAGGAGGTGACGTAGGGATAGGTGCCGTGGTCGATGTCGAGGAACGTTCCCTGCGCCCCTTCGAAGAGGATCGCTTCCCCCCGCTTCACCGCTTGCGCCAGGGCGAAGGCCGTGTCGCCCACCAGCGGAGCGAGTTCGAGGGCGGCGGCGAGGGTCCCCTCCACGTCTTCCGGCGCTGGCCGCGTCTCGCTGCCGGCGAGGGCCAGCAGGCGCTCCAACTCGGCGCAGGTGGCCGCTGCGGCCTCGCGAAAGCGACGCGGGTTGCGCACCAGGCCGAGGCGCACGCCGGTACGCGCCGCGCGCGTCTCGTAGGTCGGGCCGATGCCCCGGCCGGTGGTGCCGATGCGACCCTTGCCCTTGCTGGCTTCGCGCGCACCGTCCAACAGGCGGTGGCCGGGGAACGTGAGGTGAGCCCGGGGGGAGAGGAGGAGGCGCTTGCGGACGTCGATGGACTGATCTTCCAAAATACGGATTTCTTCGGTCAAGGCGACCGGGTCGACGACCACGCCGGGACCGACGACGCACCGGCAGTGGGGATGGGTGATTCCTGAGGGAATGAGGTGGAGGGCGAGGTGACGGTCGGCGAAACGCACCGTGTGTCCGGCGTTGTTGCCGCCGTTGAAGCGGGCCACGTGGGTAAAGGCGGGGCACAGGAGATCGACGATCTTGCCCTTTCCTTCGTCGCCCCACTGTCCACCCACGACAACGAGATTGACCATTTCGGCTCCTTGTGTGCTGCGCGCACAAACTCGGCTCTTGTAGCAGAGATCGTGACAGGCATCAAGCAGGGCCGCCGGAGAACGCCGCACGAGCTGGGTTCGCAGCGCCCTCGCGTTCCCGCCGCCACGGAGACATCGGCGGCGACACAGGTGCTATCCTCGCCGGCCGGAGGATGGCATGGACGGGGTCACGATCACCGGCCACACCCTCGGACTGGCCCAGCTCGTGGAGGTGGCGCGGCGGGGGATCATCGTGGAGCTGGCCGGGGAGGTGAGGCAGCGGCTGGCGGCCACGCGGTCGGGCCTGGAGAGGCGGCTGGCGGGTGGCGAGGTGATCTACGGGGTCAACACCGGGTTCGGACGTCTCGGCGACGTGCAGGTCCCGGCCCATCAGCTGGCCCAGCTTCAGCTCAACTTGCTGCGCTCCCACGCCTGCGGCACCGGCGAACCCTTTTCCGACGACGTGGTGCGGGCCATGCTGCTGCTGCGGGCCAACGTCCTGGCGACCGGCTACGCCGGCGTCCGGCCGCAGGTGGTGGATGCCTTGCTGGCGCTGCTCAACGCCGGGGTGCACCCGGTCGTCCCCAGCCTCGGCTCGGTGGGGGCGTCGGGAGACCTGGCCCCACTCGCCCACCTCGCGCTGGTTCTCATCGGCGAGGGCTCAGCGACGTTTGCGGGGGTGCGGCTGGATGGAGCGGAGGCGTTGCGCCGGGCCGGTTTGGCGCCGCTGGAGCTGGGGCCCAAGGAGGGGCTGGCGCTGATCAACGGGACGCAGGCGATGTGCGCGGTGGCGGCCCTGGCGCTGGCCGACGCCGAGGTCTTGCTGGACGCCGCCGACGTGGTTGCGGCGTTGAGCGTCGACGTCTTGCAGGGTACCGACACGGCGTTCTCCGACGAAATCCACGCCGTCCGGCCTCATCCCGGCCAGCTTACCAGTGCGCGCCGCCTGTGGCGGTTGTTGCAGGGATCGCAGCTGCGCGAGGAGCACCGGCAGTGCCCGCAGGTCCAGGACGCCTACTCGTTGCGTTGCACCCCGCAGGTACACGGCGCGGCGCGCGACGCCGCCGCGCACCTGCACGCCAAGCTGGAGATCGAATGCAACGCCGCCACCGACAACCCGATGGTGCTGCCCGACGGGCGAGTGGTGTCGGGCGGCAACTTCCACGGTGCCGCGGTGGCCGCGGCGTTCGACTACCTGGCGGTGGCGCTGACCGCCGTGGCGTCGATGTCCGAGCGCCGCTCCTCGCGCCTTGTGACGCCCGAGCAATCCGGGCTGCCGCCTTTCCTGGTCGAGGCCTCGGGGCTCAACTCCGGTTTCATGATGGCACAGGTGACCGCCGCGGCGCTGGTGTCCGAGTGCAAGACGTTGGCCCATCCGGCCAGCGTCGACTCGATTCCCACCTCGGCGGGGCGGGAAGACCACGTGTCCATGGGGACCTGGGGCGCCCGCAAGCTGGCGCGGGTTGTGGAACACCTCAACTCTGTCCTGGGGATCGAGCTGATGCTGGCGGCGCAGGGTCTCGACCTGCGCCGGCCGCTGCGCTCCTCGCCGGAACTGGAGCGCCTGCATCGCGCCTTCCGCGAGGCGGTACCGCGGCTCGATGGCGACCGTACGCTGTATCCCGACATCGAGGCGGCGGCGCGGTTCGTCAGGGGAATCGCAGCGCCGGCCTCGGAGATCGAGTGCCGGAGATGAGTGCCGAGGGTCTTTCGAGGAGGGCGTGACGTGTCGGAATGGCTCGCCGAGTGGGACGCATTGATCGCTCAGGGCAACAACGCGGCGCTTGAGGAGCGCTTCCTGGAGCAGCTCGAGGCGGATGTCAGCCGCCCGCAGGAGTTGCTGGAGGCGCTCGGCCGGCTGCGCCGGCGAGGCAAGAAGACGCTCGCCGGGACGCTGCTGGAGCTGGCGGCGGTGGAGGCAGGGGCGCGCTCGGCGTGGGCGGCGCAGAAGGCTCTGCTGAAAGAGATGCTGCGGCTCGGGGTGGGGGAGGAGGCGACGGCGCGCGCCGAGCTGGAGCACGCGGTGCGGCAGGTGTGGGACGGCCGCCCTTCGCTGGAGGCGCTGTTGGAACACTTCGCGCTCGCAACCGCCCGCAAGCCGGCGGAGGCCGTGGACGAACTGGAACTGTGGCTGACCCATGACCTCGGCGGGGTGTTCGCCATGTCCGGCCGCGGCGCCGGGCGAGTGGTCGGCCTGAGCCCGCAGCTGGGCGTGCTGCGCCTCGATTTCGAGCGGGAGAAAAACGTTCCGGTGCCCATCCACGCCGCCGCCAAGTACCTCTCGCCGCTGCCGCCGGGACACTTTCTGCGGCGGCGGCTGGAGGAGCGGGACGCCCTGGAGAGCCAGGCGGCAGAGGATCCACAGGGGTTGCTGGAGCACGTGCTGGAGAGTTTCGCCACGCCCATGGGGGTGAGCGAGTTGAAGGTGGCCCTCGAGGGCATCGTTGCGACCGACGCCTGGACGCCGTGGTGGAACAGGGCGAAGAAGCATCCCCGGCTGTTGGCCTCGGGGAGCGGCGCGCGCGTCGCCTACCGTCTGGCCGCGGGCGGCGGGGTCGAGGACGAGGTGGCGCGCGAGTTCACGGGGGCGGCGCTGGAGCAGCAGCTGGAGCTGGCGCGACGACATGGCGGCAGGGGTGGAGAGTTGGCCGGACGGATGGCAGAAGCGCTGCTGGAGCGCGCCCGCACCGGCAGTGGGCAGGCAGGCCTGGAGTGGGAGGCGGCAACCCTGGCGGAACGCCTGGGCGCCGCGCCCGACGCCGTGGCCCAGGCGCGGAGGCGGGTTCTCCAGAAGCACGGGGCGTTGCAGATCCTGGAGGGGCTCGGCGATGCGGTGTCGCGGGACGGGGTACTGGGCGCGGTGCAGGACGCCGGAGGCGATTGGCGCCAGACGTTTGCCGCCTGGTTGGAGCGCGAGTCCCATCCCCGCGTCCTCTCCCGCCTGGTGACTGCCCTGGCGGCGGCGGGGGAAAGGCAGCGGCTCGAGGCCTTCCTGGACCAGGTGCTGTTGACTCCCCAGCGGTTCCCGGCGGCGTACGCCTGGGTGTGCGAGATTGGGGAGGACGATGCAGCGCTGGCGTGGGTAGACGAGCGTCGCGGCGGTTCCTTCCTGCTACGCCTGGTGGAGCTGGCCGAGCGCCAGGAGATGGGGCCGATACGTGCCCGGCTGCGCGAGGTGCTGTCGCCGCGGGGGCTCGCCGCCGTGATCCTGCGCGATCGCCTCACGGTCGAGCAGGCACGCCGGCTGGCGCAGGTGTGCGAGCGTCCAGGCCTGCTGGCGGCCGAGCGCGCCTGGCTGCGGCGGGCGGTGCTGGCGCGATTCCCGGAACTCGTCGAGCCGGCGGCGAGGGAGGACGCGGTCCCCGCCCTGGCCTCGACGGTGGCGCGCCTGCAGGACGAACTGCGCCGCCTGCTGGACAGGGAGATCCCCGAGACCCTGAAGGCCATCCAGGTGGCTCGCGAGGAGGGGGATCTGCGCGAGAACTTCGAGTACCACGCCCAGCGGGCGCGCCAGGAGCTGCTCTCGGCGCGCGCCGCCAAGCTACAGGGGGATCTCTCGCGCGTGGTGATCATCGATCCGGCCAAGGTTGATCCCTCCGCGGTGCGGGCGGGCACCACCGTGCAGTTGCGGCACGTTACCTTGGGAGAGGTCCGCCGCATCACCGTGCTCGGGCCGTACGAAGGCGACCCCGAGGCGGGGGTGCTGTCGGTGGGCACCGAGGTGGCACAAGGCTTGCTCGGGCGTGGCGTCGGCGAGGAGGTGGCGCTGGAGGGTGGCGGCTGGGTGATCGACGCGATCGAGCCGGCGAGAGTCGAGGGGTGACGGCCCCGGGGCGTCGCGGATGGCGCACTTTGCGGGGCCACGCAGGCCCGTACCTCATGGCTTCGCCGGGCCTTGGGAGAAGTCGACGAAGCCTGCGAGGATCGACGACGCCCGGGCCGCGGAGCCTGGCACGGACACCGCAACGGACAGAGTGGGCTAAGGCAGGCTTGGCCCCTGCGCCCCATCTCCACGGATATGGTCACGGAGGGGGACCCGATCCCGGGCACCTATCCCGTCGCCGGCACTGACACTGGCACTATTACTGCCACCTTCGGGGTCACGGGAAGGGGGCGGGGATCGGCGAGACCGGCGGGCGGCTTGACGCGTCGGGGGCTCCCGCTTAAGCTCGCTCACCATGAAGAATGACGACGGGCCGGGGCGGTTCGTGTTCCCGGCATGGACCAATCTGATCCGCCCCCTGCTGGCCGTCATCCTGGTCACCGTACCGGCGTACCTGGTGGTGCTGGTGTGGCTGGGCGGGTCGCCTAAGACCACCGACGTGGGATATCGACCGGAGCAGCCGGTGCCGTTTTCCCATGCCGTGCACGCCGGGCAGCTGGGGATGGATTGCCGCTACTGCCACACCACGGTGGAGAAGGCGGCGTTCGCGGCGGTGCCACCCACGCAGACGTGCATGAACTGCCACAAGCAGGTGCGCAGCACCAGCCCGCGCCTGCTGGCGGTGCGGGAGAGCTACGCCTCGGGGCTACCCATTCCGTGGGTCAAGGTACATGACCTGCCCGACTACACCTACTTCAACCACAGCGCCCACGTGCGCGCGGGCGTCGCCTGCGCCTCCTGCCACGGGCGGATAGACACGATGGAGGTGGTGCAGCAGGTGCAGCCGCTCTCCATGGGGTGGTGCCTGGACTGCCACCGCAACCCCGACCCGCATTTGCGGCCGCCCGAACTGGTGACCGCCATGGACTGGGTGGCGCCGGGCGATCCGGCCGAGCTGGGGCGCCGGCTGAGGGAGACGGCGGGGATCAACCCGTCGGTGGACTGCTGGACGTGCCACCGATGAACGCGCGGGTTCGGCTCGCGGCTGGCGTGACGCACTCGAACGCAGGGGGGAGTAGGGTGGGGAGACGGTACTGGCGCAGCCTGGAGGAGCTGGCAGACTCGCCAGCCTTCCGCACCATGGTGGAGCAGGAGTTTCCCGGCCTTGCCGAGGAGTTGGAGGCGCCGGCGACGGCGGCGACGCGGCGGTCGTTTTTGAAGGTGATGGCGGCGTCGCTGGCGCTGGCCGGGTTGACTTCCTGCCGGTGGCCGAAAGAACGCATCATGCCGTTCGCCTACCGGCCCGAGGGGTACGTGCCGGGAGTGCCGCAGATCTTTGCCACGGCCCTGGAGCTGGGAGGGGCGGCGCTGGGCGTGCTGGTGAAGAGCGTCGACGGCCGGCCCATCAAGGTGGAGGGCAACCCACTGCATCCGGCAAGCCTCGGGGCGGCGTCGCCGTGGGCGCAGGCGGCGGTGCTGGAGCTGTACGATCCGGAGCGCAGCACCACCCTGGTCAGGCGCGAGGGCGGGCAGCGGCGGGTACCCACCTGGGACGACTTCGTCGCCTTCGCCGCCGAGCAGGCGACGGCCTTGCGCCAGCGCGGAGGGCGCGGCTTTGCCGTGCTCGCCGAGGCCACCTCGTCGCCCACCGTGGCGATGCTGCGGCACGCCTTGCTGGGGATGCTTCCGGCGGCGCGCTGGGTGGAGTACGAGCCGGTGTCCCGGGACGCCGAGCGGGCGGGTCTGGCGCAGGTCTACGGGACGTCGCTGCGGGCGCTGCTCCACCTCGATCAGGCGCGGGTCATCGTGGCGATGGACAGCGATGTGCTGTATGGCCACCCCGAGGCGCTGCGCCACGCGCGGGAGTGGGGTGCGGCACGGCGCGGCGACGGCGGCGCAATGCCGCGTCTGTACGCCGCCGAGGCGCTGCTCTCCCTCACCGGCTCGGCCTCCGACCACCGGCTGGCGCTGCCCGCCGGGCGTATTGGCGCGCTGCTGTTGCAGCTCGCCGCCGAGGCGGCGCGGGCCGGGGTGCTGCTGCCGGCCGGTCTAGGAACGGTCTCCCCCTTCACTGCCGGCACGCCCGAGGCCGACTTCGCGGTGCGAGCCGCCGGTGATCTGGCTCAGGTCCGGGAACGGGGCCTGGTCGTGGTGGGACCGGGCCAGCCCGCCGAGGTGCACGCCGTGGCCGCCGCCCTCAACGAGGCGCTGGGGAGCCGCGGCACGACGGTCACCTACACGATCGCCCCCGACCCCGAGCGGCGCCCTCACCTCGAGGCCGTCGCCGAACTGTCGGCCTCCCTGGCCGACGGCACGACCGAGGCGCTGTGGATTCTCGGCGGCAACCCGGCGTGGGATGCTCCCGCCGAGCTGGAGTTCGCCCAGCGGCTGGCGGCGTGCCCGCAGACCGTGCACCTGTCGCTGTACGAGAACGAGACCTCGCGCCTGTGCCGCTGGCATCTGCCGCGGGCCCACGCCCTGGAGTCGTGGGGGGATGCCCGCGCCTGGGACGGCACGCTGAGTGTGGTGCAGCCGCTCATCGAGCCGCTGTACGGTGGACGCTCGCCAGCCGAGGTGCTGGCAGCGCTGGTCGGCGAGCCGGCGCTGTCGGCCTACGATCTGACGCGACGCACCTTCGCCAGCCAGTGGGGCGGGGGTGAGGACGCCTGGCGCCGGGCGCTCTCCGATGGAATCGTGGCGAATACGGCGTACGCGACGGTGACCCCTCGCCTGCTTGGCGATGCGGCTGGCGAAGCGGGCGGGCGACTGGCCGTGCGGCCGGCGAGTGGCCGCGAGCTGATCCTGTACCCCGATGCCAAGGTTTTCGACGGGCGGTTCGCCAACAGCGGCTGGCTGCAGGAGCTGCCCGATCCGATCACCACCCTCACCTGGGACAACGCCGCCACCCTGGCTCCCGAGGATGCGCAGGAGCTGAGGGTCAAGCACGGTGAGGTGGTGCGCATCACGCACGGCGGGCGCAGCGTCGAGGCGCCGGCGTGCGTGGTGCCCGGTCAGGCGCGGGGCGTGGTGGGACTGGCGCTGGGCTACGGCCGTGAGGCGGGCGGGAGCGTCGCCGCCGGCGCCGGGGTGGACGCTTACCCGGTGCGGACGGCTGCCACTGCCTACCTTGCCTCCGGCGTCGAAGTGCAGCGCACCGGCCGCCGCCGCCTCCTCGCCACCACCCAGGAACACCACGTCATCGACACCCTGGGGATGGCGGAGCGGGGGAGGCGAGTGGGCTCGCTGATCCGCGAGGCTTCCCTCAATGAGTTCCAGCGCCACCCCGAGTTTGCCAAGAACGCCACGTGGAGCCAGGCGCGGCCGCTGTGGCAGGAGATCGAGCTCAAGGGCGAGCACCAGTGGGCCATGGCCATCGACCTGTCGGCCTGCATCGGCTGCGGCGCCTGCACCATCGCCTGCCAGGCGGAGAACAATATCCCGGTGGTGGGCAGAAAGCAGGTGGCGCGCGGGCGGGAGATGCACTGGATCCGCGTCGATCGCTACTTCGCCGGCGACCCGTCCGATCCCCAGGTACGCTTCCAGCCGATGCCATGCCAGCACTGCGAGAACGCCCCGTGCGAGTCGGTGTGCCCGGTGGCGGCGACGGTGCACAGCGAGGAAGGCCTCAACCAGATGGTCTACAACCGCTGCGTGGGCACCCGCTACTGCTCCAACAACTGTCCGTACAAGGTGCGCCGGTTCAACTTCTTCAACAACTTCACCAAGGTCGCCGCAACCACGCGCATGGCCTTCAATCCGGAGGTGACGGTGCGCGGCCGGGGGGTGATGGAGAAGTGCACGTTCTGCATCCAGCGCATCGAGGCGGGAAAGACCGCCGCCAAGAACGAGCGGCGGCCATTGCGCGACGGCGAGATCGTGCCGGCCTGCGCTCAGACCTGTCCGACCCGCGCCATCGTGTTCGGAGACTTGAAGGATCCCAGCAGCGAGGTGTCCCGCCTGCACCGGCATCCTCGTTCCTACGGCATTCTCGAAGAGATCGACACCAAGCCGCGCACCCTGTACCTGGCGAAGCTGACCAACCCGCACGGCGCGGCCGGTGAGGGGGAGGCGTCGTCATGAGCGCCGTCCCGCTGCCACTCGACAACACCCTGGAGGCCCCCGGCACGCGCGCCCCGCTGGTGTTGGGCACGAGCGACCTTGCCTCCATCACCGAGCAGGTATGCGAGATCGCCGAGCGGCCGCGGCCGTCGCGCGAGTGGCTGCTGGCGTTCGGCATCTCGGCGTCGGTCACCGCGGTGCTGTTTGCCATGGTCGGCTACCTGGTGTGGCACGGCATCGGCGTGTGGGGAGTGAACCAGCCGGTGGCGTGGGGGTTCGCCATCATCAACTTCGTTTTCTGGGTGGGGATCGGGCACGCCGGCACGCTGATCTCCGCCATCCTCTTCCTGTTCCGGCAGAAATGGCGGACCAGCATCAACCGCTTCGCCGAGGCGATGACCATCTTCGCGGTGATATGCGCCGGTCTCTTCCCGGCCATCCACGTCGGCCGGCCGTGGTTCGAGTACTGGCTGGCGCCGCTGCCCAACCAGATGCAGATGTGGCCCAATTTCCGCTCGCCGCTGCTGTGGGACGTGTTCGCGGTGAGCACCTACTTCACCGTATCGCTGATGTTCTGGTACATGGGCATGGTGCCGGACCTGGCGACGCTGCGCGACCGGGCGACCAGCAAGATCCGCCAGATCGCCTACGGCATCGCCAGCCTGGGATGGCGCGGCTCCGGGCGCCACTGGCACCGCTACGAGCGCGCCTACCTGCTGCTCGCGGCGCTCGCCACCCCGCTGGTGCTGTCGGTGCACTCGGTGGTGTCGTTCGACTTCGCCGTGTCGCAACTGCCCGGCTGGCACGCCACCATCTTCCCGCCCTACTTTGTTGCCGGCGCCATCTTCTCCGGCTTCGCCATGGTGCTGACGCTGCTCCTCCCGGTGCGGCGCATCTTCAAGCTGGAGTCGCTGATCACCCCGCGCCACCTGGACAACATGGCGAAGATCATTCTCGCCACCGGTTCCATGGTGGGGTACAGCTACATCATCGAGTTCTTCGTCGCCTGGTACTCGGGCAACCCCTACGAGGGGTTCACTTTCTTGAATCGCGCCCTGGGCCCGTACGCCTGGTCGTACTGGATCATGTTCACCTGCAACGCGATCATCCCGCAGCTACTGTGGTTCAAGCGCTTCCGCCAGTCGCCCTGGCTGCTGCTGGTGATCTCCATCTTCGTCAACATCGGCATGTGGTTCGAGCGCTTCGTCATCGTCGTCACCTCGCTGTCGCGCGATTTCCTGCCCTCCAGCTGGGGTTACTACATGCCCACCTGGGTGGACGCGCTCACTTTCCTGGGCAGCTTCGGGTTGTTCTTCACGTTGTTCCTGCTGTTCCTGCGCTATCTACCGATCGTCGCCATGGCGGAGGTGAAGTCGGTGATTCCGGCGGCTGGACTGGAGCTGGGTCCGCACCACGGCCACGGCCAGTACTGGGGTGAGATCCCCCACCAGCACGACGAGCAGGAGGGGCGATGAGCGACCGCACCGACGCCAAGGGCTCGCTGTGGGGACTGCTCGCCGAGTACGAGACCGTACCCTCCGTGCTGGACGCCGCCACCCGGGTGCGAGAGGCCGGCTACACCCACTTCGACGTGCACACCCCCATCCCCATCCACGGTCTGGACGAGGCGATGGGGATCAAGGTATCGCGCCTGCCGTGGCTGGCTTTTGGCGGCGGCGCCGCCGGCGCCACGGCGGGACTGCTGCTGCAGTGGTGGACCAACGCCGTGGATTACCCGTTCATCATCAGCGCCAAGCCGTACTTTGGCCTGCCCGCGGCGATTCCCGTGACCTTCGAGCTCACCGTGCTGCTGGCGGCCATCGGCGCCTTCGCCGGCATGCTGGTGGCCAACGGCCTGCCGCAGTTCCACCACCCGCTTTTCCGGGTGGAGCGTTTCCGGCGGGCGAGCAGCGACCGCTTCTTCATCTCCGTGGAGGCGAGGGACCCCAAGTTCGATGCGGCGTCCACGCGGGCGCTGCTGGAGGCCTCGGGCGGCGCGCCGGTGGTCGAGGTGGAGGGCTAATGGCGATGCCCAGGTGGCTTGTCTACACGGCAGTGATCATGACCGCGCTGGCGCTCGTGCCGCTGGCGCTCATCGCCCGGGCGCGCAGCGTCACTTCCTCGCAGCCGCGCATCCACCTGATTCACGACATGGACCATCAGCCGAAGTTCAAGGCGCAGGCGGAGAACCCGCTGTTTGCCGACGGCCGCGCCATGCGCCCGCCGGTGCCCGGCGCGGTGCCCGCCGGCTCCTTCGGCGCCGAGCAGGCGTTCACCACCGGCCGGCGCGACGGGGTGTGGGTCGCCGCCCTGCCGGTGCCGGTCACCGCCGAGGTCCTGCGGCGCGGCGAGGAGCGCTACGCCATCTACTGCAGCCCGTGTCACGGCCTGGCGGGGTACGGCGATGGCCCCGTCGCGGTGCGCGCCGACGCCCTGCAGGAGGGGACGTGGACGCCGCCGTCGTCGCTGCACACCGAGCTGGTGCGCAACCGCCCCGACGGCCACCTGTACAACTCCATCACCAACGGCATCCGCAACATGCCCGCCTACGGCCCGCAGCTGGACGTCGCCGACCGCTGGGCGGTGGTGGCCCACATGCGGGCGCTGCAACTCTCCCAGGGGGCCACCATGGACGACGTTCCCGTCGAGCTGCGGGCGCAGCTCGCCAGGTAGGGCGCGAGCATGCGAGCACTGGTCGAACTCGGTAACGAGCCGCGGGTGCTGGGGGAGAAGGCGATCCCGGTGGTGCGAGCCGGCCTGGCCGCTGCCGTGGCGGCCTTCGCGGCGGCGCTGGCGCTGGGGGCCCTGTCGGAGCAGGGGTGGCGCGGCTTCTTCTTCGCCTACCTGCACGCCTGGACGTACTTCGCCAGCCTCGCGCTGGGGGCGCTGTTCTTCGTCATGCTGCACCACCTCACCAACGCCGGCTGGAGCGTGGTCGTGCGCCGTCTGGCCGAGCACCTGGCCTCCACCCTGCCGCTGCTGGCACTGCTCTTCCTGCCCATCGCCGCCGGGGTGGGGGAGCTGTATCACTGGTCGCACGCCGAGGAGGTGGCGGCCGATCCACTGCTGCAGTGGAAGTCGGGCTACCTCAACACGCCGTTCTTCCTCATCCGCTGTGCCCTCTACCTGGGCGTGTGGGCGTGGCTGGCGCGCTTCTTCGTCGGCCGCTCGCTGGCCCAGGACGCCTCCGGCGACGTCGCCCACACCCTGGCCATGCGCCGGCGCGCCGCCCCGGGCATGTTCCTGTTCGCCTTCTCGGTGACCTTCGCCGCCTTCGACCTGCTCATGTCGCTGGACCCTCACTGGTACAGCACCATGCTCGGGGTCTACTACTTCGCCGGCAGCGCCGTGGGCTTCTTCGCCGCCCTCATCGTCTTCGCCCATCTCCTGCAGCGCGCCGGCTTCCTGCGCCATGCCATCACCCGCGAGCACTACCACGACCTGGGCAAGCTGCTCTTCGCCTTCACCGTGTTCTGGGCGTACATCTCGTTCTCCCAGTTCATGCTCATGTGGTACGCCAACATCCCCGAGGAGACGCTGTTCTACCTGCACCGCCAGGAGCACGGCTGGGGCTGGGTGGGGCTGGCGCTGGTCTTCGGCCACTTCTTGCTGCCTTTCTTGGTGCTGCTGTCGCGCGGGCCGAAGCGGCGCAAGGGGACGCTGGCGGCAGCGGCGGGGTGGCTGCTGGCCATGCACTGGCTGGACCTCTACTGGTTCGTCATGCCGGTGGGCAGCGAGCACGCCGCGGTGAACTGGGCGAGCCTCGCCCTCGCCGTGGGGTTCGCCGGGGTGCTGATCGCCCGGATGCTGTGGGGGGCGCGGTCGGTCTCGCTGGTGCCGGAGAAGGACCCGCGCTTGCTGGAATCGCTCAGTTTCGAGAACGCATGATGGAGACCACCGTGACCCGCGAGACCGATCCCAACGCCCCGCTCACCGCCCTCGTCGGGGTGGTGTCGGCGGTACTGCTGTTCGTGGTCATCGTCAGCCTACAGGCGCTGTTTTTCCGCCAGGAGGCGCTGGAGCGGGTGCGCAAGGTGGAGAGCGTGCGCTCCGAGGAGCTGGCTGACAATATCGCCTCGCAGCAGGAGCGCCTGCACGGCTACCGCCTCCTCGACCCGGGCAGCGGCGCCGTCGCCATCCCCATCGAGCGCGCCCGCGAGCTCGTCTTGAAGCGCGCCCAGGACGGCCTGCCGCTCACCCGCTTCCCGGTCGTGCAACCGGAGTAGCTCGTCCAGGGCTCCACCGCCGGCCCAGCGCACGCACTCGACCGCCCTTTTCCGCGGCCATTCACGATGATCGACGTCACTCGACACACACGCTCGTGGTTGCGAGCCGCCCTCAGCACCGGACTTCGCGGGGGTGGGGGCCGCTCGAGGCGACGCGTCGCCGCGAGCGACTTACGCCGTGCCGGTTTTCCAGGCTCTTCTCGCGTCAGGGTAACGGCCGCGGGCACGGGCAGGGGTCACGGACACCGGCACGGGCATGGTCAGCGGTCAGGGACACCATTGTCGGCCCAGAAACCACGCAGGGCAGTGAAAGGTCTCTGGCCTCAGTCTGAAGGGGGTCAACCAACCGGGCTGGCGATCGTCGAGAAGAGGTATGAGATCGCTCTGCGCGCGACAGGCCCTGCCGCGCTCCTCGCCGAGCGAGATGTTTGCCACCACCGCGCCGCGCAAGTATAACGCAATCAGTGCGCGTACGCGCGTCGCAATGAGGCACGTTTTTTCAAGGAGAAAATACCCCTATGGATTTGCGTTTGACTCCCCAGAATGTACCCGGGTCGACGAATCACCCGGGTAACATGCCCGCCGCGCGGCACGCGGGCGTGCACGGAGCCGCTTCCTTTCGCCGGGCACAAGCGTTCGCTCAGGGAGGCGGAGGCAGCCGCGTGAGGTCCGCCATCGCCCGTTCGTCGTTGTTCGTGGTCGCTCTCGCGCTCGGACCGGTTGCGCTCGACGGCTGCGCGCGCGAGCGCGGCGCCCCCGCTTCAGGCACCGCATCCCCCACCACGGCCGCAACGCCCGACGCCGGTTCGGACACCGCCCCGCTCGCGACGGATGCGCAGTTGTCCGTGGCCCGGGCGACGCATCAGAGCGTCGCCCTGCAGGACGGGCGGCTTCTCGTTCTCGGCGGTTGCGGCGGCGAAAGTTGCGCCACCGTGCATGCCTCCGCCGAGGTGTACGACCCCGGGCGACGCGCGTTCTCGGCCACCGGCGACATGGCCGAGGGCCGCTCATCACTGTCCGCCGTGCGTCTCGACGACGGTCGCGTGCTGGCGGTGGGCGGCTGGAACGGCTCTTCCGCCAGCGCGCTCGCCGAGCTGTATCTGCCGGAGCGCGGCGGGTTCGTGGCCGCCGGGACCCTTTCCGAGCCGCGGATGCATCCGCAGACCACCCTGCTCGCCGACGGGCGGGTGCTGGTCAGCGGCGGAGAGGTGAGCACCGGACAGGCCACCCGCGCGCTCGATCTCTTTGACCCGCGCACCGCGACGTTTTCCGCCGGCCGCCTGCACGAGCCGCGCGCCTTCCACACCGCGACCCGCCTGAAGGACGGACGCGTGCTGATCGTCGGTGGCCACAGCGGCCGCAACGCGATTCTCCGTTCGGCCGAGATCTTCGATCCGGCCACCGGCAGGTCCGAACCCACCGGCGCGCTGTCCGTGCCGCGCTACAAGCACGCCGCGGTCGCGCTTGCGGACGGCCGCGTGCTGGTGATCGCGGGCTCCGGCCCCGGCTCGCGCGAGGCCGGACGGCATGCGACCACCGAGATCTTCGACCCGAATACCGGCGCGTTTTCGGCCGGCCCCACGCTGCGCGCCGCGCGCTACAAGGTGCCGGATGCGGCCGTGGTCACCGCGCAGGGCCACGTGATCGTCGCCGGCGGCGCGGAGCGGGGGGAGATCTGGCGCCGCGGCGACCAAGGTTTCGAGCTTCTCGGCGGCGCCTTCGACCGTACCTACGAGTTCCCCACCGTCAATCTTCTCGCCGATGGCGATGCGCTGATCGTCGGCGGATACGACGACGACATCAGGGCCACGCGCCGCAGTTGGCGCCTCTCGCTGCGCGCCGGCGACGGGGTCGCGGCGGATCCGAACACCCCGCCCCGCCCCTGATCCGCACGGCGCGGGCAACAGTGGGCAACCGCCCGTCGCCAGGCGCCGAGACATGGATTGAAGTACCGAAGGACTTTTCCGCAGTGGGCAAGACGAAGCGTTTTCAGGGATTCGGGGTGTCGGCGACCACCCTGCTGGAGATGGTCGAGGGCCATGCCGAGCGTTTCGCCGGGCGTACCGCGGCGGTCTTCCCCGATGCCGACGGCAACGCCGCTGCCTGGCGCTCATCTTCCGGTACCGGGACGGCGGGGTGCACATGCGGGCCTCGGTGATCTTCTCGACCAACGACGTCATCGCCAACCTTGGCGTGATCGCCTCCGGCGCCCTGGTTTGGGTCCCTGGCGGCCGCTACCCCGACCTGGCCCTCGGCCTGATCATCACCGCCGTGGTGCTGCGCGGCGGCCTGCGCATCGTGCGGGAGGCGAGCCAGACGTGCCAAGCTGCGAGACCGGGGCCACAGCGTCCAGGCTGAAAACGAAAGGACTGCCGCGGTCCTCAACGGCTCGGTCCCCGAGTCTCAATGGGCTATACTCAACCAGGGCCGGTAGGCAACTCCTTTCCTGTCTTTCTGAGACCGAAGGGAGGCACCGATGGCACGCCCAATCTTGACCGTTGGCAGCGCGCTCCTGGTCGCCAGCTCGTGGGGAATCGCCGGAGCCGGTTCGCGGTGTGATGCGGGCCGAGGTTCACCCGCGGACGGGGGCAACTGGTCCACCGCCCGGGGCGAGCGGGGTGACGCGGACTGGCAACTCACCTGGCCGGTGGCGACGGGGCAGGAGCCGCGTACGCTCTTCGAGCAGCGGCTGGAGAGGATCGGCGTCGGCCGCGAGAGCCTCCAGGGAGCCGCAGCTTTTGAACCGGACGTCGCAGAGTCGTGTGGGGATGCCTCATCCCTGGGGCTTGTCGGCAACGACTTTCCGTGGGGTGCTCCGAGACCGTGAGCTGGGACTGGGATTTCGGGGACGGCTCGGCGCACGGAACCACCCAGAATGTGAGCCACACCTACGCTGCCGCCGGGACCTGCACCTGGCGGCTGACCGTCTCGACGGCGAGCGGTGCGTCCTGTAGCAAGACCGGCAGCATCACGATCGGCACCTCGACTTGCACCGTGAGCTGCACCGCCGGCGTGCCAGGCTTCAGCACGACCTTGATCACCACCCCGCTTTGCGGCTCGGCGGTGGTCGGCGGGTGTGCGGGCTCGGCCAGCTACGACTGGGATTTCGGCGATGGCACACCGCACGGCACCAGGCGCGACGAGGTTCACACCTACGCCGAGGGTGGAACCTACACCTGGCGCATGACGGTCACGGCGGAGACGGCCACCTGTGTGCGCAGTGGCGCGGTCGTGATTGCCGGTCCGATGAGAGTCTGGGTGCCGGTCATCAGCCGTGCCAGCGGCCACGTCGGCGGTTGGCGCAGCGACCTCGGCATGTTGAACCGCAAAAGCTCGGCCGAGGCGAAGGTCACGCTTGTCGCCCGGACCAGCAGCGGCACACTGACCGGCAGCATCACGGTACCTCGCAATGGCCAGGAGATCCTGCGCGATGTCGCCCTGCTGCTCGGCCTCACTTCCGGGCCGGGAGCGCTGGAGCTGAGTTCCGATCAGCCTGTCATCGTTACCTCCCGCACCTACAACCTGCAGGAAGGCGGCCGGACCTTCGGCCAGGGGTACGACGGCATGCTCCTGGAGGACGGTGTCGCTGCAGGGCAGACCGCGTACCTGCCGCAGCTCACGCAGAACGGCACGCCCGGCCAGGTGGTGACGTACCGCACCAACATCGGCATCACCAACATGGGATCGACCACCGCCGGGATCACCCTCGACCTGTACGACGGTGCGGGCGGGCTGGTGTGGTCGAACCCTCGCGACATCGGTGCGGGTCCGTGGTATCAGTACAACGAGCCCTATCGCTCGGGCGCCGGGCGCAACGACTTGGCCCGCGGCTACGCCAGGATCACCGTCAACTCCGGCTCCAGCGTCGTCGCCTATGCGTCGGTCATCGGCAACGCCTCCTCCGACCCGACCACCATCATGATGCGGAGGTAGAACCCGACCGAGCAGTTCTCCGCCCTCGAGGACCGGCCCGGCCCACCAGCCGGGGACGAGCCGCCGCAAGCCTGCGGGGGGCGCCGCACCGGCGAGGTGTGCGAGGCGTTGGTACCCGGGTGAGCTTCTCGGGTCCTGGGCGATGACCCGGGCGGGAAGTGGCCACTCTCCTGCGCGCCTTTCCGCAGCGCCCGCGGGCGGCGCGTTGGGCGGGCGTGGGCGGTGCCGTCATCGCGGCCATGACGGGTTCATTCACCCCTCGATGATGGTGTCTCGGGCACACTCCTGGCGGAGGGCGGGAATCGAGGAGTACCGGATCTCGCACTCCCCTACGGAGGTGAAATAGAAGCTCGTGCGGCGTGGTTGAGGCTCAGCAGGAACGATGCGGTTGGATCTCAGTACCACATTCGGAGGCGCTCCTGCGGCACGGCTGCCCGATTTGCGGCGTGAAACCGTGCGCCGCGCAGTTTCGCTCGGCGCCTTCCTCGCCGTGGTCATGGCGGCGGCGCCGGCGCACGCGCAGCGGACCGAGCCGTTGCCGGCGGCGCTGGAGGGTGTGGGGATCGAGGAGCGCCTGGGGGCGCAGGTGCCTCTCCACCTGGTGTTCACCGCCGAGGACGGGCGGCGAGTGCGACTTGAGGAATTGATTACCGGGGAGCGGCCGGTGCTGCTCACCCTCGTCTACTACCGCTGCCCGATGCTGTGCGGGCTGGTGCTCAACGGCCTGGTGGACGCCCTCAAGGACGTCAAGCTGACGGCCGGCAAGGAGTTCAACGTCGTCACGGCGAGCATCGACCCGCTGGAGACGGCGACGCTGGCGCGGTTGAAGAAGCAGGCGATGCTGCGCGAGTACGGCCGCCCAGAGGCGGCCGCGGGGTGGTCCTTCCTCACCGGGGATGAGGCGTCCATCAAGGCGCTGGCGAACTCGGTGGGGTTCGGCTATCGCTGGGTGGAGGAGCGCAAGGAGTACGCCCACGCCGCCGCGGTGATGGTCCTGACACCGGACGGGAGGACCAGCCGGTACCTGTACGGAGTGCTCTACGAGCCGCGCACCGTGCGCCTGGCTCTGGCCGAGGCCGGGGTGGGGACGGTGGCCTCGGTGACCGAGCGCTTCCTGCTCTACTGCTTCCACTACGACGCCGACCAGGGCCGCTTCGTGGTGGCGGCGCGCAACATCATGAAGCTGGGCGGCTTGATCACCGCGGCGGTGGTCGGGGTGTGGCTGGGGCGCGCCTGGTGGGGGCGGGGCAGGCGCCGCGTCGCCGCCGGCGTGACCGGGGGAGAGTGATCATGGGTCTTTCTTCGATACAGGGCGACGGGGGAGGCGGTTTCTGGCTACCCCGCGCCGCCTCTACCGGCGCCGGCCCGGTGGACGCGCTGTTCTATTTCATCCTGGCGATCTCGGTGATCTTCTTCGCCCTCATCGTCGGCCTGATGATCCTCTTCGTGGTGCGATACCGGCGCCGGGCAGGTCAGGGCGCCCAGGCGTCACCGGCGCACAACACGCTGCTGGAGATCACCTGGTCGGTCATCCCGCTGGCCATCGTCATCGGCATCTTCGCCTGGGGGTTCAAGGTGTTCATGGACCTCGCCACGGCGCCGGCCAACGCCTACGAGGTGCAGGTCACGGCGCAGAAGTGGAGCTGGCTGTACACCTACCCCAACGGCCACGTGGAGGATGTGCTGCACGTCCCCGGCGACCGGCCGGTGAAGCTCGTGATGACCTCCGAGGATGTGATCCACAGCTTCTTCGTCCCGGCGTTCCGGGTGAAGCGGGACGTCGTCCCCGGGCGCTATTCGACCCTGTGGTTCGAGGCGCTTCAGCCGGGGGAGTACCAGGTGTACTGCACCGAGTACTGCGGCACGGGCCACTCGGACATGCTCTCCAAGGTGGTGGTGCACCCACCGGGCGGCTTCGAGAAGTGGCTCGACAACGCCTCCAACATCCTCAACACGCTGCCGCCTGCGGAAGCGGGGGAGCGGCTGTACCGGACGCGGGGCTGCATCCAGTGCCACTCCATGGACGGCGCGGCGGGGATCGGTCCGACGTTGCGCGGCGTGATCGGAACCCAGCGGGCGATGCGCAGCGGGGCGGTGGTGACGGCCGATGAAAACTACCTCCGCGAGTCGATCCTGGAGCCGCAGGCGCAGATCGTCGCCGGCTTCGAGCCGGTCATGCCCACCTACAAGGGGCGGCTGAAGGACGAGGAGATCACGGCGCTGATCGCCTTCATGAAGAGCCTGAAGAGTGAGAACGGGGGGGGACAGTGACTCCGCAAGATGCAACGCACGGGCAGGGCGCGCCGGCGGCAAGCGCCGAGAACGCCCTGGGAGGAGATCATTACCTCAACCACGGCCGCGGCGTGTGGTCGTGGCTGACCACGCTGGACCACAAGCGCATCGGCGTCATGTACCTGGTGTCGATTCTCGCGGCCTTCCTGCTGGGTGGCGTGTTCGCCCTGCTGCTGCGCACCGAACTGCTCACCCCGCAGCAGACGATCATGAAGGCCGACACCTACAACCAGATGTTCACCCTGCACGGGGCGGTGATGATCTTCCTGTTCATCATTCCGGGCATCCCGGCGGCGCTGGGCAACTTCGTCCTGCCGCTGATGCTCGGCGCCAAGGACGTGGCCTTCCCAAGGCTCAACCTGGCGAGCTACTACATGTGGGTGGCGGGAGCACTGTTCGCCCTCATCTCGATGATCACCGGGGCGGTGGACACCGGGTGGACGTTCTACACGCCGTACTCCACCACCACCTCGGCGAGCGTCATCTCCATGGTGTTCGGCGCTTTCATCCTCGGCTTCTCCTCGATCTTCACGGGGTTGAACTTCGTGGTGACGATCCACAAGATGCGCCCGCCGGGCATGACTTGGTGCCGCATGCCGCTGTTCCTGTGGGGTTTGTACGGCACGGCGATCATCCAAATCCTGGCCACGCCGGTGCTGGGCATCACCTTGTTGCTGATCATCGCCGAGCGGGTGCTGGGGGTGGGCATCTTCGACCCCGCGCTGGGCGGTGATCCGGTGCTGTTCCAGCACTTCTTCTGGTTCTACTCCCACCCTGCGGTGTACATCATGATCCTGCCGGCCATGGGGGTGATCTCCGAGCTCATGGCCACCTTCTCGCGCAAGCGCATCTTCGGCTACACCGCCATCGCCTCAAGCTCCATCGCCATCGCGGTGATCTCGTTTCTGGTGTGGGGCCACCACATGTTCGTCTCGGGTCAGTCGAACCTGGCCGGGATGATCTTCTCGTTCCTCACCTTCCTGGTGGCGATCCCGTCCGCCATCAAGGTGTTCAACTGGACGGCGACGATGTACAAGGGTTCGGTGTGGCTGGCGACGCCGATGCTGTACGCCCTGTCGTTCCTCTTCCTGTTCGGCATCGGCGGTCTCACCGGGCTGTTCCTGGGGGCGCTGGCCACCGACGTGCACCTGCACGACACCTACTTCGTGGTGGCGCACTTCCACTACGTGATGTTCGGCGGCACGGTGATGGGTTTTCTCGGCGGCCTGCACTACTGGTGGCCGAAGATGTTCGGCCGCACCTACAGTGAGAGGTGGGGACGTCTCGCCGCGCTGCTCATCTTCCTCGGCTTCAACATCACCTTCTTCTCGCAGTTCGTCATGGGCAGCCAGGGCATGCCCAGGCGCTACTACAACTACTTGCCGGAGTTCACCGCCTATCACGTGGTCTCGACTCTCGGCTCCTACCTGCTGGGGTTGGGCTTTTTGATCGTCATGATCTACCTGATCCACTCGCTGGCCAGGGGTCGCCCCGCGCCGGCCAACCCGTGGGGGGCGGCGACGGCGGAGTGGCAGACCGCCTCGCCGCCGCCGCACGACAACTTCACCAGTGACCCGATGGTCGACGACCCGTATGACCTGGAGCGCTGGCGGTGGGACGACAGGCTGTCGGGCTACCGCCTCGACGCTGCAGCGGCCCGGCCTGCCGGGGCCGTCTAGGAGGGCCGTGCGATGAACCTGGCTTCCTCCCACGGCGAGGCGCACGATCCCCACCTGGCGCACCACTTTCCCGACGCCCCAACGCAGTTCGAGGCGGGCAAGCTGGGCATGTGGATCTTCCTGGCCACCGAGATCCTCCTGTTCGGGGGACTGTTCTGCGCCTACGCCGTGTACCGCGCCAACCACCCCGAGATCTTCATGTACGCCCACCAGTTCCTCGACAAGGTGCTGGGCGGCGTCAACACCGCCGTACTGATCATCTCGTCGCTGACCATGGCGTGGGCGGTGCGGGCGGCGCAGCTGGGGCACCAGCGCGCGTTGGTCCGCCTACTGAGCGCGACCATAGCGCTGGGGTTCGTGTTTCTGGGGATCAAGTACGTCGAGTACGAGCACAAGTGGAAGGAGGGGCTGCTGCCAGGCACCCGCTACACGCCCACCGCGGGCGAGTCCGTGTCCGCCACTGCGCCCGCGGCCCCCGATCCTGCGCCGGCAGCGGTGCCCGCGGGGGAGGCCTCGAGCATCGCTCACGCGGCCCGCGGCCCGGCCGGCCTGGCCGGCGAGCCGGCCGACTCCCAGTCGCCGGCAGCGCCGGCGGTGCCACGCAACGTGCAGATCTTCTTTGGCATCTACTTCACCATGACCGGCCTGCACGGCCTGCACGTGATCGCCGGCATGATCACCCTGATGTGGATCCTGCGCCGTGCCGTCCAGGGCGAGTTCGGGCCGCGCTACTTCACCCCCGTGGACCTGGCCGGGCTGTACTGGCACCTGGTGGATCTCATCTGGATCTACCTGTTTCCGTTGCTGTACCTGATCCACTAGCAGGAGGCGAGCGATGACCACCCACGCCCACGACCACCCCGGCCACGCCGCTCACGTGCACGTGGTTCCCCCGCCCGTGCTTCTCGCCGTGTGGGGCGCGCTCATGATACTCACCGTCATCACCGTCGCCGCCACCTGGGTGGACCTCGGGGCGATGAACCTGGTGGTGGCGCTGGCCATTGCCACGCTGAAGGCCGCCCTGGTCCTCCTCTACTTCATGCACATGCGCTACGACCGCCCCTTCCACGCCATCATCTTCGTCGCCTCGCTGGCGTTCGTGGCGCTGTTCGTGATCATCTCACTGCTGGACACGGCGGCGTACCGGCCAGAGATGATCCCCGACTACGCGCCGGCCATGAAGGGGCGGTGAGATGACCGCCGCGCCGCAGCCGGCCGCTAGGAAGTTGGCCATCGGCGCCACCGCGATGTGGTGGTTTCTGGCGTCGCTGGGGATGATCTTCGGTGCCTCGGTGGTGGGATTGTTCTGGGTGCGCGCCGCCGCCCTGGTGTGGCCGCCGCCGGACGCTCCCCGGCTGCCCTCCGGCCTGTGGCCGAGCACGGTGATCATCCTGCTCTCCACCGTCACCATGGAGTGGGCGAGGAGGGCCCGCCTGCGCCCCGGCCGCCCCGGACTGGCCGCTGCTCTGCTATTCACCCTCGGCCTGGGCGTTGCGTTCCTGCTGGCTCAGACGCGCGGGTGGTTCGTGCTGGCGGCCGCCGACTTCACCGCCTCGGTCAACCTCTACGCCTTCACCTTCTACCTGCTGACCGCGCTCCACGCCGTCCACGTGCTGGGCGGCGTGGCGCCGCTTTCGGTGGTGACGATGCGGGCGCTGCGCCGAGGGCCGGCGTGGCCGGCGCACGGGATCGTCTACATGGCCATGTACTGGCACTTCCTTACCGGGGTGTGGCTGGCGCTGTTCGCCGTTTTCCAGATCACCGCGGCGTAGAGTCGTCGCTGGCGCGGTCGCGGCTGCGCAGGGCTTGAAGCGCCAGACCGCCAAACTGCACGGCGGCGCGCAGCGGCCCGAACCGGTGCACGGCGCGGGAGAAGCTCCACGACACCAGGTCGCGCGGCGGGACGCTGGCCTCCTCCGCCGGCCGGAGGGCCATGGACACGGCGTCCCCCGGGCAGTCCACGGTGCACACGCCGCAGCCGATGCAGCGTTCGGGAAGGACGTGCACGGCGCCGTCCTGCTCGGCCATCGCTGCCACCGGACAGCGGGAGTCGAGGCAGTACCCGCACACCGCGCAACGCTCCCGGTCGATGACCGCCACGTAGTTGGAGCGCAGCAGCAGGTGGGGGGCGGAAAACTCGCGCAGGGAGCGCAGGAAGCCGCAGCAGCAGGAACAGCAGTTGCAGACGAACATGTTCTGCCGCTGCAGGTTGTAGGTGCAGTGGACGAGCCCCTCCTGCTCCGCCCGGGTGAGAATGGCGAGCGCCTGCTCGCGAGTGATGGTGCGCCCCCAGGTGGGGAACTCATCGTAGGCGTTCTCCTCGGGCGAGAAGGCGAGGCACGTCTCCAGCGGATGGGAGCAGGGGTGGCCCAGCGCCGCCTGCTCTTTGCGGCAGATGCACTCCATGACCCGGAAGGAGCGGGCGCTGGAGATCAGGTCGGCGACGCTTTCCCAGCGCAGCACCTCGGCCCGGGCTGGCAGGCTCTTGTTGACCGGGACGACGCGGGCGACGGCCGGGGGGGCGCCACCCAGGGTGGCCAGCAGGGTCGGAGCGTACTCCTCGAACAGCGACGCCAGCTCGGCGTCCAGGTGGGGGAGCTGGAACTCCCAGATGCCGACGACGAACGGCGCCAGCATGTAGCGCTGCACACCGCGCATGCGGAAGGAGTAGATCTGCCCGCGCCCGGCCATGCGGTCAAGGGTCGCTCTGGCCTCCCTTGTGGGGAGGCGCAGGCGGCGGCCGATGGCACTGGCCGTCTCCGGCACCATCCTGAGTTTCAGTGCGAGCTGCGCGTCTTCGGGGGAGAAGATCTTCCTGAGAATGCGCAGTTCCACACCGCTGGGCGTGGCCGGGAAACCCTGCGGGAACTCGTCGAGCCGGCGGGCGAGGCGCTCGTAGACGTCCACGATCCCGCATCGTAGCGCCCGAGGGGGGGGATGGGAAGGGCGGCCGGCGCGGTCCGGGCCGAGTCCGGCTCACCGCCGTCCGCACGGGGCGATGGCGGCCCGGGGGCTGTCTGCCGCCGGCCCGCGGCGGCGCCGATGCAGGAACGAATCCGGCTCGGGCCGTGGTTGAATAGCAGCGATGAGCGACCACCCGCTGGCCGAGCGGGCGCGCCAGGCGCCGGAGCAGCCGGGCGTGTACCAGTTCGAGGACGCCCGCGCCCGCGTACTCTACGTGGGCAAGGCCAAGCACCTGCGGCGGCGGGTGACGAGCTACTTCGCCCGCGAGCTGGACGCCAAGACGGCCGCCATGGTGGCGTTGGCGCGACGCCTGGAGTTCGTGGTCACGGCCACCGAGGTGGAGGCGCTGATCCTCGAAAACCGCCTCATCAAGCAGCACCGGCCCCGCTTCAACATCACCCTGCGCGACGACAAGACGTACCCGTATCTCAAACTCACGACCGCCGAGGAGTACCCCCGCGCCTTCCTCACGCGCCGCATCAAGGACGACGGGCACAGCTACTTCGGCCCCTACCTGGGACGCCACATGGCGGCGCGGGTGATGGAGCTGATCCGCACCCGCACCCAGGTGCGCACCTGCCGCTGGGACCCACGGCGAGACGGCATGCTGGCGCGCCCCTGTCTGTATCACGGTCTTGGCGCCTGTCTGGGACCCTGCGTCGTGGGCTTGACCACCGCGGCCGGGTACCGGCGGGCGGTGGAGGAGGTGGTGCTGCTGCTGCAGGGCCGGCATGACGAACTCAAGCCGCGCCTCGAAGAGCAGATGCTGCGCGCCGCCGAAGCGGAGGAGTTCGAGCGGGCGGCGCGCTACCGCGACCTGCTCCACGCCCTCGCGGAGCTGGGCCGCGGCCAGCACGTGGAGGTGGCTGGCAGCGGCGCTGTCGACGTCGTGGGGGTGCACGCGGAGGGCGGCGACGCAACGGCGGTGGTGCTGGTATACCGGGAGGGGAGGCTCGTGGACAAGCGCGAGTTCCACTGGGAGGGGCTGGCGCAGGAGTTCGGGCCGGAGCAGCTGGGCAGCTTCCTGGCGCAGTACTACGACGCCAATCCGGCCGTTCCCGAACGCGTCGAGCTACCCTTTGCTCCCGACGAGCTGGCGACGCTTGCCGAGTACCTGCGGCACCGGCGCGGGCGCGCGGTCAGCCTGCGCGTGCCGCGGCGCGGCGTGCGGGCACGTGTGCTGGCGCTGGCCAGGGAGAACGCCGATGCGGCGTTTCGACTGCGTTTCCGCCAGCCGCGCCAGGAAGGGGAGAGGGTGTCGGCCGCCATCGCCGAGCGCCTGGGGGTGGCGGCGCCGGTGCGGCGGATCGAGTGCTTCGACGTGTCGCACTCCCAGGGGGAGATGCAGGTGGCGTCGCTGGTGGTCTGGGAGGGGGGAAGGCTGCGCAAGGGGGAGTATCGCACCTTCAACGTGCGCGAGGGAGCTGGCGCCGACGATCCCGCCGCCCTGGCCGAGGCGGTGAGTCGCCGCTACCGCCGCCGCCTGCAGGAGGGGCAGCCCCTGCCGGACCTGGTGCTGGTGGATGGAGGGCGCGCGCAGGCGGGCGCCGCTACCCGGGCGCTGGTCGAGGTCGGCGTCAAACGCCCGGTCGCCGGCCTCGCCAAGCGCTTCGAAGAGGTGCACGTGCTCCACGCCGAGCAGCCCTTGCGGCTGGAAGCGACCGATCCGGTGCGACTCGTGTTTCAGTTGCTGCGCGACGAGGCGCATCGTTTCGCCGTCACGCGGCACCGGCGCCGGCGCCGTGCTCGCCGCCTGGCCACGCAGCTCCTGGCGGTGCCGGGCGTCGGTCCGATGCGCGCGAGGCGGCTGCTGCAGCGCTTCGGGTCGGTGGACGGGGTGCGCGCCGCGCCGCAGGAGACGCTGGCTGAGGTTGTGGGCGCGGCCACGGCGGCGAAGGTGTGGGCGGCCATGCACGGGGCCGGCGGGGGCGAGGCCACCCCATGAGCGCCATCGCCGACGCCGTGGTAGCCGCCTACCGCCGACTGGCCGAGCGGGTGGAGCGGCTCACGTTCGCGCCGCCGGTGGCGTTCGTGTACAACCCGCTGCGCTACGCCTGGGCGGCGCACGAGGCGTACCTGCGGCGCGCCCTCGGCGGGCCGCGGCAGGTGGTCCTGCTGGGGATGAACCCCGGTCCGTGGGGGATGGCGCAGACCGGAGTGCCGTTCGGGGAGGTGGAGCTGGTGCGCTCGTGGCTCGGGATCGAGACAGAGATCGGCCGTCCGGCGCGGCAGCATCCGGCGCGGCCGGTACTCGGCTTTGCCTGTCGCCGCCGCGAGGTGAGCGGCCTGCGCCTGTGGGGGTGGGTGAAGGAGCGCTGGGGTGAGCCGGAGCGGTTCTTCGCCCACTTCGCCGTGCTCAACTACTGCCCCCTGATGTTTCTTCAGCCGGGGGGACGCAACCTCACCCCCGATCGGCTCTCCGCCGCCGAACGACGAGTGCTCGAGGCGGTGTGTGACGAGGCGTTGCGCACCGTCGTGGAGCACGTGGCGCCGCGGCTGGTGGTGGGCATCGGGGGGTTTGCGCGGCGGCGCGCCGCCGCCGCGCTGGAGGGTGCCGGCCCGGCCATCGGCGAGATGCTGCACCCTTCCCCGGCCAGCCCGCGGGCCAACCGCGGCTGGGTCGAGACCGTCACCGCGCAGTTGGCGGCGCTGGGGGTCGACCTGCCCGGCGCGGCGGCGGCTGCCGAGCCGCGGGCGGGCGCTTGTCGCGGCGCGTGACCAACCGTACAATGGCAACTCGGAGAGGGACATGCCACAGATCCTGGAAGGCAACCTGGACGCCACTGGGCTGCGCTTCGGTATCGTCGCGAGCCGGTTCAACGATCTTCTCACCGCGCGCCTGATCGAGGGCGCCATGGACTGCCTGCTGCGCCACGGGGCGCGCGACGAAGATGTCCTGCTGGTGCGCGTGCCCGGCTCGTGGGAACTGCCATTCGCCGCGCAGCGCCTGGCGGCCAGCGGCAAAACCGACGCCATCATTGCTCTGGGCGTGCTGATCCGCGGCGCCACCCCCCACTTCGAGTACATCGCCGCCGAGAGTACCAAGGGGCTGGCGCAGGTGGCGATGAACGCGCCGGTGCCGGTGTCCTACGGAGTGCTCACCTGCGACACGCTGGAACAGGCGCTGGAGCGCTCCGGCAGCAAGGCGGGCAACAAGGGGTGGCACGCGGCGCTGGCTGTGATCGAGATGGTGCGGCTTTTCCAGCAATTACGAGAGGGGTAACTCGTGGGGGTGCGGCGCCGCGGGCGGGAACTCGCCCTGCAACTCCTCTACCAGCGCGAACTGGCGGGAGGGGAGGTGGAGACGCTCGCCGCCTCGTCGGCCGACCTGCAGGAGGTGCCGGTGGCGGCACGGGAATTCGCCTGCGTGCTGCTGCGCGGGGTCCTGGCGCACCTCGGGGAGATCGACAGCGAGCTTCAGGGGCAGGCGGACAACTGGCGCATCGAGCGCATGGCGGCGGTCGACCGCAACATCCTGCGGCTCGCCATGTTCGAGCTGCTTCACGAGCCCGATACACCGGCGTCGGTGGTCATCGACGAGGCCATCGAGCTGGCCAAGCGCTACGGGTCCGAGCGCTCCTCGCAGTTCGTCAACGGCGTGCTGGACGCTTTCGCCCACCGCGTGCGCGCCGTTGCGGAGGGCGCATGAGGGTTCGCGGGGCGGTCGCTACCGCTGCCCTCCTGGCGGGCGCGGTGGCCACGGCCGACGAGGCCCACATCGGCATGCCTCTGGCGCTGGCCGCCCAGGTGGAGACCGGCGATCGCCACGGGCATGTGGTCGGCATCGAACTCTCCGGCGACCGGGCGGTGGTGACGGTGAGCCGGAACGTGCAGGCGCTTGCTACCTCTCCCGGCTTTCCTCTGCCGCTGAGCGCGTGGGAGGTAGACGCACGCTATCTCGAGACGCCGGCCGGGTACGCCCTGCCGGCGGAACTGCTTGGCGCCGTGCAGCGGCAGGCCCTTGCGGTGGCGGTGGTGGAGCAGGTCGTGGGGTGGGTGACGCGGCGCATTGCCCTCGACGACCTCGACGCCGGGGCGCAGGATGCTGCCTCGGTGACGGGCCGGCGGCGCGGTCGTTGCTCGGGGCGGGCCAACGCGGCGATCGGCATGCTGCGCGCCCTCGGCGTGCCGGCGCGACCGGTGCACGGCGTGCTGGTGGGCGACCATGAGGCGCGCTGGCACCGCTGGGGCGAGGCCTGGCTGGGGCCACTGGGCTGGGTGGCTTTCGATCCCGGCGCCTCGGTGGGGCTGGTCGGCGTGCGCTACGTTCCCATGCGCGGCGCCGCGTCGGACGTGTCGCTGGCAGGCGTTCGCCTGTTGCATCTGGAGGAACGCGGGTACGCCGGGCTGCCGCGCCGCGACGGCCTGCGGGTGGTCCCCATCGGGGGAGCGACGATGACCTGCCGCGCTCCTGCCGGGGCAGGGTGGGTAACGGCGTTGCTCCTCGGTCCGGACGGTGTGAGGCGGGTGCGGGGCGGAGACGGGGGCGTGGAGTTCCACGGGCTGATTCCGGGCCGCTATCGCCTGGCCTGGGAGTCGAAGGGGAAGATGGCCGGGGTGATGGATGTCTGGCTGCAGCACGCACGGGATGTTCTCGTCACTCTCGCCGCCGGCGAGGAGGGCTCATGAAGGCCATTCTCGGCCGGCTCGGCGACATCGCGCTGCCCAGCCTGTTCAAGCTGCTGGAATCGGCCGAGGTGACGGGCGCCCTTGAGCTGGACTGCGGCGGCAGCCGCGGCACGCTGTGGATCAGAGGCGGTCAGGTGGCGGGCCGCATCGAGCCCGAGGTGCTGCGGGCCGCGGCCGCGCGCACCGGCAGCTTCGTTTTCCGGCCCGGGCCTCTTGCTGTCACCCCCGAGCGCTGGGAGTCGAGCCGTGATTTTCTGGCCCGCATCGACGCCGAGAGGGTGCGGCAGTCGCTGGAGGAGCTGGGGCAAAGGGTCGAGCTGGCCGGGGATCCGCTCGCGGACCTGCGCAGCAGCCTGGAGCAAGTTCACCTTCCCGTCGGCCATCCCTCCGTCGCGGTGGTCACCGCCGACCCGCGGCCCTACCGCCATCTGGAGCCGCTGTGGGCGCAGCGCGGTTGGACGGTGACCGTGGAAGGCGAGGTCGTGTTTCCCGCGGGAACCGAACCCGACCTGCTGATTCTCCAGCTACCCTCATCGGGAACGCTGGCCGGACAGGCGGAGGTGTGGCTCAACGTGGTTCGCGCCGCCGTGGCGGCCAATCCCCCTGTGCCCGTGCTCTGGGTGGGCGGTCTGTCGGATCCGGCGGTGCGCCATCAGGCAGTGGTGCTGGGGGTGGAGTTCCTGCTCCCCGGACCGCTGTCCGAGAGTGGCGAAGCGGGGCGCTGGTTCCGCGAGGAGCTGACGGTGCTGGCGGAGCGCATCCTGGCGCGGCGCGGCTCGCGCGGCCGGGACGAGGCCGAGTCGTTGCGGGACTTCTTCCTGGCGCTGCACGTCGATGCTCCCCCGGCGGAGGTGTGCGCCTCGCTGCTGCGTCTGGCCGGTGACTTCTTTGTGCGAGGTGTGCTGCTGGCGGTGCGGGAGCGGGCGTTCGAGTCCCTGGGCTTCCACGGGTTCGCCCACGTGCCTTCGGCGAGGCTCCCCCGGGGGTTGGACCTGCTCGAAGATGCGGTGGTTGGGCGGAGCGTCGTGCAGGTGGTGGGCGCCCCGGCGGCCTCGCGGCGCGCCCTGGCGCACGCCCTGGCCGCGGGCACCGACCTGGAAGACAGCGTCGTCATGCCAGTGCTCCTGCACGGCGAGTGCGTGGCGCTGTTTCTCGGTGACGGATCGGTGCGCGCCGGTGGCCGCCACGAGGCGTTGGCGGCGCTGCTGGCCCGTGCCGGCGGCATGTTGGGGCTGTGAGGCCGTCCTCTCGTCACGCTGATCGTTGCCAGTGGCTCGGGTCGAAAACGCGGTGGTCTGCTCCCGGACACCGGCACGGTCGCGGCCACCGACACGGACACTGACACGGTCACCAACACGGGCACAGTCACCGACACGGGCACTGACACGGGCACGGTCACGGACACGGGCACTCAAGTGAGCGGAAGACTCCGTGGGGCGGGCGCCCTCGCC
>JBBINC010000021.1:0-34751 GCA_037444085.1 Acidobacteriota bacterium | reverse complement strand
GTGGGGCGGCTTCGCGGCCCAGGCCGGCCTCGGCGGGTTCGCCACCAACGATGGACGCGGCGGGCCGGCCGGGTTTCTGGAGGCGGGGGTGGAGGCGGGGGTGTCGCCAGCGGCCCGCCTGCGGCTGGCGGCGAGGCGGTCGTGGCTGGGGTCGCTGGCGGCGGACGAGGGGTCGCTGACGCTGCGGGCGTTCCCCTCGGCGCTGGCGGGGCGCTGGCGGGTGGGGGTGGGGGTGGGTGGCAGCCGCCCGGGCCTGGGTGGCGGCCGGGACGCTGGCCTCGGGAGCGGGGCCGTCTGGCAGGTCGAGGTGGGGCGGCGCGTTGGCGGCGGAGACGATCGAGCCGGGGCGCTGCTGGGCGCCGCCGGGCGGGAGTCGCGCTTTGCGAGCCTCTACGGCACCGTTCCCGGCAATCAGCGGGGGCGCGAAGTGTGGGAGCTGGGCGGGTGGTGGAACCGTCACCTGGTCTCGGGCGAGGTCTGGGACCTGCGTGCCGGCGCCGTTGTCCGCATCGCAGAGTGGAGCGACGATGGGCCCCTTCTTCTGCGACCGTCAGGCGACACGCGCTCGGCGGGTGTCGAGGGGAGCGTCGGCGCAAGCCTGGAGGCGGGTCGCCGGATCGGAGATGGACTGCGGCTCGTGATGGTGCTGGAGCCGGCGTTCTGGCCCGCCATCGACCTCTCCGAGGTACGCGCTCGCCTGGGGTTGGCGGTAGGAGCGACGTCCGAGAGTCTCTCCCGAGGAAGGCGTCCGGAGCGCTGCCAAGCGCTGCTGTGCCGCTGGGGCCGGGACCTGGGCGCCCTCGCGGCTCGCCCCGCCCACCTGGACGGCGAGGACTGGCGGGCTCTCGGATGGTCGGCTTTGGCGGTGGGCGCCGTGGCGGCCTTCGACGAGCCGATCCGCGATGCCGTCCAGCGCCGCTCTACAGCCTCTACGCGGGACACCGCAGAAGCGTTCCGCCCGGTGAGCTTCTGGGGACCCCTGGCGGGGACCGCGACGGTGTGGGCCGTGGCACGGCTGGCGGGCAACGAGAGGACCGAGCAGGCCGCCGCGGATGCGCTGGAGACGGTGCTGCTGACGGTGCTGGTGGTGGTGCCTGCCATCAAGGAGGTGAGTGGGCGCGCGCGGCCGGCGGCCGGGCTGGGCGCAGCCCACCTGCGCCCGTTCTCGGAGCACAAGTCGTTCCCTTCGGGGGAAGTAGCGCAGGCCTTCGCCCTCGCCGCGGTAGCGCGGCGCCATGGCGCGGCTCCGTGGCTTGAAGGAGTGTTGTGGGCGTTCGCTGGAGCCGCCACGTGGAGTCGGTTGGAGCTTGATCGCCACTGGGCGTCCGACGCGGTCGCCGGCGCCCTGGTGGGCGTGGCCATGGGGCGCTGGGTGGCGGGCAGGACATCGGCGCGACGCGGCGACGCCGGTGTGGTGGTGTCGCCCGTGGCGGTGCCCGGCGGCGCCGCTGTCGTGGCGCGAGCTTCCTGGTGATCGCCGGAAGAGTCACTTCCTTGCGGGGGTTTCGCGAGCCGGCGGTGGGGCGGACGCCGGGACGGATGGGGTTGCGGATCGGCGCTTGACATCCCGCCGCCTAGGGACGAGACTGATATGGGGTTGTGAGTTCTTTCACGAGATGAGGTGGATATGCAGACTTTTCGCATGAACGCCAGCTTCCTTCCCGCCTTCCTGGAGGCGCTGAAGAGGTGGGGCACCTTGGTGGCTCCGGTGGAACGCGGTGCGGGTACCTTTGTTCTGGAGGCCATCGAGGACGTCGCCCTGGCCAGGCCCGAGGCGCAACGCACCATTCTTCCGTTCAAGAAGCTGCTGTTGAAGCCGCGGTTCACCATGTTGGAACGACGTGACGGGGGCGCGCCGGCGGAGGTCTTCGACAACGACATGGGATCGATTGTCTACTTCGGTGCCCACGCCTGCGACATCCATGCCCTGGAGATCCTCGACCTCATCTACATGAGTGACTTCGTGGACCCCTACTACAGGCGCAACCGGGAGCGACTCACCGTCGTGGGTTATGGGTGTATGCCCGATGAGTACTGCTTCTGTGAGTCGCTGGGTACGGAGACGGTGGAGGGAGGGTTCGACGTCTTTCTCACGCCGCTCGGCGAGCGCTTCCTGGTCACCGTGTGCTCGGCGCGCGGCGACGATATCGTGCGGGCCAACGCGGATCTGTTCGAGCCGGCCACCCGCGCGGACACGCGTGACTACCTCAAGCGCCTGCAGGAGCGGGAGGAGAGCTTCACCCTCTCCCTGGACGTCACGGATCTTCCTTATGTTCTCGAGCTGAAGAAGGACGACACGGTGTGGGACGAGGTGGGGAAGAAGTGCCTGTGCTGCGGTTCCTGCTCCATGGTCTGCCCCACCTGTGCTTGTTTCAACGTTGTCGACGAGCGTCCCGAACTGGGGAGGTCGGCGCGGGTGCGGACGTGGGACGCTTGTCTGTACCGGGACTACGCCGTGGTCGCCGGGGGGCACAACTTCCGCGCCGACCGCGCCGATCGCGTGCGCAACCGCTACTACCACAAGCAGGAGGCGTTCGTACGGGAGTTCGGCAAGCCGTCGTGCGTAGGGTGCGGGCGCTGCATCGAGAACTGCCCCACCGGCATCAACGTCGTCGAGGTCTTCAAGCACGTGCGAGGTGAGCTATGAGCGTCGTGATCCCCAGGCCATTCGTTCCGCGAGGTGGGCCGCGCGAACTGGCAACCGGGCCCAATCCGTACCTGCCGGCGCCAGCCCGCATCATGCGCGCCTTCGATCTGGTGCCTGACGTGCGCCTGTTCGAGTTGCGCTTCGCGGACTCGTCGCTGGCTGACTCCTTCACCTTTCGGCCGGGGCAGTTCGTCGAGTTGTCGGTTGAAGGAGTCGGCGAGGGACCCTTCTCCTTGCCCTCGTCGCCGACCCGGCGGGGGGTATTCCAGCTCGGCATCCGGCGCGCCGGCAAGCTCACCGACTTCCTCTTCGACCATCTCTTAGAGGGGGACGAGGTGGGGATCCGCGGACCCCTGGGGAATGGGTTTCCGGTGGAGCGGCTGGAGGGCAGCGACCTCGTGCTGGTTGCCGGTGGCTTGGGTATGGTGCCGCTGCGCGGGCTGCTGCAGTACGTGGTCGACGTGCGCGAGCGCTTCGGGCGGGTGATGCTGCTGTACGGTACCCGTAACCCCGATGCCCTACTTTTCCGCGAGGAGCTGGAGTCGCTGGCGCGGCGCGGTGACGTCGAATTGCACCTGTCGGTGGATTCGGCGCAGGGGAAGCCCTGGACTGGCAAGGTCGGGGTGGTGACCGAGCTCTTGGACGAGGTGTCCTGCCAGGTGGCGTCAACCTACGCGGTGGCGTGCGGCCCGCCGATCTTCTACAAGTTCATGCTGGAAAAGCTGGTGGGCATGGGATTCGGCCGCGACCGGATCTTCCTGTCGCTGGAGCGTCGCATGGAGTGCGGCATCGGCAAGTGCGGGCACTGCGCCGTGGGTTACACCTTCACCTGTCTGCACGGACCGGTGTTTTCGTACTGGGACGCGATGAACCTGCCCGAACTCATCTACACGTAGGAGGGGTGCAATGGGAAACGGCAAGCCGAAAGTGGGGATCTTCGGGCTGACCGGGTGCGCCGGGGACCAGCTTCAGATCTTGAACTGTGAAGACCAGCTCATCACGCTGGCGGAGCAGATGGACATCGTCGACTGGGTGATGGCTTCCTCACGCAACGACCACACCTGCCGGCTGGACGTCGCCTTCGTCGAGGGCGTCGTAGCCACCGAGCGAGACCTGGAGACGCTCAAGGAGATCCGGGCGCGGACCAAGACCCTGGTGGCTCTCGGGACTTGCGCCGTGTGGGGGGGGCTGCCAGCGATGCACAACGAGATTCCCAGGGAGGTGTTGCAACGCGAGGTCTACCAGAGCACCACCATACAATTCCTGGACACCGTCGAGGCGCTGCCGCCGACCCACTTCGTGCCCTTCGAGATCGCTCTCCCCGGCTGCCCCATCGAGCGCCACGAATTCCTGCGCGTCGCTCATGCCCTGCTCGCCGGCGTCATGCCCGAATTCCACATGCTGCCGGTGTGCTGGGAGTGCAAGGCGAGGGAGAACCTCTGCCGGGTGGTGCACTTTCATGAGGTGTGCGCGGGGGCGATGACCCGCGGCGGATGTAGCGCCCGTTGTCCGTCGCACGGCGTTGCCTGCGCCGGCTGCCGGGGGCCGCTGGAGGAGCCCAACTACGATGCAAACATCACCATGTTTGCCGACCGCGGCATCTCCTGGGTTGAGATCGCCCGCAAGATGAGTCAGTTCTCGGCGCCGGTGTGGATCAAGCAGGGACTCGAGAAGGAGGTGCGCGATGAGCGCCGCCGGTAGGTCGATCGTCATCCCGCACCTTGGGCGGGTGGAGGGGCACGGCGGGATTTTCGTCAAGGTCGTGGGTGGTCGCGTCCACGACGTCAACATGGACATCTTCGAAGGTTCGCGGTATTACGAGGCGCTGCTGAAGGGAAAGCATTTCCTCGAGGTGCAGGGAGTGATCACGCGGGTGTGCGCCATCTGCTCGGCGGGCCACACGGTTGCGGCGCTTTCGGCCTTGGAGCAGGCGCTGGGAGTAGTCTCCTCGCCGAGGGTATTCACGATGCGCGGCCTGCTCACCCTCGGGGCCACCATCGAGTCCCACGCGTTGCACGTCTTCGCCCTGGCTCTCCCCGACTTCCTCGGGTTCGACTCGGTGCTCTCCATGGCCGCCAAGTATCCGCAAGAGGTCACATCTGCGCTGAGCCTCAAGCAGCTGGGAAACCGTATTCAGGAGCTGATCGGCGGCCGCGCGGTGCACCCGGTGAACACGCTCGTGGGTGGATTCGGCAAGCTTCCCCGACATCGCGACCTGGCGGAGATCCGAAGCGCACTGCACGCCGCCGCACAGCCGTTGGCCGGTTTCGTGGAGCTGGCCGCGTCCATCGAAGTCCCCGACTTCGCTGCGCGCCCCACCGTCTTCGTGGCACTACGACCGTACGAGGAGGGCTACCGCTTTCGCGGTTCTACGCTGTGCACCTCCCGCGGCGAGGAGTTCCGGGTGTCGGAGTACCGCGACGTGGTGCGCGAGTTCACCGTCGAGCACTCCCACGCCAAGCACGCGGCCCTCGCGTCGGGTGAGACGTACATGGTCGGCTCGCTGGCGCGCCTGGCGCTCTGGGGGGAACGCCTGACGGGGGCAGCGCAGGCCGCCTTCGAGCGACTGTTCCCTCGCGGGGTCGAAGAGAATGTCTTGACCAACACCTGGGCGCAGTTGGTGGAGCTGGTGCACTGCGTGGAGCGGGGGCAGCGGGTGTGCGAGGAGTTGCTGGGTTTGCCCGAGGAGGAGCGGGAGATGCAGGAGTACGATGTTCGGGCGGGTCGTGGGGTTGGCGCCCTGGAGGTGCCGCGAGGGACCCTGATTCACGAGTACGCCTTCGACGACCAGGGCATCATCGAATCCGCCAACGTCATCACTCCCACCGCCCAGAACCTCGCCAACACCGAAAGGGACCTGCGCGCCGCCGTGGAGCGGCTACTGGAGACCGAGGTGGGTTCTGAAGCCGCCTTGAAGCTGAAGCTGGAGATGGTCGCACGGGCGTACGACCCCTGCATCTCCTGTTCGGTGCACCTGACCTGCCTGTAGGGGTGAGTGGTGGCCGGTGACCTGCTGGTCGTCGCATTCGGGAATCCCCTCATGGGGGACGACGGCGTGGCCCACGGCGTGGCCGACCGGTTGGAGCGGTCGTCGGCGGTTCTGGACGGGGTGCGAATCGCCCGTGGCGACACTGATGGTCTGCGGCTGCCGTCGCTGTGGCGCGGCGAGGGCGACGTGTGGATGGTGGACGCCGTGCGCTCAGGACAGGCGCCCGGGAGTGTCCATCGGCTTGAGCACGAGGCGCTGCTGGCGGTCGCGCAGCCGCACCGCCACGCCCACGCCTTGAGCCTGCCCGAGTGCCTGCGCTGGATTGCCCTGGCGGTGCCCGAGATGGCTGCGGTCCGCTATCGCTTCTGGGGCATCGAGGCGGCTTCGGTGGCCCCCGGGCAGGGGCTGTCGCCCGTGCTGGCTGGTGTTGCGGCCCGGGTGGCTGGCGAGATCGTGACGGAGATCCGGCTAAGACGCCGCGGCGGCTGCTAAGCACATCCCTGTCCTGAAGCGATGCAAAGCGGCGCGGGCCAGAGGACCACACGACGGCATCCACTGCAACTGAGATGGAGTTTCTATATTTTTATCGTCAGGCTCGATAGCACTATTGACATCCCATGGCCTGGACGTTATTTTTTTCATCAGGGACCCGCGAGAAGCGGACAGGCGTGCTGGCACAAGAAGGGGAAGGAGGGAGCAATGCAACGCTTCGAACCACGGGAATTGCCGTTCTCCTCGTGTGCGTCAGGCGGGGTGGATCGGCGCGACTTCGTCAAGATCTGCTGTATGGCGGCCGCCGCCGTCGGGCTGCCTCCGGCGGCTGGGCTGAAGATGGCCGAGGCCGCCGCCAAGGGACTCAAGCCCTCGGTGATCTGGCTGCACTTCCAGGAATGCACGGGGTGCACCGAATCGCTTCTGCGCACCTCCCACCCAACCGTGGCTGAGTTGATCCTCGATCTGATCTCGCTGGATTACTCGGAGACGTTGCTGGCGGCGGCTGGCAAGCAGGCCGAGGAGGCGATGCACGCCGCCATGCACGCCCACGAGGGGAAGTTCGTGTGCGTGGCTGAGGGCGCCATCCCGCTCAAGGACAATGGCATCTACTGCAAGATCGGCGGCCGCACCGCCAAGGAGATCATGGAGGAGGTGGGGAGCAAGGCCGGGGCGATCATCGCTATCGGCTCGTGCGCCTCCTGGGGGGGCATTCCCTCCGCCGATCCCAACCCGACCGGCGCTGCCGGCGTGGCGGCCGTGTTGCCCGGCAAGACGGTGGTGACCATCCCCGGCTGCCCGGCGAATCCGTACAACCTGCTGGGCACCGTACTGCAGTACGCCATCTTCGGGACGCTGCCGGCGCTGGACTCCAAGGGTCGGCCCCTCAGCTCCTACGCCCGCGTCATCCACGAGGACTGCCCCCGGAGGCCGCACTTCGACGCCGGCCGATTCGTCAAGCAATTCGGCGACGAGGGGCACCGTCTGGGGTGGTGTCTCTACCAGATTGGATGCAAGGGCCCGGCGACCCACGCCAACTGCTCCCTACAGCATTTCGGCGAGGTCCCGGGAGCGTGGCCCATCGGCATTGGTCACCCGTGTTTCGGGTGCACTGAACAGGCGCTGGCGTTCAGGGCGCCGCTGCACGCCACCGTCAGCATCGATCGGCCCACACCTCCGGACACCTACCCCCCCATTCACCCGGAGCGGGGCGGCGTGAGCGCGGTGGCCACCGGCGTGGCCGGGCTGGTCGGGGGCGCCCTCATCGGCGCCGGCCTGATGGCCTCCAAGAAACTCGGTGAGGGGCAGCCGGCCCAGAAGGAGGAGTAGCCATGGCCGTCGATCGACGCGCGCTGCTGAAGGGGCTGACGGCGGCGGCCGCCGTGACGGCGGCGGCTCCCTCTCAGGCCGTTGCCTCGCGGCGCCGCGAGGCGCCGCCGGATGCGGTTGGCATGCTGTACGACGCGACGCTGTGCATCGGCTGTAAGGCGTGCGTGGCGGCGTGTCGCCAGGCCAACAATCTGGAGTACGAGACGCACTCGTCGTTGTGGGATGATCCTGTCGACCTCTCCGGGCGAACCAAGAACATCATCAAGCTGTACCGCGAGGGTGAGCAGATCTCGTACATGAAGCAGCAGTGCATGCACTGCCTCGATCCGGGGTGTGTGGGGGCGTGCATGATGGGGTCGTTTCAAAAGCGAGAGTACGGCATCGTCACCTGGAAGGGGGACCGCTGCATCGGCTGCCGCTATTGCGCCGTGGCGTGCCCCTACAACATCCCCAAGTTCGAATGGGACAAGGCCTTCCCGCTGGTCGTGAAGTGCGAGCTGTGTAACCACCGGATCGCCGAAGGCGGCATCCCGGCCTGCTGCGAGGTGTGCCCTCGCCACGCGGTGATCTACGGTAGCTACAACGAGTTGCTGGCGCAGGCGCGGCAGCGGGTGGCGGCGCAGCCTGAGCGCTACTACCCCAAGGTGTTCGGCGAGGACGACGGCGGCGGCACGCAGGTGCTCTACCTCACCGCCCGCGCGGTGCCGTTCGAGAAGCTGGGACTGCCGGAGCTGGGCGAGGAGCCGGTGCCCGAGCTGGTTCGCACCGTCCAACACGGCATCTACAAGGGCTTCATCGCGCCGGTGGCGTTGTACGTGACGCTTGGGGCGGTGATGCTGCGCAACCGCAGAAAGGGGGGCGGCCATGAGTGAGCGTGCTGTTCCGGTCGGCGGCCCCATCGTCACGCCGGCGTTTCGCTGGTTGCTGCTGGTTTTCGGCGCAGGGGTGATCATGGCGGCGTGGCGTTTCGTCGCCGGGCTCGGTCCGGTGACCGCGCTTTCCGACGGCTACCCGTGGGGGATCTGGATCGCCTTCGACGTCGTGGTCGGCACGGCGCTGGGGTGCGGTGGCTACGCCATGGCGATCCTGGTGTACATCTTCAACAAGGGGAAGTACCACCCGCTCGTGCGCCCGGCGGTGCTGACCTCGGCGCTCGGGTATTCCCTGGCGGCGGTGGCGATCATCATCGATGTCGGGCGCTACTGGCACATCTGGAAACTTCCGTTCGTCTGGGGCTGGTGGAACCTCTCGTCGGCGCTGCTCGAGGTGGCGCTGTGCGTGATGGCGTACGTCCTCGTGCTGTGGATCGAGATGTCCCCCGTGTTCCTGGAGAAGTGGAAAAGCGGCAGCCCCGGGTTCCTGCGCAACCTCGCCACCTCCTTGAGCCCCATCGTGGACAAGGCGCTGCTCTGGATCATCGCCCTCGGCATGCTGCTCCCCACCATGCACCAGTCTTCCCTGGGAAGCGTCATGCTGTTGGCCCACAACAAGCTGCATCCTCTGTGGCACACCCCGCTGTTGCCCCTGCACTTCTTGGTCTCGTGCATCGCCATGGGGTACGGCGTCGTCGTCCTGGAAGCGACGCTCTCGTCGCGCGCGTTCAAGCGCCGGGACGAGACGCCGATGCTGGCCTCGCTCGGAGGGGTCACTTCCGGCTTGCTCTTCGCCTTCGTGGCGATTCGCCTGGTGGACCTGGCGCTGCGTGGGCGGCTAGGACTCGTGTTCACCTCCGGCTGGCTGAGTTTCTGGTTTCTCCTTGAGATGGCTCTTTTCCTGGTGCCGGCCGTGCTGCTGGTGAACACCCGTTCGCGCGCCAGGGTTGGGAACCTGTTTCGGGCGGCGATGCTGGTGGTACTCGCCGGTTCGCTGTACCGATTCACGACTTACCTGGTTGCCTTCAACCCCGGGCCGGGGTGGTCCTACTTCCCGGCGGTCCCCGAGATGGTGGTGACCTTCGGCATCGTGGCCTTTGAGATCATGGTGTACATCGTCCTGGTCAAGCGGTTTCCAGTTCTGGCCGGCGCCCGCCAGGGCGCCGAGGCACGGTAAGGAGCGAGCACGATGAGCAAGCGCATCGTCATCGACCCGATCACGCGCATCGAGGGTCATCTGCGCATCGACGTGGAGGTGGATCAAGGCGCCGTGCGGGATGCCTGGTCGTCGGGGCAGATGTGGCGCGGCATCGAGACTATCTTGAAGGGGCGCGATCCCCGAGACGCGTGGCTGTTCACCCAGCGCATCTGCGGCGTGTGCACGACGGTGCATGCCATCGCATCGGTGCGTGCCGTGGAAAACGCCCTCGGCATCGAGGTGCCCCTGAACGCGCAGCTGATCCGCAACATCATCATCGCCGCCCACTGCCTGCACGACCATATCGTGCACTTCTACCAGCTCTCCGCGCTGGACTGGGTGGACGTGGTCTCGGCCCTCAAGGCGGACCCGGACAAGACCGCGGCGCTGGCGGAGAGTCTGTCGGCGTGGCCGCGCAACTCCAAACACGAAATGCGGGCGGTCAAGGCGAAGCTGACCGAGTTCGTGGAGCGCGGTCAGCTGGGGATCTTCGCCAACGGCTACTGGGGCCATCCGGCGATGAAGTTGCCCCCGGAGGTCAATCTGCTGGCCGTCGCCCACTATCTGCAGGCGCTGGAGTACCAGAAGATCGCCAACCAGGTGGTGGCGCTGCTGGGCTCGAAGACGCCCAACATCCAGAATCTGGCGGTGGGGGGTGTGGCTAACGCCATCAATCTCGACAACCCGGCCACGCTGAACATGGACAAGCTGTACAAGATCAAGGGGCTGCTGGAGCAGGCGGCGGCCTTCGTGCAGCAGGTCTATCTCGTCGACCTGGCGGCGGTGGCGGCCATGTACGCCGACTGGCTTCCCTACGGCAAGGGTGTGACGAACTATCTGGCCGTACCCGATCTGCCCCTGGATCGGGCAGGTACGGTCTTTGATCTGCCCGGTGGCACGATCTTCGACGGCAACCTGACCACGGTTCGCGAGATCCGGAGCTTCGACGATCCCTACTTCCGCGACAACGTCTCCGAGTCCATCGCCCGCGCCTGGTACGACGGCGACTGGGAGCGCCACCCCTGGGAGGAGGACACCGTCCCCCGCTACACCGACTACGACCCCGACGGGCGCTACTCGTGGGTCAAGGCGCCGCGCTTCCAGGGCAAGCCGATGCAGGTGGGCCCGCTGGCCCAGGTGCTGGTGGGGTACGCTCTGGGGCACGAGCCGATCAAGCGTTGGGCCGACCTCGTGCTGGATACGGCTGGCTCGCTGGCCAAGGCGAAGCTGTCGCCGGCGGCCCTCCATTCCACGCTCGGCCGGCACGCGGCGCGCGGCATTCGCGCCGCCGTGATGGCGGAGTTGGCGCTCAAGCACTGGCAGTTGCTGGTGGAAAACATCGGCAAGGGGGACACGGCGATTTTCACCCCCTGGGAGTACCCAAAGGGGGAGATCCGCGGCTTCGGCTTCCACGAGGCGCCGCGCGGTACCCTGTCCCACTGGATCGTTATCCGCGATGGGGTGATCGCCAACTACCAGGCGGTGGTGCCCTCCACCTGGAACGCCGGGCCGCGCGACGGCAAGGGTCAGAAAGGACCGTACGAGGCAGGCTTGGTCGGCAACCCCATCGCGGACGCCGAGCGCCCGCTGGAGGTGCTGCGAACCGTGCACTCCTTCGATCCATGTCTGGCCTGTGCCATTCACACCGTCGACCCGGAGGGCAAGGAGCTGGCGCGGGTGCGGACGCTGTGAACGAGGAGTCGCGTAGCGGCGACCCGCCGGCGCACCGGCGGGTCGCGGTGGTGGGACTGGGCAACGTCCTCATGGGCGACGACGGGTTCGGACCCTTCGTCGTGCGGCAGTTTCAAGCTCGCTACGACTATCCTGAGTGGGTGTCGGCTACCGACCTCGGGACGCCCGGCCTGGACCTCGTCCCGTTCATTGACGACGCAACGGCGGTGATCGTCGTCGACACCGTCAAGCTCGACGAGCCTCCGGGAACCCTCCGCCTGTACCAGCGCGACCAACTCCTGGCGGCGCCGCGCGGCCAGCGTTTCTCTCCCCACGATGCGGGTCTCGTCGAGACGCTGCAGATGCTCGAGTTCTCGGGTGGCGGGCCGCGCGAGGTGCAGCTCGTTGGCGTCGTACCGGAGTCGTGCGCTCCGCGGCCTGGGCTCTCGGCTTCTGCTCGTGCAGCGGCCGAACTGGCCCTCGAGGCTGTGGCCGAGCAACTTCGGCGCCTGGGAGTTCCACTGAACGACCGCTCGCAGCCGCGAGATCCGGGCATCTGGTGGGAACAGCCGGCCGCTGGCGGGGGACGGGGGAGATGACTCCGGGCGCCCGCGCCGGCGGCCTGCCGTGGCGGCTGCTCGAGCGCTGGCTTGTCAGGCTGATTGCCGCCCACAGCGTCGCGATCGGGGTCATGCTGCTGGCGGTGCCGGCCTGGGCGGTGCGCTTCGCCGGCTGGGGAAGCGCCGAGCCGCTGTTCTTTCTGCGCCAGGCAGGAGTATTTCACTTCGTGGTGGCCACCGGGTACCTGCTGGAGTATCGGCGGAGCGGGACGGTCACCCTGCTGGCGGTGACGAAGTCAATGGCGTGCGCCTTCCTGCTCGCCTCCGCCGTGTTGACCGACACGGCCTGGTCGGTTCTCTTCTCCGGGATCGTGGACGGCGCCATGGGTTGTGCGGCGGTGCTCGTCCACCGGCGTGCGGCCAGTGGCGAAGACGGCGGGGCCGCCCAAGGCGTCCGTGCGGCAGCCGCTCGGGGCCCTGGCGGGCCCTTCCGGGGCTCTTAGAAATGATTCACTATCAAGTAGTTGCATGACTTCTTCCGGGATTCTCGGGGAGAACATGGCAGAGCAGGTGGACCCAACGGCGGGAGCGATGGACGCAATTCCTCGTACGCACAGCGCGGGGGGGTTGCATTTTCACGGTTCGCGGTCCTATTATGAATTCCAGGATGTTCTCCATTTCCCTAATCCGGTGGTGGGTCGAGCAGGAGGCAGGCGGGTTTTTCGCGCGACGGGAGTGAAAAGGAGCTTGAACGATGAGGATTGAGAAGAGCCGGGCGCCCATCGCCGTGATTGTGGCGTGTGTCGTGTCCTTGGCCGCTGGGGCGGGTGCGTCGTGGGCGGCGCAGACATGGACCAAGTACGCCGGCAATCCGGTGGTCACCGAACGCGGCAGCTACCAGCCGGAAATCGTGGAGGTGGGCGGGACGTACCACATGTTCTACACCTTCCGGGCCCCGGCAGGAGGGCCGTACACGACTCTCGAGGTGCGCCACCGCACCTCGGCGGACGGCATCACCTGGGGCGCGGCAACCACGGTGCTGACTCCCGGCGCCGCCGGCGCCTGGGATGACGCAGGCGTGTACGTGGACTCGGTCATCTGGGACGGCGGCGTGTTCAAGATGTGGTACACGGGCCGGCAGACCTCGCCCCCGCCTACCAAGAACGCCATCGGTTTCGCCACCTCGCCCGACGGCACCACCTGGACCAAGCACGCCGGCAACCCGGTGCTCACGGTCGGTGCGCCCGCCGACTGGGACAGCCAGTTCGTGCGCGAGGCGGCGGTAGTCAAGATGGGCGCAACCTACCACATGTGGTACGCGGGCACGGCCGCGTGGCCTGCATTCAGCATCGGCTACGCCACCTCGCCCGACGGGCTTGCCTGGACGAAGAACGCCGGCAACCCGGTGCTGGGCCCAGGGGCGCCGGGGAGCTTCGACGATGCCATGGTGTACGGTCCTCAGGTGGTACACCACGGCGGCTACTTCCACATGTGGTACTCGGGGGGTGACGGCGCCAGCAACAACACGTGGGTGTTGGGCTACGCCGCCTCCTGCGATGCCGATGGGGTGACCTGGACGCGAGAGGCGGCCAACCCGGTGCTCGGGCTGGGGACCGCGCCCGCCTGGGACTGCGGCGACTCGGCGGACTACAACTACGTGATGAACGACGGTGGCACCTGGAAGATGTGGTACTCCGGGGCCGGCTTCCGCTGCGGCTATCCCAGCGACTACCAGCTCGGCTACGCCACCCTCGACGGCGGGCTGCAGCCGCCGCCGTCCCCGATCTGTCCAGCCGACCTGCAGGTGCTCAAGTCTGTTAACAACCCGGCGCCGCTGGTGGGTCAGAACATCATTTTCACGGTGGCGGTGACCAACAACGGTCCCAACAGCGCCATCAACGTTGTGGTCAACGACGTCCTACCGGCCGGTCTGGCGTACGTGAGTGACGACGGCGGCGGCGCTTACAATCCCGGCACCGGCGTGTGGACCATCGGCGACCTGCTGCCGGCGGGCAGTGCGACGCTGAACATCACCGCCACCGTCATGACCTCGGGGACGATCGTCAACCTGGCCAGCGTCTCGTCTGACACTCCCGACCCCGACCCCGACAACAACGAAGATGAGGCCATCATCGTCGTCCCAGCCCCGACCCCAACGCCGACGGTCACTCCGATGGTGGCGATCCCGGTGACCTCGGGCAGCGGCCTGCTGGCCTTCATCGCCTTGCTGGCCCTGGCGGGCGTCGTGGCGCTGTGGCGTCTGCGCGCGTAAGGCTGCCTGCTCCGTTCTTCTCGTGCCCCCGCGGCCGCACCTGGCCGCGGGGGTCGTCTGCGGTACGGCTGCATGCGGGAAGGGGCAAGGGTGACCTGGCGGTGGCGTCGATTAGAATGGCACGTGTGAGGGCGACGAATGGGCCGAGTTAAGCAGATGCTTGCATCTCCCGCCGGGCGTTTCATGGCCCGCTACGCGCTGATCCTGTCAGCGGGATTCCTGATCCTCGCTCTCAAACCCGTCAACGATCGCGTGGTCGACCCCTACACGACCTTCGTGGCCCACGAGGCCCGCTTCGCGCTCAACCTGTTGGGGGAGAGCGCCAGGGTGGACGGCCAGGTGCTTTCCTCGCCCCGATTCGCGGTACAGATCTACAATGGCTGCAACGGCCTCGAGGCGATCCTGGTGTTCGTGGCCGGGGTCCTGGCCTTCCCGGCACCCTGGCCGCGCCGCCTGGTGGGAGTGGTGTTGGGCGTGCTGGCCATCCAGGTGGTCAACACCATTCGTGTCGTTTCGCTGTTCTACATCGGCATCTTCAAACCGCAGTGGTTCGCAGTCTCCCATGTGTTCATCTGGCAGTCGCTGATCATCCTGGTCGGCGTTGTGCTGTGGCTCGTGTGGGTGCAACGGTATGCGCCAGTCCCGGCCACCCGATAGGATCGCCGGGTTGCTCCGCCGCTTGCCGCTGGCGGTGCTGCTGGCCGTCGGGGTGTGGCTCGTCCTCAGACCGGTTTACAACCCCGCGCTTGTCTGGGTCACGCAGGGCGTCGCGCGTCTTGTCGAGTACCCCCGGGCGACGGTGATCACCGTGGACGGCTCGTACGCGATCATCGGACGCTCCGACTTGCGGGCGGACTCGGGGCGGCTCAAGTCCTCGCTCACCCAGGTGCACTTCAACATCGTGCCCTTCCTGGCACTGTGTTTCGCATTTCGGGGGGCGCTCAGGGGGGGTGGCTGGCGCCGCCTGGGAGGGGCCATGGGCGTCCTTGTCGGATCGCACGTCCTCACCCTGTTTCTTCAGGTCAAGGCGTTCTTCGCCTTCAACCTGGGCCCCTGGAGCGCGGTGAACTACTCCAATTTCGAGCGAAACCTGATCGGGGGGGCGCGCTATTTCTTCGATATTCCGGTCACGTTCGCGTTGCCGCTGATTCTCTGGGTCGCTTCCTACCCCGATCGCGTCCTCGCGCTGGTGGGTCTTGTCCCGGCCGAGGACGCTTCGTCGTAATACCTGTGGGAGTCGCGGCGGAGCACGGCGCGCAACGTCCCGGGAAGCACCACCGGCCGCCCTGTCGCGCGGCTGACCGCCAGGTGACGAGTCGTTCCCTCGGCCAGGAGCCTGCCGTCGCCGCCCTGCACGCGGTATGAGAAGGTGGCGCCGCGGCTGGCCACGTCGCTGACCCGCACCAGCACGGTGATCTCGTCATCATAGCGGGCGGGTGAGCGATAGCGGCAGGTCAACTCGCTCACCACCAACAGGACGCCCTCCTCTTCCCAGGCGCGATAGGGCAGCCCCACGGCACGGGACAGCTCCGTGCGCGCTGTCTCGAACCACACGGGATAGACGCTGTGGTGGACGATTCCCATCTGGTCGGTCTCGGCGTAGCGAGCACGCAGGCGCACCGGGAAGAAGGGGGTGTCCACGACGCCATTGTAGCTTCCGTCCTCATCTCGCGACGGGAGCGGCCCTGGTTGCTTCAGCCGCGCCGCCATCGGTGCTAGGCTTGCGGGCGCAAGGAGGGGCCATGCAGACCGCCTCGATCATCGGCAACCGGGATACCGATGGGCTTGAGCGACTCGCCACCTCCGACCCGGCCACCGGGGAGGTGCTCGCCACCTTGCGGGCGCTTGACGAGGAAGGGGCGCGCGCGGCGGTGGCGGCCGCCAGCGATGCCTTCTCCGCCTATTCGCGGACCACGTTTGAGGACCGCCAGATGCTGCTCGCCCGATGGCTCGCCATCATGGTGGAGGAGCGCCTGACACTCGCCGAGTTGGTCGCCCGTGAAAACGGCAAGCCTTTGTCAGAAGCGCTGTTGGTGGATGTCTTTCCGGCCTGCGACGCGCTGGCGTACCTGGCGCGGCACACCCAGAAGCTGCTGCGCTTCGAACCGGTGCGCCCGCGCCAGGTGTTGTTCGCCCACTGGAAGGCGGGATACCGTTTTGACCCCCTGGGGGTGGTGGCGGTCATCGCCCCCTGGAACTACCCGGTGGCCATCCCGGTGATCGAGGTGGCCGCGGCGCTGGCAGCCGGAAACACGGTGGTGTTCAAGCCAGCATCCGCCACCGTGCTGACCGGTCTGGCACTGGCCGACATGGCGCGGCGGGCGGGCTTCCCGCCCGGGGTTTTCAATGCCGTGGCGTTGCCGGGCCGTGCCACCGACGCACTGGTAGACGATCCACGCGTGGCCAAGGTGCTGTTCACCGGTTCGGTGGGTATCGGACGGCGCGTTGCCGAGCGCTGTGCCGCGCGACTGGCGCCATGCCAGCTCGAGCTCGGTGGCAAGGATGCGGCGGTGGTCGCCGCGGACGCTCACCTCGAGCGGACCGCCAGGGGGCTGGTGTGGGGCGCGTTCATGAACTCGGGGCAAACCTGCGCCTCCATCGAGCGCGTGTACGTCGAGGAGAGGATCTTCGAGCCTCTCCTGGGGCGCGTGGTGGAGCTGACGCGGGAGCTCAAGGTCGGTGACCCGCTGGGCGCCGACACCGACCTGGGACCCATGACCACCGCGGAACAACGGCACGAGGTGCATCGCCAGGTCGCCAGCGCGATCGGCGCGGGCGCTCGCGCCCTGACCGGGGGCGGGCTGCCCGAGGGGGTGGGACTCTTCTACCCGCCGACGGTGCTGGTGGGAGTGCGCGACGACATGGACGTGATGCGCGAGGAAACGTTCGGTCCGGTCCTGCCCATGGTGCCGGTGGCCAGTCTGGAGGAGGGAGTGCGGCGCGCCAACGCTTCCCGCTTTGGGCTCACGGCCTCGGTGTGGACGCGGTCCCGCGCGGTCGCGCAGCGCTTGCAGCGGGAGCTGGAGGCCGGGGTGGTGACGGTCAACGACCACGTGGTCGCCTTCGGCGAAGTGACCGGGAGCTGGGGCGGCCTGCGCGAGAGCGGCATCGGCCGGTCCCACGGCCGGTACGGCCTGCTCGAGTTGTGCAACATCAAGTACACCACCTTCGACCGCGGCACGAATCGGGCCATGCCCTGGTACTACCCCTACGACGAGGACTTCGGGCGGTTCATCCGCGCCGGCATACCGGCGCTGTACGGCGCCGGGAGACAGAAGATCGCCTCCCTCATCGACCTGGCACGAACACGGCGGTTGCGCTCGCGGGCGCGGCTGGGCTCGATCGTGGGCAACGCCCACCGGCTCTTTCCGTGAGTGAGGGGCTTATGCGATTCGAGTTGATCGTTCTCGATGGTTCGGGAAAGCGGTTTCCCCTGCCACAGGCTGGGGAGGTGCTCATCGGTTCGGCGGCCGAGTGCGCGATCCGTCTCACCGCCAACGACGTTTCTCGGCGCCATGCGCTCCTGATCCTGCGGCGGGGAACGATCTCCCTTTTGGACCTGGGCAGCAAGAACGGCACCTTTCTCGCGGGCGAGAGGATCAAGGAGGCGCGCGTGTCCCCAGGGGAGCTGCTGCGCTTCTCATCCGTGCTCACCCAACTCATACCACTGGGCATTCCCTCGGATCCGGCTGGCGAGGTGCTTGGAGAGAGAACATCGCCGCGGGCGCGGCGCGCCCCGAGCCCGACCGCCGAGGTGCCGGCGGTGCCAGACAGCGCCGACCTCGGGTGGCTGCTGGCGCGATGGGGTCGCGGCGGCGGTGACGCCATGGCGGCGGCCCTGGAGTGGATATCGACGCGGGCCGCGGCGAGAGGTGCGGCGTTCCTCAGACTGGCGGAGGGCGACGCGGTCGTTGTCGCCGCCTCCGGGGATGTCGGATCGATTCTAGCCAGCGCCACTTTGGCGTCGACCCTCGGCTGCGCGGGAAGCAGCGTGCGCGCCCCCGAAGTGGCGCCCATTCAGTGCGGCGTCCATCAGGCCCTCGCCATCAGGTGCGAGGAGGGGTGCTGGCTGGTACTCGCGGTCGGCGATGTGAACCCTACGGCGGCGCAGGTGGAGTTGTTCGCCCAGCTGGCGGCGGTGGCGCTCCGCCTGGACGGCTGAGGGGAGGACGCGGTCGTGTGCCGTCGCGGCGGGGCGTAGCATGAGACTTGCAGGCGCTGGACACGCGGGCGGGGCGGCGATCACGGATGGCGGCCTGGCGGTTGTCTCGGAGGCGTGGCGCTCAGGTCGGGTTGAGTCGGTTCATCTGGGCGCCGCAGCCGTGGCGGACCGCGATGGGGTATTGCTGGCGCGCGCCGGTGATCCCGCCCTCGCCACCTACCTGCGTTCCGCCGCCAAGCCGATTCAGCTGGAGGTCATGCTCCGCCTCGGGCTGGAGGGACAGGTGTCCTGGCAGCCGGAGGAGTTGGCGGTGTGCGCTGCCTCGCACGGCGGCGAGGCGGGGCACGTGGAGCTGGTGCAGAGAGTGCTGGCGCGGGCGGGTCTCGGTGAAGGCGAGCTGCGCTGTGGCGAGGCCATGCCGCTCGACATCGAGGCCGCGCGGGAGCTTCTGCGGACGGGGCGGGCGATCACGGCGCTCCACAACAACTGCTCCGGCAAGCACGCCGCGATGCTGCTGACCTGCCGCGCCAACAGCTGGCCGCTTGGCACCTACGCTCACCGCGACCATCCGCTCCAGGAAGCGATCATCGCATCCGTCCAGGAGCTGGCCGGTGTGGCGCCGGGTGTGGGGGTGGATGGGTGTGGTGTTCCGACGTTCTTTCTCCCCCTTCACGCCGCGGCGCGCATGATCGCCGCGTTGATGGAACGGGCCGAGAGTGGGGGCGCGGCCCGGCGGGTTGTAGAAGCGATGACCGGAAATCCCTGGTACACCTCAGGCTCGCGGCGCTTTCCCTTCGCGCTCATGCGGGCCGTGCCGCACTTGCTGGCCAAGGAAGGGGCTGAAGGGTTCTTCGTCGTGGGCATTCCCCGCAATCGGTCGCCGTGGAGTCGGCCGGTGGCACTGGCGGTGAAGGTGCTGGACGGGGGTGGGGAGGAGGCGAGGGGGCGAGAACCGGGCGTCCTGGCAGCTTTGAGGTCGCTTGACGTGCTGACCGGGCAGGAGTGCGCAAGCCTGCGCGAGTGGGCCAATCCGGTGAGGTTCAACTCGCCAGGCGATGCCGTCGGAGAGGTGAGGGGAACCCTGCGGCTGGAGCCGGCCGCCCCGTAGCTCCGCCGCCGGGAGCGATCGGCTACCGCTCGTCCTCCTCATCCTCGTCGAGGTCGTCGAGGTACTCCTCGTCCTCGTCCCCAGCATCGACGTCCTCGAAATCCTGATCGAAATCCTCCGGGAGGGCGAAGGCGTCGGAAACATTGTTGCCGCAGACGTCGCACGAGGCGCGCCGGATTTCGCCGTCGCGCCAGGTGAACTCATCCACTTCGGACTCGCACTCAAGACAGATGATGTAGTCGGGTTTGGCCATCACTCCCTCCGTCGCGCCACCTCGTCACAGCTGGCAGACTCTAGCGGGGCGCGCTCGCTGACGCAAGATGGCGCATCTCGCGCGGTGGCCACCGCCGCGACCGTGGCCTGCGCGCCGGCGCCCGGGCACGGGTCGAGGCGGTGGGCCTCGCGCCTTGCCTTCGAGGGGGGCCCTTCCCGAACGCCAAGAACCGCCGGGAAACCGACTTCGGCGGCTGGGGGAGGGGACGGTGAACGACCTACCCGTCGAGACGCCTCACTGCCACGCCAACCGCCCCCGGGCCGGTGTGTGCTGCGAGGACGGCGGCGAGGTTGACGATGGAGATCTCCTCCGGCCCCAGGCGCCTGATCAGCCGCTCGGCAACGAGTTCGGCAGCGCCTACGGCGTTGGCGTGGGCGACAAGCACGCGCGCTCGCGCTCCGCGGGCATAGCTCGCAGCGCTCCCGGCGATACGCCGCAAGGCCGACGAGAAGCCGAAGGCCACGCCAGCCCTCTCTGCGACCCCGTTGTGGTCGAGGGAGAGAATCGGCTTCAGACGAAACACCCGTGCCGCGCGGGCCGTGGCGGCGGAAACCCGCCCTCCCCGCACCGCCGTTTCGAGGGAAGGAAAAGCGGAAAAGAGCTTGGTTGCGGCGGCGGCGCGCTGCGTGGCGGCTGCAGCCTCGTCGAGCGTCGCCCCGGCCAGGCGCGCCTCTCCCGCCGCCTCGACCACGAGGCCGAGGGTAACCGAGAGCTGCTTGCTATCCACGACGCGAATTCTCTCCGGGTCGATCTCACGGCTGGCCGCGAGCGCTGCTTGATAGGTCCCCGAAAGGCCGGATGAGAGATGCACGGACAGGATCGACTGGTGGGTCTCAAGCAGGGCGCGGTAAACGCGCCGGAACTCGCCGACCGCCGGCTGCGAGGTCCGCGGAGGCAACGGACTCGTTGCCAGCTTGCCGTAGAACTGGGCCGGCGTGATGTCGACTCCGTCGGTGAAGACCTCGTCGCCGAACGCGAGCGTGAGGGGCACGCGGATCAGCTTGAGGGCGTGGCAGGTGGACTCCGGCAGGTCGCACGAGGAATCGGTGACCAGGGCCATCGATGCCTGGTGCACGGCGAGCTGCTGCAGCACCATGTCGTCGATCTTGGTGCGGGCCACCGTGGCAAAGGCGGCGAGGGTCGAGAAGAGCCGATGCGGCTCGTTGGTGTGCACGTGAACGCGCAGGCGCGAGCCCCCGCCGGCCACGACCAGCGAGTCGCCAAAGGGCTGCACAAGGCCGGCGAGCCGCTTCCGATCCAGGTTTCTGCCTTCCAGCAAGGCCTCCGAGCAGTAGCGGAATGCCGGGCTGGCCGTGGCGTGGGCGGCAGCAAACGGGGTGTCCTCGGCCTGCGCCGATACGCCGGTGCGGAGCCAGGAAGCGGCGTGACGGTCGGCGAAGATCGCCGAGACACCCTCCAGGAAGTAGACGAAACCCTGCGCACCGGCGTCGACGACGTTGTGGGCGGCAAGCACCTTGAGCTGGCGAGGGGTTTCGGCGAGGGCGAGACGCGCCCTCTCGAGGGCACGGGCGAGAAGTTCTGAAAAGCCCCGCGCCGAACGTGCGTGTTCCTCGAGGGCCAGCGCCCAGGCCTTGAGCACCGACAGAATCGTCCCCTCCACAGGCTGAGCCAGGGCCTCGCGGGCGCTGTCGGCGCCCCGGCGCGCCGCGGCCACGAACTCCCTGATCCCCAATTGGACCGACGTGCCAACCGACTCCGCAACCCCATGGAGGAACTGGGCGAAGATCGCCCCCGAGTTTCCCCGCGCGCCGTCGAGGGCAGCATCGGCGGCGGCTCGCACGGTCTGCCCGACGGTGAGCATCTTGGCCGGCAGGAGCGCGGCCGCCGCGGCGCGCAGGGTCGCGGCGAGGTTCGCGCCGGTGTCGGCGTCGGCGACGGGGAATACGTTGATACTGTTGAGGGTATCCTGCTCGCGCACCACCGCAAGGGCGCCTGCCCGCAGGGCGCGGGCAAGTCGTGGGCCGTTGATGGTCACAACCATGGCGCGGGGTTCCCGCCGGGCGTCAGCAACCGAGCACCGCCTGCCTCCCCTGCGGGAGCACGTGCAGGCACGCGCCCGACCTCCGGAACAGGTGGGTCCGCTCTGGGCCGGCGGCGCCTCGAGTCGCTCGCCGATGGGTCATTTTTCGCCGCCGTCGTCATCGTCACCTCCGCGCCCGGTGTCCATCTCCTCGAGGTCCTCTTCGGTGCTGAAGAGGGTTGGATCATCATTGCCGCAGACCGCGCAAGTGGCTTCCAAGACGGCGCCCCCGGCCCATTCAAACATGTACGTCGGGGTGTCGCATTCGAGGCACACGACGTAGTCGGGTTCGGACATCGAACTCATGCTATACCACTCCCCCTCACGGCCCAAAACGGGGTCCGGCGGTGAGGCAGCGCGGGGGTCGCAGTGACGGGGTTGGTACCATAAGCCATGAACCTCGCGGCCCGCTTCTACGATCTTACGTGGCGGCGGGTGCGCCACCTCGGAGCGGCCACCCTGCTGGCACTGGCGGCTCTTGTGCGCATGGTGACGCCGCCTTTCGAGGGACGGGAGAGCCTGCGGCAGTTCGAGGCTCTGATCGTCGGCTCCTGGAAGCTGGCCGCGATCATCGCCTTCTTCACCGGGATGGTGATGGCACTGCAGACGGCCTACGCGCTGGCCGCGTTCGGCGCCAAGTTGTACGTCGGCGAGGTGGTCGGTCTCTCCATGGTGCGGGAGTTGGCCCCCGTTCTCACCGCGTTGATGGTGGGAGGGAGAGTTGGCGCCGGCATCGCCGCGGAACTGGGGACCATGGCGGTGAGCGAGCAGGTGGACGCGCTGCGGTCGCTGGGCGCGGATCCGGTGCGCAAGCTCGTGGTTCCACGGGTCTGGTCGTTGCTCGTCGGGTTGCCACTGCTGGTCGTCCTGGCCAACGTCGCCGGCATCGTTGGGGGAATGGTCATCTCGACCTGGGAACTCAACCTCTCGGCCGGCTTCTACTTCTCGCACGTCATGCGGCTGATGGATTACTCTGACCTCTTCTCCGGACTCGGGAAGACGGTCTTCTTCGCTTTCGCCATCGGGATCATCGCCTGCTACAACGGTCTGGCGACCGAAGGCGGTGCAGGCGGTGTCGGCCGCGCGGCCACCCAGACCGTCGTGGCGGTGGCGATCTCCGTGCTGGTCTTGGATTTCTTCCTCACCAAGCTGTTTCTCTCGCTATGAGCGATCGGGCCAGTCCACTGGTGCGCCTGGAAGCGGTGACGCGCCGATTCGGAGCGCGTATCGTGCTCAAGGGGATCGACTTGGACTTGTGGAGTGGCGAGACGCTGGTGGTGCTCGGCCAGTCAGGGAGCGGGAAGTCTGTGCTCCTGAAGCATCTCAACGGGCTGCTGCGACCCGACTCAGGGTCCGTCACCGTGCTGGAGCGGGACGTGGGGCGCCTTGGCGAAGCGCAGCTGGTCGACCTGCGCCGCAAGGTGTCGTACATCTTTCAGATGGGGGCGCTCTTCGACTCCCTGAGCGTGGGTGAGAACGTGGCCTTTCCCTTGCGCGAGCACACTACCCTGGGCGAGTCCGAGATCGCTGCGAGGGTTGCCGCCATGCTGGCGCGGGTGGGGCTCGCCGGCACCGAGCGCTTGACCACGGCGGAACTCTCGGGGGGAATGCGAAAGCGGGTGGCGCTGGCGCGTGGTCTGGTCCTGGAACCTGAGGTGATCCTCTACGACGAGCCCACCGCGGGGCTCGATCCCCTCACCGGTCTGGCGATCACCAGTCTGATCCGGGAGATCAGTCAGGGGCGCAAAACGGCGTCGCTGGTGGTGACGCACGACCTCGCGGTGGCCAGGGAGCTGGGTGGTTGCGTGGCCTTCCTCCACGATGGCCGGTTGGCATTCCGCGGGGCGCTGGCGGAGGCGGCACGCAGCGAGGGACTCGTCGGCGAGTTCGTCCGCGCAGGAGGGATTCATGATTGAACCTGACGCCCGTCGCAAACTGAAAGTCGGACTCTTCACCGCAGCAACCATCGCCCTCTTCGGGTTGTCGATCCTGGTGGTGGGCAAGAAGCACGGCTTGTTTGTTCGCTACCAGGACTACTCGACGCGGTTCTTCGATGTGGGTGGGCTGGCGGAGGGTGCTCCTGTGTGGCTGGATGGCGTGGTCGTCGGTTCGGTGCGGCGGGTGGTTCTCTCACCGGATCCAGAAGACCGGGAGATTGTCGTGCATTTTCGCGTGGAGTCGCGGGTGGCGGGGCGGTTGCGCGACGACTCCAGAGTGCGCCTGCGTACGCTCGGACTGCTGGGCGATCGTTACCTCGACCTCTCATCGGGCTCGCCCGCCCGTCCGGTCCTGCCCCCCAACGCCTTCGTGCCGAGCCAGCAGCCGACCGATGTCGGCGAGGTCTTCCGCCAGGGGGGTGACGTGGTCACCAACGTGCTGGCCATTTCCGCCTCGCTGCGGCGGGTGCTCGACCGCATCGACCGCGGCGAGGGGATCCTGGGCGAGCTGACGATCTCGCCCGAGAGCGGGGAGCGGGTCCTGGATCGCCTGGCTTCTGTCCTGGAGCAGGCCGATGAGGTGCTGCGAAACGTGCGCGACGGCAGGGGGATTCTGGGAAGGCTGGTGGTGCAGCGAGGGGAGGACGAGAGGCTCTTCGGCGAGCTGCTGGGGTTTGTGAGCGCGGGCAAGAGCGTGGCGGAGTCGCTGCGGCGCGACCTGGCGCGCGACGACTCACTGCTGGCGGCGTTGCTCAACGACCCCGCCTTCCGCGCCAGCATGGACGAGGCGGTGAAGAACCTGGCACGTGCGTCCGCGGCGCTGGCGGCGGCGGGGGAGGGGGTTGCGGAGGGCCGAGGGACGCTGGGCCGGCTGATCGGCGACGAGGCTTTCGCCGACTCCTTTCTCGGCGATCTGGCCGGCCTCACGCAGGCGATGCGGCGGGTGGGCGAGAAGCTGGATAGGGGTCAGGGAACGGCGGGCAAACTGCTCAACGATCCGGCCTTGTACGACGACCTTGAACTCGTGCTGCGTGGCGTCAACCAGTCGAAGGCACTTTCCTGGCTCATCCGGAACCGCCGCGAGGCCGGGGCGAAGGCGACAGCCGCAGAGGAGCTGCCCAGCCGATAGAGTTCGATGCTGTGGCCCACCACCGCCAGCCGTTCGCCTTGCCGCTTCACCTCGTCGAGGAGTGCGGCCAGCGATTGGGCCGCGTCCCGTTCCCCCAGCGCATTCAGGTACTCGGTGCCCACGGCGGCCGCCTGGCGCGAGAGGGCGACGAAAGGAGTGCGGGTGCGGGCGGCAGCGGCGAAGAAGTCCACGCCTTGAGAAAACAGCGAGGCGGGGTCGGCGGAACCCAGGTAAACGACAGTGATGGGAGCCCAGTCGGCCGCTGCGGCGAGGCGGGCGGCCCGCCTCCAGTCCTGCCCCCAGTCGAGGTTGGAATCGACGAGGATGCGCGCGCCGCGCTCTGGCCCGACGAGCTCATTGAAGTGGGCGATGAACGAAGGAAAGGCGAGCAACGGCGCCACCACCAGCACGGCGGCTGCGGCATGACGGGCGCGGTCGCGCAGGCGCGCGGCGACGACACCCGCTCCGACTCCCAGCAGCGCCACGGCGGGCAGCAGGTGGCGCGCGCCGATGTTGTAGGAACTGCCCAGCGAGACGAGGAGGTAGTATCCGGCCCCGAGGAAGGGCCAGAGGGCCGGCCGCACCCGGTTCGCGGCGGCGTGCAGCGCGGCGGCGACGGCCAGCGCGAGGAACGGCAGCGAGACCTTGAGGGCGAGAGCGATCGGGAAATACAGCCAGAAGCCGCGGGTCGAGGTGTGGCCGAACAGGTAGTTGATGCCCTGCCCCAGGCGGTTGGTGCGGGCGACGTAGGCGAGGCCGGTGGCCCACTGCACGACGCCCTTTCCCGCCAGGGGCACGCCGGCCGCCATGATCGCCCGCTCGTGCGCGGCAGAGTCTGTCCTCAGGTAGGCCGAGTAGGTGTCGGCGACTTCCTGGACAGACGCGTTGCGCAGCACCGGCAGGTAGCCCACGGGAACGAGGCTGGCAGCGAGAACAGCGGCGCCGGCCAGACCGCGCAGGAGCCGAAAACTGCGCCGCCACCACGCGAGGGCGAGCACGGCGAGTGCCACCCCCAGGGCGAGGTACACGGCGGAGAACTTGACCAGCAGCGAGACGCCCAGCCAGCCACCAAGGACGAGCCAGCGCCTGCCCCCGAGCGACAGCCATCGCTGCGTGGCGCGCAGCGTCCACACCCAGGTAGCCGCCGAGGCCACGTCGGTGTGCACCACGAAGGCATGCCCCAGCACCAGCGGCTGCGACGCCACCGCGACCAGCGCCAGTACTCCGGCGGGGGCACCCAGGAGCTCCCGCGTCCACAGGTAGACACCGGCCAGCAGGAGCACGAGCCACGGCAGCATCGCCAGGCGTGCAACGCGCACGATCTCTTCAGCGGAGGCGGTGTTGTGGTGAATGAACCGGCGGATCTCCAGCGAGAGCACGGGCAGTCGCTGGACCGGCTCACCCTGCGCGCCGCGCAGCTCGAGGGGCAGGAGGGCGAGGCCGGCCAGGAGTTTCGTCAAGGGCGGGTGCTCTGGGTTGAAATCACCGTGCCCTTCCGCGGCGTACGTCCAGGCCGCCAGCAGGTGGTAGGGCTCATCGGCGGTGGCGAAGTTCTCCCAGCCCGCCGCCGCCGCCACGACGACGGCAGCGGCAATGACGACGGCCGCGGCTGCCCACCCGGCGCCGTGGACGGCCGGCGCGGCGGTCTGGAAGGTGCTGAGCGAGGGGGTGCTCACGGGACGGTTCCCCGGCGAATCCACAGCTCGACCGCGGCGCTGCGCGCCACCGGGGTGAGCCCAGCAGCGGCGGCGGCGGCCCGAAGCGCGCTCTCGGCCTGCTGCGGCGGCAGGACGCACGCCACCGCCTCGCCTCGTTCGGCCTCGAACGCCAGCCGCTGGCGGGCTTCCTCGGCCTCGGCCCTGGTGGCGCCTCCCTCGTACCAGCCAGGGTGAGAGTCGGCGGACGGGGGAAAGACCTGCAGGTGAAAGCGGGTCTGGGTTTCTCGCAGGTGGTACCAGAGGCCCAGGCGCCAGTATCCCTCGATGAGAACAGTGCCGCCATCGGGGAGGTAGGCGCGCATGGCTCCGGCGAGATGCTCCTCGGCGCGGGGAGGGGTGGAGCGCCAGGCGGCGAGGGCGAGGCCGCTCATCCCTGCGCCGGCGGCGACCAGGAGCGCCGCGAGGAGCGCCGCGGTACGCCCGCGCGACGCCCCGGACGCGAGCAGACCGATGAACGGAGCGAGATAGAGAGCTTCGCCTCGCCCCGGGTAGAACACCGGCAGGGAGAGCTGGGCCAGGATCGCCAGGGTGAGGGCCGGTGCGGCAGACAGGAACAGGGCGAGAAGGTCCGGGCGCCGCCACGGCAGCAGGGCGGCGGCGATGAGCGCAAGGGCGGCAATCGAGGCTGCGACGGCCACGGGAGCCGGGGCACTGGGGAGGTCGAGGGCGCTGCCGAAGCGGCCGCCGGGGAGGAGGAGTTCGACCGGCGCCAGGACCGCCCGCCACCCGGGTAGAGACTGCCAGGCACGTTGCATCCACGCCACCGAGGCCGGCGGCTGGTCGAGCATCACCGGTAGCCAGGGAAGAAAGGAGAAGGCCGCCGCGCCGGCGGCGGCCAGAGATCGCCGCCGCACAACTCCGGGGAGGAGGACAACGACGCTTACAATCACGGCGAGGAGAATCAGCCCCAGGCCGTGGCTCCAGACGGCGACGGTGGCACCCAGCACCACCCTGCCGGCGCCATGCCGCTGTACCGCGAGCCCGGCCAGCCCGTCCCAGACCAGCGCGGCTCCGAGGAGGAGATAGGCATAGGCCCTGCCCTCGCACGACCAGGCGATGGCAAGGGGGTGGAAGGCGAGCAGGGCGGCGGCCCAGCAGGCGGCGCGCGCCCCGGACGTCTTCTCGGCGGCGCGGGCGACAACGACAATTGCCAGGGTGCCGGCAACGACCGCCAGGCCGCGGGCGGCGGCCAGCTCCCCCACGCCGGTAGCCGCCACGAGCTTTGTCAGAACATAGGGGAGCGGTGGACCGGAGTCGTGCGCCAGCGCCGGTACCATCTCCTTCCACGGCAGCGCGGCCACCCAGGCGGTGAAATACTCGTCGTGCCACGGCCGCCGGAGCAGGGCCGCCACGGCGCGCACCACCGCGCCCGCTGCCGCGATGAGCGCGACGTGAACAGCTCCTGCGGGGTGCCCGGTCACCTCGCCAGTGTGCCGCCCGCGCCCTTGGGGGTCAAGACGGGGAAGGGCGGCGAGGGCCGGCCCTGGTCACTACTCCGCCCGCAGAGGGCCTCTCTGGCCAGGTTGCCAGAGGCTCAGGTACTCCCTACACTTCCTGTTCGATCCGCGGAGGCGGCGAGGCGGTCGCGGGAGGGGTCATGCACATCGCAGTCGTGGGGAGCGGGTACGTCGGCCTGGTGACGGGCGCCTGCCTGGCCGATTTCGGCATGTACGTGACGTGTGTCGACAACGACACCAAGAAGATCGAGCTGCTCAAGCGCGGCGAAGTGCCGATCTACGAGCCAGGCCTGGACACGCTGATCGCCAAGAACGCGCAGTCGGGGCGGCTGCGTTTTACCACCGAGCTCAAGGAGGCGGTGGAGACGGCCCTGGCGGTGTTCATCGCGGTGGGCACGCCGCCTCGCGAGGACGGCTCGGCGGATCTCTCCTACGTCGTCGAGGTGGCGGAGGCGGTGGCCGAGTACATGAACGGTTACAAGGTGGTGGTCACCAAGTCCACGGTGCCCATCGGTACCGGGCAACTCATCGAGGACATCATCAAGAAGCGCAACGGGTACTATCCCTTCTCGGTGGTCTCCAACCCGGAGTTCCTGCGCGAGGGCTCGGCCATCGAGGACTTCATGCGACCGGACCGGGTGGTGATCGGCGCCAAGGACCCCCAGGCCATTGCCATCATGAAGGATATTTACGCTCCCCTGTACCTGATCGAGACTCCGTTCGTGATCACCAACGTGGAGTCTTCCGAGTTGATCAAGTATGCCTCCAACGCCTTCTTGGCCACCAAGATCACGTTCATCAACGAGGTGGCGGCCCTTTGCGAGCGCCTCGGGGCGGACGTCCACCACGTCGCCAAGGGGATGGGGCTGGATCGCCGCATCGGGGCCAAGTTCCTCCACGCCGGCCCCGGCTACGGCGGATCGTGCTTCCCCAAGGACACCAAGGCGCTCACTGAGATCGCCCATCGTGCCGGCATGAGCTTCGAGATCGTCGAGACCGTCGTGCGCGTCAACGAGACGGTCAAGCAGCGGATGATCGAGAAGATCCGCGCCGCCTGCGGCGGTTCTGCGGCGGGGCTGGTGGTGACGCTGTTGGGGCTCTCGTTCAAGCCCGAAACCGACGACATGCGCGAGTCGCCCGCGCTCCCCATCGTCGAGGGATTACTCGCCGAAGGGGCGACAGTGCGGGCCTTCGATCCCGCCGCCATGGCCAACGCCCGGGAGTTGCTGGCCGCTGACGTGGTGTACTGCGATGATGCCTACGATGCTGCTGCAGGCTCCGACTGTCTCGTGCTGGTCACGGAGTGGAACCAGTTCCGCTCCCTGGACCTGTGCCGCCTGAAGGCGGCGGTGCGCCGCCCGCTCCTCGTCGATTTGCGCAACGTGTACGAACCCGAGAAGCTGCGCGAGGCCGGGTTCGAATACGTGTGCGTCGGCAGGGCGGCGGTCTCCCTGCCGAGGTAGCGCTGCGGGCCGCCCGCGATGGGGCGGCCCGTCGCCGCAGCGCTCCCGGCCGGCGGGTCAAACAGCTGCCTGGTAGAGTTCTCCGACCTTCTTCCAGTTGACCACGTTCCACCAGTTGGCCACGTATTCGGCTCGCCGGTTCTGGTACCTGAGGTAGTACGCGTGCTCCCACACGTCGAGGCCCAGAATCGGGGTCTGGCCCGCCGAAAGGGGCGAGTCCTGATTCGCCGTGGCGGTCACGGCGAGGGTGCCTCCTGCGCCAACCACCAGCCACGCCCACCCTGAGCCAAACTGGCCCAGCGCCGATTTCGTGAACGCTTCCTTGAAACCATCGAAGGAGCCGAACGCCGCGGCGAGCCGGTCGGCGATCGGCCCGGAGGGAGCGCCGCCGGCTTTGGGAGCCATGATCTCCCAGAACAGGGAGTGGTTGACGTGCCCGCCGCCGTGGTTGCGCACGACGGTGCGGACGCCCTCGGGGACTTCGGCGAGGCGCCGCAGTGTCTCGCTGGCCTCGAGAGTCTCGAATGGGGTGCCCGCCACAGCCTTGACGAAGTTGTCCAGGTAGACCTGATGGTGCTTGTCGTGATGCAGGCGCATGGTCTGCTCGTCGACCCACGGCTCAAGGGCATCGTAGGCGTAGGGCAGCGGGGGAAGTGTATGTTGGCTCATGAACTTGAAGTCTCCTTTTTTCACCGCGATGGTGTGCGCCACCGGGCGCGTCGAAACCAACGCAAACGAGTCGCGGTATAATTCCCCGGCGGGGAATGGCGCGGCAGGTAGCGCACATTCCGGCCGCTCGCAGGGCGTTCGCAGGGCTTGCAATCCTGCGCGAGAGGAGTGATACCGTGCGGCGAGCAAGCGAGATGCACGAGATCGGACGCGATCATGAATGAAAGGCGCGCCGTCGAAAGGATGGCCCCCGAGAAGCCCTTGAGGGCCAAGGTGTACGCTTCGTTCCCGGTGCGTGTGCTCGATATCTCGGAGCGCGGTGCGCAAATCGAGGTGGAGCGCAGCCTTCGTCCGAATGTCGGATGCGAACTGCGCTTCCCCTCGCCCGACGGTGAGTTCGTCATGCGCGCCACCGTCAGGCGCTGTCGCGCCTGGGGGTTCGCACTCAGCGAGTCGGATCAGCGGGTGCTGGTGTTTCGCGCCGGCGTCGAGTTCGACAGTCCCGACTCCGAACTGCTGCGCAGGCTGCGCCTCGCTACCGAGAAGGGGTCGTCCCGGCAAGCGAGCGTGCCTGCCGGGGCGGATGTGCTCCCGGGCGAGCCGGAGCTCCAGGGCGAGACGTTGGTGCCTGCCACCGCGCCGCTGGGCATGGCCACCGAGGGCGAGCCGGTGCTCCGACCCGCGCCGACGGCCGGTTCGCTGCCGCGCGGTCCGGTGAAGATCCGGATTCGCTCCGACCACGTGCGGCGAATCTTGCGATCCTGACCTGCCACGCGGCGGTCTGCTTGGGCGTCGGGTCGCCTTCTATCGCCCCCGCACGAGAGCAGTCTGTCTGGCGGCGGCGAGGACCTCGTCAAGATCGATGGTCGTGAGCTGGCCGTCACGCAGGAGCGTCCGGCCCTGGACGACGACGTGGCGCACGTCGCCAGAGCGGGCGCCGTAGGCGAGGTGAGCGAACGGGTCGGCGAGTGGGGTGGCGTGCGGTTGGTCCACACCCAGGCAGATGACGTCGGCGCACATGCCGGAGGCGAGGGTGCCGATCCGGTCGTCCAGTCCCAGGACACGGGCGCCGCCGACGGTGAGCAGCTCGACCAGTTGTCGCGCCGGAAGTAGCGTCGGATCCCCGATGATGCCCTTGTAGAGCAGGGAGGCGACCTGGGCGTCGCGCAGCAGGTCGAGAGTGTTGTTGGAGGCGGTGCCGTCGGTGCCAAAGGCGACCTTGACGCCAGCCGCGAGCATCTGGGGCAACGGAGCCACGCCGCTGCCCAGCTTGAGGTTGGAGACGGGGTTCGACGCCACACCGACATCGAACTCCCGCAGGAGCTGGAGGTCGGTGGGGGAGATGTGGACGCAGTGGGCGGCGATGGTCCGTTCCGAGAGGATCCCCAGGTCGGCCAGGTAGGCAGCCGGGGTGACCCCCTTCTCCTCTACGAGACGCTCGACTTCGCGGCGCGTCTCGGCGAGGTGGATCATCAGTGGCGCGTCGAACTCTTCCGCCAGCTCTGCGGCGTCCGCCAGCCTGGCGGCTGACACCGAGTACGGGGCGTGAGGCGCAACCGCCGGGCGAATCAGCGGGTGGCCGCGAAAGCGCTCGAGCAATTCCCGGGAGAGACGAAATCCCACCTCCGGGGTGGCCGCCGACGGTGTCGGATAGTCGATGATGCCTTCGGATACCAGCGCGCGCATGCCGACCTGCTCGAGCACCTCACCTACCCGCGCGCCAAAAAAGTACATGTCGCACACCGTCGTCACCCCTGCCTTGAGACACTCGCAGGCTGCGAGGCGGGCGCCCAGGGCTACGGTGTGTTCGTTCATGAAAGCCCGCTCGGCCGGCCAGATGTGGTTCTCCAGCCAGTCCTGGAGGGTCAGATCGTCGGCGATGCCGCGCAGCAGCGTCATCGCCAGGTGGGTGTGGGCATTGACGAATCCCGGCAGGATGAGGCCGCCGCCGGCGTCCAGGCGCGGCGCGCTCGGCATCGCTGCGAGGACGTCCGCTTCGGGGCCGACGATCGCGATGGCGCCGCCACGGATACCGATCGCTCCCGCCGCGATCGGTTCCTCGCCGGGAACCATGGTTAACACCGTGCCGTGGCGGATGACGAGATCGGTACTCACCGCAGCCCTCCCTTACCACGATCCGGAGGCGCCGCCGCCTCCGAACCCTCCGCCGCCCGGCGAGAAGCCTCCGAACCCTCCGCCTCCACCGAAACCGCCCGGGCGAAAACCACCCCCGAACCCCCCTGCCGAGGTTCCCCACGAAGGCCGGCGTCGGCCCGGCCGGGCGGACGGCGGGCTGCCAGCGGCTCCGGCCGCGATCAGCACCACGACGAGGATGCCCAGGATGATCACGAGAACAGCCAACCCGAGGATGGGACGGCTGCGATCCCGCGCCGCCGGCGCCGGCGAGCCGGAGAAGATCCGGCCGAGGGCCCTGGCCATCGCCTCCACTCCTCCGGTGTAATCGCCGCGGGCGAAGTGGGGTCGCAGGGTGCCATCCAGGAGGCGGCGGGCGACGGCGTCGGTCACAACCTCTTCGAGTCCGTAGCCAACTTCCAGCCGCATGCGGCGGTCGGCGAGGAACGCGAAGAAAATCACGCCGTCGTCGAGGCCGCTCCGTCCGACCCGCCACGCCTCGGCGCAGCGAATGGTGAAGTCCTCCAGCGCCTCGCCGTCGAGCGTTGAAAAGAATACAGCGATGACCTGGTGGCCGTGGGTGCGTTCCAACTCGGCGAGGGCGGCCTCGGCCCGCGCCAGGCCCGCGCCATCCACCCGGCCGGAGTAGTCGTGAGCAAAGCGGGCTGGCAACGGCGGAACCTCCAGCGCGAGCGCCGGCAGCGCCACGAGAAAGGCCAGAGCGAAAGTGGCCTTCATGAGTATCAGAAGGTCACCTGCGGAGGGCGCTCCGATCCGGCCACGGCCTGGAAATAGGGACGCTGGTCAAAGCCAAGCAGGCCGGCGATGAGCACCGTGGGGAACCGCCTTCGCGCCGTGTTGTACGCCTGGGCGGCCTCATTGAATCGCCGCCTCTCCACGGTGATGCGATTCTCGGTCCCCTCGAGCTGTACCTGCAGGTCCCGGAACGCCTCTGTGGCGCGCAGCTCCGGGTATCGCTCGACGACCAACAGGAGGCGTGCCAGGGCCGACGAGAGACCGTCCTGCGCCTGCTGGAAGCGCTCAAGCTGCGCCGCGTTGGGTGCCTGGCCGAGGTTCACCTGACCCACTCGCGCGCGGGCCTCGACGACCGCGGTGAAGGTCTCGCGCTCGAAGTCGCGAGCCCCTTGCACGGTCTCGACGAGGTTGGGAATGAGGTCGGCGCGCCGCTGATAGACGTTCTCAACCTGGCTCCAGCCGGTGTTGACGGCTTCATCGAGGCGGACGAGGGAGTTATAGCCGGATCCGACCCAGACCCCGATCACGACGAACATGACGACGGCAACTGCCGCGCATCCCAAGAGACCCTTCTTCATCGACTTTCCTCCCTGACACCGGCTCCCGGAAACGCCTGGCTGGCGACTCAGCAGGTGCGGTGTGCGGGCATTGTAGCGGACCGCCACAGCACCTCGTCACCGTCCAGCGGCTGGCGCCGCCAGCGCCGGTGCATCCACACCCACTGTTCGGGAAAGGCGCGGATCTGCTCCTCGATCCGAGCCGTCAGGCGGGCTGTCAGGAGGCGCGCGTCGGCTTCGGCGTCCCCGGAGAGCACCGGGTGCATGGGCCGGTCGAAGGAGAGCAGCATCTTCCCCCCGGGCTGCCGAACCACGAAGGAGGGAACGATCGGTCGGTGCAGGCGGCGAGCCAGCCTGCCAGCGCCGGTGGGCGTCCACGCAGGGCGGCCGAAGAACTCCACAAAGCACCCGGGCGCGTCGATGTCCTGGTCGATGAGTAGTCCGATGGTTGCTCCCGCTCGACAGGCGGCGGCCAGCGCCCGGCCTGCCCCTTCGCCACGACTGATGCTCGTGCCGCCGAAGCGCCCGCGCAGGGAGCGGATGGTCGAGTCATAGCGGGGGTCGTCAAGGGCGCGGACGGCGATGGTCAGCGGTGTGCCGCGCGCCGCGAGCGCCAGGTTGAGCCACTCCCAGTTGCCGCAATGGGCCGTTCCGATGACTGCGCCCTCGCCATCGCGGATACACTCGTCCAGGTGGTCGAGGCCGCGAAAGTCGGTGTGAGCAAGCAGTTCGTCTTGTGATACTCCCCACAGCCACACCACCTCCCCAAGCAGGCACCCGAGGTGGCGGGCGCAAGCCCAAGCCACGCCCCGGCGCCAATCGGCCGCGGCGTCCGGAAACGCGAGGCGGAGGTGGTGGAGCATGCGCCGGCGCTCGCTGGCCGCGACCAACCAGAGGAGGGCGCCGAGCCCGCGTCCCCTTCCCTGCCAGAAACGGAGACCGGGACTCGGGGAGATGCTGAGCAGGCGGCGCAAGAACCAATGGCCCAGGCCGTAGCGTAGGGCGCGCAAGGGGGCAGGCATGCTTGAGTGTAGCAATTCGGGGTGAGGGTGTGAGGAGTCGGCGCGTGGGCCAGGAACCGGACGGGGTACTCGAAGTCAGCGAGGCTCGCACTGCCACCCCCGAGACCGGGCGGCCGCGGCAAGCCGCGCCGTTTCGTCGCGCAGGAACAAAGGCCTCCGCACGGGCACCGACACTGGCACCGACACTGGCACGGTCACGGGCACGGGCACGGTCAGCGGCACGGTCACCGACACGGGCACGGACCCTGACACGGTCACCGGCACGGTCACCGGCACGGGCACGGGCACCGACACG
>JBBINC010000020.1:0-35361 GCA_037444085.1 Acidobacteriota bacterium | reverse complement strand
GAGATCTTCACGCTGCGCGAGGAGCGTGTGGCCTCGAGCCGGGCCACTGGCGGGGTCCCCCGGTACGCACCCTTCGAAATGGAGCCGGCGCTCGAAACGTTGCACCCGACGTCGCACATCGCCGCGAGGGGGTCTTTTCGCCATGGAAGACGCAATCGACGGGACGGGGACGGAAACCTCCAGCGTCATCGACAGGCTGCCGAGCCATCTGCGCCAGTTCGTCGTGGATCAGGGGTGGCACCGCTATACCCCCATCGACCATGCGGTGTGGCGCTACATCATGCGGCAGAACGTGCGTTTTCTGCACCGCCACGCCCATCCCTCCTACGCTGAGGGACTGGCCAGGACCGGGATCTCGACGGAAACGATTCCCAGTCTTGAGGAGATGAACCGAGCCCTCGGCCGCATCGGCTGGGGAGCGGTCACCGTGGACGGGTTCATCCCTCCCGCCGCCTTCATGGAGTTCCAGGCGCATCGGGTGCTGGTGATTGCCGCCGACATTCGCCAGCTCGAGCACATCGAGTACACCCCCGCCCCGGACATCGTCCACGAGGCGGCCGGCCACGCCCCGTTCATCGCCGATTCCACCTACGCCGAATACCTGCGCCGCTTCGGCGAGGTGGGGGCCAAGGCCATTTCCTCGCGCGCCGACTACGAGCTGTATGAGGCCATTCGCCACCTATCGATCCTCAAGGAGGCGCCGGATATACCCCAGGCGGAGATCGACGCAGCGCAACGCCTGGTGGAAGAGCGACAGGCCGACCTGGGCGAACCTTCCGAAATGACGCGCCTGTCGCGCCTGCACTGGTGGACGGTCGAGTACGGGCTGGTCGGCTCCCCGGACAACCCCAGGATCTACGGCGCTGGACTGCTGTCCTCCATCGGCGAGGCGCAGCACTGCCTGACGCCGGCGGTGGTCAAGCTCCCGTACACCCTGGCAGCGGCCGACGTGGCGTTCGACATTACCACCATGCAGCCCCAGCTGTTCGTCACCCCCGACTTCCAGCACCTCCTGGACGTGCTGGCGGAGTTCGCGGGCACCATGGCGTTTCGCCGCGGGGGCCTTCAGGGTCTGCAGCGCGCCCAGGAGTCGGGCGCCGTGGCCACCGCCCAGTTGAGCTCCGGCCTGCAGATCTCCGGAGTCCTCGGCGAGGTGCTGGAGCACGACGGGCAGCCGTGCTACCTGAGGTTCACCGGCCCCACGGCGCTGGCGCTGGGCGGGCGGCAACTGCCCGGCCACGGCAAGGCGTACCACCGAGACGGTTTCGGCACGCCGGTGGGGCTTCTTGCGGGTGAATCCATCCCTCTCGAAGCCATGGGAGAGGACGACCTGCGCCGGCTCGGCGTCGAAATCGGCCGTCGCGCCACCTTGAGGTTCGCCTCCGGGGTGACAGTCGTCGGCGCCGTCGAGGGAATGCGACGGCACCAAGGCCGCCTGGTGCTGATCACTTTCCGAGACTGCCGCGTTTCCCGGGGCGAGCGGGAACTGTTCCAGCCCGACTGGGGCGCCTTCGACATGGTCGTCGGGGAGCAGGTGGTGTCGGTGTTCTCCGGAGCCGCTGACAAGGATGCCTACGAGCCGCCGTCGCTGGTGCCGAGCGAGCGCACCATCAGGGTCGAGCAGGACGAGCGCCGGCGGAGTCTGGCCAGGTTCTACGAGCAGGTGCGGGCGGTGCGAGAGGGGCGGATGCCAGCGGCGGCTCTGGAGGCGGTCTTCGGCCAGCTACAGGAGCAGTTCCCCGACGACTGGCTGGCACCCCTGGAAATCCTCGAGGTGGCTGCGGGGGACAAGCAACTGGGCGCGGTCGCGACCCAGGCGCGCGCCCATCTTGAACAGCTGGCCCGCTCTCGCCCGCAGTTCGCCCGCCTCATCCAGCAGGGGTTGCAGGCGCTGGTCAGCTGAGCGGCAACCGTGGTGACGACGAGACGGTCACCACACGCCAAAGCTCGGCCCCCCTTGACACCAGAGGATCAAAAAGTAGACTCCGTGCCAGAGGAGAGTCCTTCAATGCTCCCATTCGGTTGCACCCTTCTCCTGATTCTTGGAGCCGGTACGGCGTCCCCAAGCGAGACACCCCCGTTCGATGGGGAGGTGCTGCGACGGTTGATCGAAGTCGTCCCCGAGTTTCCCAGGACCGGCTGCAGCGGTGGCTCGTTGGTCGCTCGGATGAGCTTGCCTGCAGGCAGCCTGGAAGTGGGCGATGGCAGGGTCAACCAACCAGTGACCATCGCACTGGAGGTGCAGGCGGGCCCTTCGTTCCGCCTTGGCGAGACCGTGATCAACTGGATTCAGGCGGCGCGCGGTTCACTGACTCTCGGAAGGGGAGAGCAGTCGCGCCGGTTGGAAATCACCTCCTACCCCTTCGGCGTGATGGCCACCCTCGCTCGCTACGTGCCCGCCGAGCAGCGTCTCGTGCTGCAGCTTCCCGTGCAACTCCAGCAGGGGGACGAGGCGCCAGGTCATGGCGTCCTGATCCTCAAGGGCGAGTATCGAGAAGGAGCCGTCGCCTGGCGCTGGGCAGGGTTTCTCTTCGAAGAGCTTGTTCGTCGCCACTTCCCCTCCACGGTTCCCGTGCGCCAGCTCCTTGGCCTCCCCGCCGCCGAGGCAGGACGAGCCTCCGGGGCGACCGTCAAGGCGTGCTGCTTTTCGACTGCATGTTGCTTCTGTCGCAACACCAATCGCTGTGCGCGCGGTGATGGCGGGCTTTTCTGCCCCGAGTGCGTGCTCAACGCCTGTGACGACTGCTGCCAGGCGGAATGCCACGATCCCACCTGTCCAGGTTGCGACCTCGGCTAATGGTGTTGAGGGCGACAAGGGGCTTGGCGCCTCCCGAGCAGGCGATGCGAACGATCGCCGGGCAGAGGGAAGTCACAGCGCGCCCGCGCGGTGGCCGATGAAGATCTCCTGCACCAGCACCTCGCCCGGGCGCTCCAGGGCGAACGCCACCGCCTCCGCCACCTGCTCGGGCGCCAGCATGCGCTCCCTGGGCCAACTGCCGGCAACCCCATCCCACAGTTCGGTCGAGGTGGCGGAGGGGTAGACGTTGACGACGCGAAGGCCCGCCTCGCGTAATTCCTCCCGCAAGCACTGGGACAAGCCCTCCAGCGCGAACTTGGAGGCGCAGTAGGCGGCCCAGCCTGGAAAGCCGCGCCGCGCTGCCACCGACAACACATGGACAATGGTGGCGCCCCTCGGCATGCGCGGGGCCAGCCGGCGGGACAGGAGAAACGGCGCCGTCACGTTCACCGCCAGGCTCGACTGCCACTCTTCCAGGGTCAGCTCGGCGGTGGGCTTGACGGTGGCGGCGCCGGCGTTGTGGACCAGGGCGGCCAGTGGCTCGCCGCCCACCGCGGCGGCCAGCGCCTCCACCTGCCCGGCCTCGCGCAGGTCGGCGGTGAAGGTGGCGGCGATCCCGCCGCGCTCCGTGACGAGTCGTGCACTCTCCTGCAATGACCGGGGGTCTCGGCCGTGGAGCAGCAACTCGCGCCCCGGCTTCGCCAGGCGCACCGCCAGGGCGCGGCCGATGCCGCGGCTGGCACCGGTGATCAGCACCCTCTCCATGCCTCACCTGTCTCCGGCGGCGACTCGCCGCAGGGAAAAGCGGTTGTTCTCGGTCTCCCACAGGCGCAACCGGCGAAGCGAACCTGCCAGGGCGCCATCCAGTCGCGGCCACAGCGCGGTGACGATGTTCTCGCTGGTGGAGGGACGATCGCGGAAATCGGGCGTCTCCTCGTCCAGATGGCGCATCTGCCAGGGGTTCAGAGCCCCCTCCAGCGCCCGCCGCACCTCCCCGAGATCGGCCACGGTGCCGCTCGCCGCGTCCAGCGCCCTTCCACACGCCGCCTCCACCACGTAGCGGTGGCCGTGCCCGGCGGGGTTGTTGCACTTGCCGTACAGCGCCCGGTTGGCGCCGTCATCCAGTGCCGGGGCGTGCAGCCGGTGGGCGGCGCGCAGGGAGGTTTCCACGACCAGGGCGGCCTGCTCGTCGCCCAGGTATTCGGCCGACAACCAGGGCAGCTCCCACAGCCTGGTGCGCGCCACCGGCAGCGTCGCTGCGAGCCGGACAAACGCGTGCCGCGCCAACCACTCGGTGGTCATCGGCTGCCCGCGCAGGGCGGACACGTCGTCGTTGAGGCAGCGGTGGTCCAGCTCCTCGTGCAGAGCGGCAAGACCCCCCTGCACATCGCCCTCCCCGACAATCACGCCCGTCGTGGGGTCAACCGGCCCGGCCAGGACGACGAGCAGCCGATAGGAATGCCCGTGCAGTCTCGTCGCCACGCCGAAGCGCCGTTCGTTCTCCGCCTGAGAAAGCAGCGGCGAACCGGTGCGCCGGGCCGCGCAGAACTCCATTGCCGCCCAGCGCTCCACCCGCCCGTCGGCGTACGCCACGGCGCCTGAAAAGGGCGACTCGGCGAGGTGGCACACCACCGGCCGCGCAGCCAGGTCGGCGAAGAGAGGCTGACACTCCGCCAGTAGGCGCCTCGCCATGTTCTCCGAGGTGGGAACCTCGCGATCGAAAGGCGGCGAGTCCGCGTTCAGGAAGTGGTGATCCCACCGCCGGGCCAGGAGATCGAGGATCCGCTGCTTGACCACCGTGACGTTTACCACCATCCCGGTCACCTCGTCGACGGCGCCGGTCAAGGCCAGCGTCGCCACGAAGTTGCCGCCCGAGCTGTGACCGGCGTGCGCCACCTCGCCGTACAACCGCAGGCAGTCCTCGAACGACCGGTCGGCAGGGCGCCGGCGCAGCGACGCGGCGAAGGGAAAGCGGCGACTGAAGGTCAGCACGGGAGCTGAGGCGTCGCGCATCGTGGTTTCCCGCAAGCAGTGTAGCCGCGCACCGGCCGGATGTAACAACCGCGCGCTCGGCGGAAGGCATTCCGTGCCCGCCTTCGGTGCTCCTCACCACGCCGCGATGCGGACCACCGCGTCCTCTGACTCGACGCTGAGAATCGGCCCGCGCCGCGCGGCTGACAGCACATCGAGCACCGCACGCACATCCAGACGATCGCCCCGCCAGCGCTTGAGCGCGTTCTCCAGGCCAGCCAGGGGCACCGCGCCGTGGACCCTGGCATCTTCCGCGCCCACATCGAGGACGATCTGCCCGCGCTCCTTGGTGATGGTGACGTTGGCGTCGGGAGAGCGCATCGAGACGAGGATAACTCCATCCGGGCATTCCGCCAGGGCGCGCAGCGCCTGCTCGAAAACCTCGCGCTGGCGCGTCGCTTCGCGGGGCAGCTCGACTTCCAGCTCCCGCGCTGGTACGAGAGCCGCAGCCAGGCGGACCAGCCCGAGCGGAAGGGGGAGCTTGATCCGCACGTCATCCGGCGGAGCGGTGGCAACGTCGATCATCACCACGTCGGAGAGGACCGCCGCGACCAGCAGCCCAGCCGCTGCCGCGACGACGATCGTGAGGACGCTGGACGACCCCCGACAGCGCATGGCTACTCCATCCACACACGCACGTGCGCCTCGGCGCTGGCGACGTTGAGCACCTCGCCGGCGCCCATGGCACCGAGGCTCGATACCAGGCGTACCAGATCGATGCGGCTACCGCCGGTGACATCCACGGACTCCAGGATGGCCTCGGGCAGCCGCAGCGTTACCCGCTCGCCGTCCTCGCCCTTCTCGGTGACGGTGACCAGCACCGTCCCCCCGTGCTTGGCGATGCGCATCAGCGTCGTCGCGTCGTCCACCTTGACGTACTCACCCTCTGGCGCGCTGCGGGCCTCGCGCAACGGTGCCACCCAGTCGACCTCGACCTCGCCGATCTCCAGCTCGATCACCCCCCGGCGAAACCCCCGCGTGTCCACGGCAGAGAGCACCACAGTCACCAGCGGCAGAGGAAGGTGGAGGTGGACGCTCGTGGCGTCCCGGTCCTCCCGGACGTCCACGTTCAACCACCGCATCTCCCCCCCGATCGCCGGCCGGGTGAGCAGCACCAAGAGGACAGGGATCATTGCGTAACGCCAGGACCGCATGGGGCACCTCCTCGCCGTTCACCTGCGAGAACGCGGTGCGGGCATATAAGGTTCTCGGGGGGCAATGCGCCCCCCGAGAAGCTCCCCAACTGGTCTGCGGAGCGCGGGCCTACACCCTGCCCCGCAGCATCAACTGCGCACTACGTCCCGGTGCCAGCGCGGCAGCTTCGTCGGCTGAACCCGGGTAGGCACGGTCGGTGAGGTTTCGGCCCAGGAGTTGAATCTCCAGGGCGGGCGAGAAACGGTAGCCCACCGCCGCGTCGAGCACCGCGTAGCCGGGCACGACCTTTTCGGTCGGACCCGGGCGCTCATCGCGGGCGTTGGCCGCCGCGCGCACCATCCACGACAGGCCGGCGTCGGGTTCGTGCCGATAGGTGAGGAAGACGCCGCGCGGGGGAATCCCGTCGGTTGGGGTGCCGTCCTCGCGGACCTCACCGCGCAGCACCTGGGCGCCGGCGGCCAGCTCGTGCCGGCCACCGAGGGCAACGGAGATTTCGAGCTCCGCGCCCTGGATCTCGGCCTCGCCGCGGTTGCGGAAGAAGAAGTCCGGACCCGAGCGGTACCGCTCGATCAGATCGGTAACGCGATAGGAGTAGCCGTAGACCGCCACCGCCAGCGCCTCGACGCCCCAGCGCACGGCGAGGTCGTACTGAGTGCTGACTTCCGGCTTCAACTCGGGGTTGCCGGTGATGAAGCCGCGTCCCGAGATGCCCCGATAGAAGCGGTCGGAGAGCAGCGGCGAGCGAAACCCCCGCGCCGCCTGCAGCGTCAACGTCGCTGTCGCGCCCAACGGCACGGTGGCGGCGACGAAACCCGAACCCTTCGAGTCGGTGATGCTGGCAGAGCCGAAATACCCCCCTGAGTTCTCGCTCTTGACGGTGTCACCACGCAACCCAACCGCCAGCCCGACCGGCCCGATGCGGCCGTTGACTCCGGCAAAGAGCGCCAGATCGTCGCGCCTTGCGTCCTCGATGGAAGTCTCCTGAGTCGCAAGCGAAGGTGGGCACACGGCGCAGTCGTCGTAGCGATAGGTTGTGTTGACGGCCTCCAGGTCGAACCTTCCCGAGACGTCGATGCCCACCACCAAGCGCCCCCAGCCGGCCAGAGCGCGTTCGGCCTCCGCCCGCAGGGAGTAATCGTTGGCCTTGACGTCAGCGCGGGACAGCGTGCGAGGCGCGGTCGCGGTCGCGAAGACATCGCGATCGAGGATCAGCTGGTAGGAGTCCCAGGCCAACGAGACCCCCGCCCGCGACCACCCCCCCCAGCCGGGGTGTTCGAAGCTGACATTCGCTCGGTGGGAGTTCTCCTCCGGGTAGAACGTCCGGCGCACTGCAAACTGCGGCTCGGGCTTGGCGATGTCTCGCCCGAGGTCGGTGCGCCACCCCACGCTCAGTACCCCTCCCGCCACGGGGACCTGATAGGCGAGACGAAACCCCTCATGCTGCGCCCCAGAATTGGGTACCTCGCCCCTGGCGCTGTCGTAGTCGCCGTAGTCGCGAAAGTGGGCCGCCGCCAACACCGCCCCGGCTCCCAGCGATCCTGAGGCCTCAAGGGATGCGCCCTTGCCGTCCAGGCCGTAGGCTCCCAGGAGCGAGTAGCGCACCTGGAACGGCTGACCTGGGACGGGCATCCGGGAGCGGGCGCGGATGACTCCGCCAAACGCGTCCGAGCCGTACGCCACCGAGCCCGGGCCGCGCACCACCTCGATCTCGTCCACCGATCCCGGATCGAGGAAGGTCGCCGAGGCCCCGGCCCGCCGCTCCGCCGTAACGCGGCCATCATCCAAGAGGATCAAGGTGCGGTGCTGGGGCAATCCACGTAACCCCGGCACGGCGTCGTAGCCGTCTTCGCCGCGGCTGGCGCCGGGGATGTTCTCCATCGCTTGCTGCAGATTGACCGGCATCCGCCGCGCCAGGTCCTGCTTGCCCATGACGGTGCCGGCAGCAGCCGGAGGGAGGTGAAGGTCGGGCACGCCGCCCGAGACCACCGTGACGCTTTCGCCCAGCGTCTCCAGCCGCACGACGAGAACCTCGCCCTCGGCCGGAAGCGCCTCGAAGTACGTGGGCCGGAAGGCGACACCATCCGGCCGCATCACTATCAAGAAGAAGGGAGGGCGTGGGTCGGGCTCCAGCCGGAATCGCCCCTGTCGATCCGCGACGACCGATCCGGATCTGCCCAGCTCGGCAACCCGTGCACCCGCCACCGGCTCCCCATCGGGGCCCACCACCTGTCCCTCGAACCCATCGGCCGCGGCGGCGAGAAGGAGGACACAGAAAAGCATACCAGTCTTGCGCATGAGCGTTCTCCTCATTGTCGATTCCCTTCACCTCCGGCACGCCCGCCCGTCCGGCGGCGCGCCAAGATCAGGGAATCCGCGCACCCGATCGGGTCACGCCCGCAAACCCAAAACGCCAGCACTCACACGCCCCGTGGGCCAGGTGAGAGCCAGCCCGCTTCTCCGGCAGCGCGGATGGGCGCACCACCCGCTCGCCCGACCGGGCCAAGTCAACGTCGTGAGGAAAGTCTGTTCCTGGGGAGGTGGACCTCTATCTCCGCAACGGGAGAGGGGCGGTCTCGCCCGGCCGCGGAGGCAAGCGTGCAGACCCGTCGTGACGCGGGCCATGCTCCCGCGCCAAAGGGTGATCATCACTCGCCGCCGGCGCATACCTGGGGAGCCTGGGCGCTTCGCCCGGAAGGGAAAGACGCAGCAGTGCGGACACTTCGTCTCCGCTGTCGCCCAGCGAGGCCGGGGCGCGGGGCGCGGAGTCGGTGCCGCGGCCGATCCACTGCTCGCCGCCGCGCAAGACAACCGGTTCGGCGCTCACCGCCCCCGCCGCGACGATGCGAAAGACCGGCGAGGGCTCGGCGTCCACCTCGCCGCCGCCGGGGATTCCCATGCGCAGGCGTAGACGAGCGGTAGGGGTGGGGAGGTTGGGCACGCACCACAGCAGACCATCGAGCCCTGGCGGGAGCTGCGGCGTCAAACGGAGGGGGTAGCTGCGCCCACCGTCGAGCGAGAGGTATAACTCCATCTCCTTCGCCTCGGGGGGCAGAGCGTGCCACGACACGCGCACCACGGAGCCCGCCACCAGCTCGGTGCCGGCCGCTGGGACCTCGACCCGCGCCGGGCTGCCCTCCAGCGGGTCGAGTGCCGCCAAGATCACCATCAGGCCCCACCCCAGCACCGAGGCGATCGTCCGCACCCTGTTCTTCTGCCTCGACACGCCTGTGATTCTACACCCCAGGACTCTCGTCACCCTCCAGCCCCTCCCGCCGGGTGCTCAGACAGCCGCGCACGTGGTCCCCCTCCACCGCCTCCACCTCCACCCACGCCAGGGTATTGGATCGCGCGCCGGGTGCCCGAGCGCGCACCGGCACGTAGGTATCGGTGTATCCCTCCCACCACCCCTGGCGCTGCCGCTCCCACAACACCTCGACCCGTTGCCCCACCTGCGCTTTGAGAAACGCGCGGCGGCCGGCGGCGGCGGCCGCCCGCATTGCCCTGACCCGCGTCGCAACGATCGGCGCTGGCACCTGGCCGGGGAGCTGCGCGGCGGGCGTCCCGGGCCGGGGCGAGAAGGGGAAGACGTGCACCCGCGCGAACTCCATCGCCGCGACGAATGCGAGGCTCTCGGCAAACCCGGCGTCGCTCTCCCCGGGAAAGCCGACGATCACATCGGTGGTGACCGCAAGGCCGGCGACAGCCGCGCGAAGACGTGCCACCGCGCTGGCAAAGCCCGCGGGGGTGATCGGACGGCGCATGCGCGCAAGGGTCGCGGCGCAGCCGCTTTGCAGCGACAGGTGGACATGGCGGCACAGGCGCGGGTCGCCCCACAGGGCGATTTCGCGCTCGCCGATGCGCCACGGCGCCAGGGACGACAGCCGCAGCCGCCGCAGCGGAGCGGCCGAGAGCACGGCCCGGACCAGGTCGGAAAGCTCCCACCCCCCGCTACGGTACGAGGAGATCTGCACACCCGTCAAGACGATCTCTTGCGCGCCGGCGCCGGCGAGGCGGTGCACCTCGTCGAGGATGTCGCGCGGCGGGCGCGAAGCTTCACCTCCCCGCGCCGCCGGCACGATGCAGAAGGCACAGCGCACCGAGCAGCCGTCCTGGATCTTCACCGCGGCACGCGTGCGCTGCCGCGGTGGCGCCTGCGAGCGAAGCGGCGGGCGGCTCGTCGCCGGACGGATGCTTTGCTCCACAAACTCCACCAGCCGGTGTTTGTCGGCGTTGCCCACCACCAGGTCGACGCCCGGGATGCCACTGACATCCCCCGGCTGCGTGGTGGCGTGACACCCCGTGACCACGGTGTGAAGGCGCCGGTGAGCGCCCTGGCCCCGGCGCGCCAGGCGGCGGGAATCCCGCGCCGCCTCCTGGGTGACGGTGCAGGAGTTGACCACGTGCACGTCCGCCGCCTCGAAAGCCGCCACGATCTCGTGGCCGGCCGCCTCGAAGGCCCTCCCGAGGGCCTCCAACTCCGCCTGGTTGAGCTTGCACCCCACACTTGACAGCACCACCCGCACCGGCTGCTCCCTCCCGCCGATCGATGCTAGCCGAGGTCGCGCCCGCAGGCCAGCGGCCGGCAGAAGTACACTTGTTTCAGATCGTCAGGCGGAACTCCATGTACACCCGGAGGCAGATGCTCACCCTCGCCGCTCCCCCCGCGGCGCTGGCGGCCGCCGCCGCGACGCTGCGCCCAAAGGGCGCCCTCGCCTGCCTGCGCGACATCGCCGGCACTCGCGGCGAGGCGGCGGATGTGGCCTGCGAGGAGGCGCTGTGGGCCGGCGTCCAGCGTGCTTTTGCCGTCGACCGCTCCCTCGTCAACCTCAACAACGGCGGCGTCAGCCCGTCGCCCGTCGCGGTGCAGGACGCCATGCGGCGCTACCTCGAGTTCTCCAACCAGGCGCCGGTGCATACCATGTGGCGGGTGCTGGAGCCGCAGCGGGAGACCGTACGCCGCGAGCTGGCGCACATCGCCGGGTGCGACGCCGAGGAGCTGGCGATCACCCGCAACACCTCCGAGGGAATGGAGGCGTGCCAGACCGGCCTGCTGATCGTGCGGCACGAGCGCATCGGCAACATCTGGCCGCTCATGGCGGCGCCCGAGGAGCTGGACGGGAACATCCGCAAGTTCGAAGAGATCGCCACCCACCCCGCCGCCAACGCTCTCGGAGTGGGCGAAGCGCTGGCGTTTCACCGCGGCCTCGGGCCGGAGCGCAAGTTCGCGCGCCTGTGCTATCTGCGAGATCGGTGGGCGAAACGCCTTGCCGGCCACCCCCGGGTGCGCCTGCACACCTCGCTTCTCCCGCGCCGCGCTGGCGCCATCGCCACCGTCGAAATCGCCGGCCTCGAGGCAGCGGCCCTCGCCGAGCACCTGTGGTCGCGGCACCGGATCATCGTCGCCGCCATCTCGCACCCCAGCGTCCAGGGGATCCGCGTCGCGCCGTCGGTGTACACGACCATCGATGAGATCGACCGCTTCGCCGGCATCATGGAGAACATCGCCGAGAAAGGACTCCCCGCCTGAGACAAGGCCTCGTTGCCGTTTTCGCGCTCATTCTTCTGGCCTACAACGGCGGCGGCAGGCGTCGGGTCATCACCTCCACCGCCGCACCCAAGGCGATCGGCCCGTATTCCCAGGCGATCCAGGCCGGAACCACCGTCTACCTTTCCGGCCAGCTCGGCATCGATCCGGCGACGGGAGACCTGGTCCCCGGCGGGATCGAACGGGAGACCCGCAAGGCGCTGCAGAACTGCCGCAGCATCCTCTCAGGCAGCGGATCTGGACCTTTGAAGGACGTGGTCCAGGGGCAGGTGTTTCTCGAGGACATCGACGACCATGCGGCGATGAACCGGGTCTTGGCCGAGTTCTTCCCCCTCGACCCTCCGGCTCGCGCCGCCTTCGAGGTCGGCGACTTGCCCCGCAACGCCCGCGTCGAGATCCTCATGACCGCCGTGGTTCGCTAGCCCCACCCAGCACCAGGTAGCGGTTGAGGTCGCCGGTGGCGCCGTCGGCCAGGTAGTCGTCGATCACCGGCGGCAGCTCGCGGAGCCAACCCCTCAGCTCATCGTCGCTGACCGCGTGGCAGTAACGAACGGCTTGCGGGCTGCCGCCAAACGAGAGCAGCACGTCCCCCTCCTCCAGGCGACCAGGATCGAACGGGCGCCGCAGCTGGCGGTTGACCTCCTCCCAGGGAACGGTCTTTCCGGCGAAACGCTGCTGCGACCCGAAGCGCCAGAGGGTGAGTGCCAGCACTCCCCCGGGCGCCAGGCAACGGGCTGCGGCCTCAAGCAGCACGCGGCGCGTTGCCGCCCCGGGCACGTGGTGCAACACCCCCAGCAGCACCACCACGTCGAAGGGCCCTGCCGGCAACGCTGCGCCCAGCTCCCGGCCGAGGTCCCGCCGCACCAATTCAAAGCGTTCGAGGCGGGCGAGATTCGCTCTCGCCAGCTCGAGCATCGCGACACTGCTGTCGACACCCGCGTAGGCCACAGGAAAAGGTAGGCTGGAGGCGCAGAATGCCCCGAACCGCCCGTTGCCGCATCCCAGATCCAGGACACGCAGCGCACGCCCTCCGGCCGGCGCGCGCAGGTGGGCGGCGAGCCGCCGCCAGCCTGGCCACGGAGCCCGGCGGGTTTCGGCAAACGCTGCGGCGAAGCGGTGGTAAAAGCACCGGTTGAGGGCGGCGAGACGGCGGCGGGTGGCACGATCCATGGGGTACCCTTGCCCTGTGGGGCGAGCAGCGTACCACCTCGATCTCGGCCGGCACGAATCGCGCCTCGTGCCGCTGCTGCAGGCCCTGGCCGCGCTGGAGGAGGGCGATGGGAAGGAGGTGGCGCGCCTGCGCCGCCGCCATCCGCGCGCCGACGGCGGCTTCTTCTCCTCCAGCCAGCTGATTGCCGCCTACCGCCTGCTGGCGCCGCGCCAGCAGTGGCTGCGGCCCGCCGAGGAGATCGCCCGCCTGCTGCGCCGCCGCCCGATCCGCACGGGAAGCGGCGTGGCGGTTGTCGCCGTACTCACCCGCCCGCACCCCTGTCCCGGTGGCTGCCGCTACTGCCCTGACCCGGCCGGAATGCCGCGCAGCTACCTCCCCGAGGAACCGGGGGCGCAACGGGCGGTGCAGCAGGGATTCGACCCCTACCGGCAGGTGGCGATCCGCCTCACCGCCCTGGCGGCCAACGGTCACCCGGTCGACAAGGTGGAGCTGTCCATCCTGGGCGGCACCTGGCACGCCTACCCGGGCGCCTACAGGCGATGGTTCGTGGCCCGCTGCCTGGCCGCGCTCAACGACTGGCCGTCGGTGCGCCCCTCCCACCGCGTCATCGCCAGCGGCCGAGCGTGCTGGGCCGAGGTCGAGGAGGCCATGACCCGCAACGCCCGGGCCGCCAGCCGCTGCGTCGGGCTCACCATCGAGACCCGGCCCGACATGGTCACCCCGGCGGGCCTCCAGTCGTTGCGCCGGCTCGGGGTGACGCGGGTGCAGCTCGGCTATCAAAGCCTTGACGACCGTGTCCTGGGGTTGAGCGGGCGGGGCCACGCGGTGGCGGACAGCCGCCGCGCCACGGACCTGTTGCGGCGCGCCGGCTTGAAGATCCTCGCCCACTGGATGCCCAACCTCCCCGGCGCCACCCCCGAGAGCGACCGCGCCGACTTCGCTCGCATCTTCGCCGACCCGGAGCTCTGCCCGGACGAACTCAAGATCTACCCCTGCACGCTGCTGGAAGGCGCGGCGCTGGCCGAGGACTTCCGGCGGGAGACCTGGCAGCCGTACCCCCACGAAGTGCTCGTCGACCTGCTCGCCGACTGCCTTCTCGCCGTGCCGCCGTGGTGCCGCGTGGCTCGCGTGGTGCGGGACGTGCCAGCCCCCAGCGTGCTCGCCGGCAACCGGCGCAGCAACCTGCGGCAAGAGGTGGAGCGCGTGCTGCGACAACGCGGCGCCCGGGTTTGCGACATCCGCGCCCGAGAGCTGCGCCGGGCACCGCTGGCGGCGGCGGGCGTCGCGCTCTCCTTTCTTCCCTACCAGACCTCGGCCGGGCGAGAGGAGTTCGTCCAGGCGCTCACCCCGGACGGTCGCCTGGTGGGGTTCGGCCGCCTCACCCTGCCGGCAGGCCCGGCGCCCCTGCCCGAGCTTCTTGGGGCAGCCCTGCTGCGCGAGCTGCACGTGTACGGCACCGCGGCGACGCTCGGCAGACGCGACGCCAACGCACAACATCGCGGCATCGGCCGCCGCCTGGTGGGGTGGATGGTCGAGCAGGCGCGGCATGCGGGCTTGGCGCGGCTGGCCGTGACCTCCGCCCCGGGCACCACCGAGTACTATCGTAGACTGGGTTTCGCTGATGGTCCGCTCTACCAGCAGTGCGACCTGGCGCTGCGCTGAGCGCTTACCGCGGGAGGTCGTCATGATCGCCAAGGTCAACCTCGCCGAGAAGTTCACCCGCATCGACGAGCCCTGGCATCCGCGCATCGTCGCGGCGCTCAACGGACAGGAGGTCAAGCTCGTCAGACTGGCCGGTGAGTTCGTCTGGCACAAGCATATGGACGAGGATGAACTGTTCCTGTGCCTGAACGGCCGTTTCCGGCTGCAGCTGCGCGACGGCGAGGTGGAGGTGGCGGCTGGCGAACTGGTGGTCGTGCCCCGCGGCGTGGAGCACCGCACCGCCGCCGACGAGGCGGCGGAGGTGCTGGTGTTCGAGCCGGCCGGCACGCGCAACACCGGCAACGTCATGCACCCGGCGTTCACCACCGCCCCCGAGTGGCTCTAGTTCTGCCGGCAGCGCGCCGTGACTTCAGCGCCAATCTCCCTCGACAGTCTCTCGACCCCGGCTGCCGTGGTGGAGCTCGCCCGCCTCGAGGCCAACTGCCGGCGCATGGCGGCTCGTGCCGACCGCCTTGGAGTGCGGCTGCGACCCCATGTCAAGACCCACAAGACGGTTGAGGCGGCGCGGCTCCAACTCGCGGGAAGGGACGCTGCCATCACCGTGTCGACCCTGGCGGAGGCGAAGTTTTTCGCTGCCGCCGGGTTTGACGACCTCACCTACGCGGTGCCTATCGCCCCCCAGCGTCTGCCCGAGGCCGTTCAGCTCGCCGAGCGGGTCCGGCGCCTCACTCTCCTGGTCGACCACGAGGCGACGATGGAGGCCGCTACCGCCTGCGCCGCGGCGCGCGGTCTGCGCCTGTCGGTGATGCTGGAGGTGGACTGCGGCGCGCATCGCTCGGGAGTGGACCCGGCCCACCCTGCGAGCGTTTCGCTGGCGCGGCGGCTGGCGCGCTCGCCACACCTGGACTTCCGCGGCGTGCTCACCCACGCCGGACACGCCTACGCCTGCCGCACCCCGGTGGAGCTTGCCGAGGTTGCCGCCCAGGAACGCGACGGGACGTGCGCCTTCGCCCAGCGCCTACGCCAGGCGGGCATTGAGGTGCCTGAAGTCAGCGCGGGCTCCACGCCGACCCTCTGCGCCGTCGATCATCTCGCCGGGGTCACGGAGGCACGGCCGGGCAATTACGCCTTCTTTGACGCCTCGCAGGCGGCGATCGGCTCGTGCTCGCTCGCCGAGTGCGCCTTCACCGTGCTGGCCACGGTGATCGGTTGCTACCCCGATCGTCGAACACTCGTGGTGGATGCCGGCGCCCTGGCGCTATCCCGCGACCCTGGGCCGACCCACGTCGAGCCCTCATGCGGCTACGGGGTGCTGTGCACGGTGCGGGAGTGCCAACCCATCGCCGGTCTGACCCTCGCCTCGCTGACCCAGGAGCACGGCACGGTCATCGCCGGGCAACCTGCCGTCGCCGCCGCCCACCCCCCCGGCAGCCGCCTGCGCATCATCCCCAACCACTCGTGTCTGGCCGCCGCCTGTTTCGACACCTACCACGCGGTCGTTGGCCGCCAGGTGGTTGACGTCTGGCGTCCCTGCCGGGGGTGGTGAGAACCTCGCCGAACGCGAGGCGTAGAATGCCCGTCACCGCAGCGGTGGCCACCTGGAGGAGCGGGTGTGTCGAACCGGGAGGAGGAGCCGATGAGAAACCGAGCAGGGATGGTACTGACCGGTGCGTGGGCCGCGCTGTTCTGCGCCGCCGCGCACGCCCAGACGCTGGACGAGGTGCTGGCCAAGAACTACGAGGCTCGCGGGGGCCTGGAGAGGATCTCGGCGGTGTCGTCCGCACGCATCACCGGCACCATGACCATGGGCGGCGGCATGGAGGCGCCGTTCAGCTGGCAGTGGAAGCGGCCCAACAAGCTGCGTCTGGAGTTCACGGTGCAAGGGATGACCGGGGTGCAGGCCTATGACGGCCAGACCGGCTGGATGATCATGCCGTTCTTGGGCAGCTCCGACCCCGAGAAGATGCCCGAGGATCAGCTCGCCGACATCAGGGAGCAGGCTGATTTCGAGGGAGAGCTGGTGAACTGGAAGGCGAAGGGCCACCAGGTGGAACTCGTGGGCAAGGAGAAGGTGGAGGGCACCGAGGCGTTCAAGCTCAAGGTGGTCAAGAACAACGGTGTCGTCGCCTTCGTCTACCTGGACGCCGAGTACTACCTGGAAATCAAGGGGGAAGGCAAGCGGACGCTGCGCGGGCAGGAACTGGAGTTCGAGTCCTCCATCGGCGACTACAAGGAGGTGGGAGGTCTGATGCTCCCCCACTCCATGTCCTCCCAGGCGAAGGGAGCACCGTTCGGGCAAACCATCACCTTCACCAAGGTGGAGCTGGACGCGCCGCTCGACGACTCGCTGTTCGCCATGCCGGCGGTGGTCAAGAAGGACGCGCCACCGTCGCAGTGACGACTGGCCGCACCGGGGAGACGACACCATGAGGATCCGCCAGGCTTTCCTGCCCAGCTTCGCGTGTGCGTGCGCCATCGCCAGCGTGGGCGCACTCGCTGGAGCGGACGATGTGGCCATCACCAGTGACACGTTCGGGGGGCTTTCGGCGCGCGCCATCGGCCCGGCCGTGATGAGCGGCCGCATCACCGCCATCGACGCGGTGCCCAGCGATCCGCTCACCGTCTACGTCGGCTCCGCCAGCGGCGGGGTGTGGAAGTCCACCGACGCCGGCACCACCTTCAAGCCCATCTTCGACGAGCACATCCAGTCCATCGGCGCCCTGCGGGTGGACTCCTTTGACCCCAAGACCATCTGGGTGGGCACCGGCGAGAGCTGTGTGCGCAACTCGGTGTCCATCGGCGACGGTGTCTACCGCTCTCGCGACGGTGGCGAGACCTGGCAGCACATGGGCCTCCCGGCCTCCGAGCGCATCGCCGCCATCGTCGTCCACCCCAAGGACTCCAAGACGGTGTACGTGTGTGCCACCGGGCCGCTGTGGAGCGCCGGCGAAGAGCGCGGCGTATTCAAGACGTCGGACGGCGGCTCGACGTGGCGCAAGGTGCTGTACGTCAACGACTCCACCGGGTGTTCCGACCTCGCCATCGACCCCCAGGAGCCGCGCATCCTCTACGCCGGCCTGTGGCAGTTTAGGCGCTGGCCGGACTTCTTCTCCTCCGGCGGTGCCGGTTCCGGTCTGTACAAGTCGGTGGACGGCGGCGAGACCTGGAACGAGCTCACCAAGGGACTGCCGGCCGGGGAAAAGGGGCGCATCGCCGTAGCTGTCGCTCCCTCCCGGCCCAGCGTCGTGTACGCCCTGGTGGAGGCGGCCAAGACGGCGCTGTACCGCTCGGAGGACCTGGGCGAGAGCTTCACCCAGGTGAACTCGTCGCTGAGCGTCACCCTGCGACCTTTCTACTTCGCCCACCTTATCGTCGACCCCACCGACCACCTCACGGTGTACAAGCCGGGGCTGGCCCTCGCCGTGTCCACTGACGGAGGCAGCTCGTTTACCTCGCCCATCTTGAGCGGCGGCAGCATCCACCCCGATGTCCACGCCCTGTGGATCAATCCATTCAACCGCAACGAGATGTTCGTTGGCACCGACGGCGGCGTGTACGCCTCTGTCGACCGTGGACACCACTGGCGATTCGTGCGCTCCCTGCCTGTTTCGCAGTTCTACCACGTCGCCGTGGACATGGAGCGCCCCTACAACGTCTACGGCGGACTGCAGGACAACGGCACCTGGAAAGGGCCCTCGCGTTCACCAGGCGGGGTTCGGATGAAGAACTGGGACAACGTGGGGTACGGCGACGGCTTCTGGGCCTTTCCCGATCCCCAGGATTCTCGTTTCCTCTACGTCGAGTACCAGGGCGGCAACATCCTGCGCGTCGACACGGCGCTGCGCGAGTTCAAGGACATCAAGCCGTACGCCGGGGAGGGCGAAGCGGAGCTGCGCTTCAACTGGAACACCCCCATCCACCTGTCGCCCAACGAAGCGGGCACGGTGTACGTGGGCGCGCAGTACCTATTTCGCTCCTCTGACCGGGGGGAGTCGTGGCAACGGATCTCCCCGGACCTCACCAGCAACGACCCACGCCGCCAGCGGCAGAAACAGTCCGGGGGTCTGACCATCGATAACTCCACGGCCGAGAACAACACCACCATCTATTGCATCAGCGAGGCTCCTGGCGAGCCGGGAGTGATCTGGGTGGGGACCGACGACGGCCACTTGCAACTCACCCGCGATGGGGGGCGCACGTGGACCAACCTCACCGGCAACGTGCCCGGCGTGCCGCGCGGCACCTGGGTGTCCAGCGTCACCTCGAGCCCGCACGCCCGCGGCCGCGCCTTCGTCACCTTCGACGGCCACCGCAACGGAGACTTCACCACCTACCTGTTCCGCACTGACGACTACGGCGCCACCTGGACACCCCTCGCCGGCGAGGGAGTCGAAGGGTACGCCTGGGTCATCAAGGAAGACACCGTCTCGCCCGATCTGCTGTTTGCCGGCACCGAACTCGGGTTGTTCATCTCTCTCGACGGCGGCCGCCGCTGGGCGCGCTTTCGGGGCGGCATCCCCAAGGTGGCGGTGCACGACGTGGTGGTCCACCCCCGCGAGGGTGACCTGGTCATCGCCACGCACGGGCGTGGCATCTACATCCTCGACGACCTCACTCCGCTGCGCGCCCTCTCCCCCGAGATACTGGCCCACGAGGTGGCGCTGTTGCCGGGACGAACGGCAGAGATGACGATCCCGGGCAGGCTGCAGGAGTTCAACGGCGACGACGAGTTCGTCGGCTCGAACCCGCCCGAGGCGGCGATGATCACCTACTGGCTCAAGAAGCGCCACATCTTCGGCGATCTCAAGCTCGAGCTCTACGACTCGCAGGGCGCTCTCGTCTCCACCGTGCCCGGCAGCAAGCGCGCCGGCATCAACCGGGTGGCCTGGCCGATGCGCCTGCCGCCGCCCAAGCTGCCCCCCGCCTCGGCGCTGGCGCCGGCCTTCTTCGGCCCGCGGGTGGGCGAAGGAACGTACACCGTCAAGCTGGTCAAGGGATCAACCACGGTTCACGACGCCGTCACCCTGGTGGCCGACCCGCGCACCCCGCACTCCCCCGAGCATCGCGCGCTGCAGCAGCGCACGGCGATGCGCCTGTACGAGGAGCTGTCGGCGCTGACCTACCTGGTCGACTCGCTGGTCGAGCTGCGCGACCAGGCCAGAGAGCGGGCGTCGCGTCTGCCCGCCCGGGATACTCTGCGCCGCAGGTTGGAAGGCTTCGCCGGAGACCTTGAGGCGCTGCGCCACACGCTGGTTTCCACCAGCGACGCCGGCTGGCTCTCCGGCGACGAGCAGCTGCGCGAGAAGCTGGCGGGCCTGTACAGCGCCGTCACCGGTTTCGAGGGGCGGCCGACCGCCTCGCAGCTGGGGCGCCTGGAGGTGCTCACGCGGCAGCTGGCTGCCGCGCGAGGTCGATGCGAGAGCCTGCAGACCCGCGAGATCGGGGCGCTGAACAGGTCGCTGGCGGGCAAGAAGCTGGAGCCGCTGGCGCCACTGAGTCGGGAAGCGTGGCAGCAGCGCCAGACTGCGGCGGCCAGCGGAGGCGGCTTCCCCCACCCCGCCTCGGCGAGGTTCTTCGCGCGCCTGTTTGCCGCCTTCTCGGCGACGCTAGCGAGGTAGCGAGGGGACGGGCACGAAGCAGGCATCGACGGCGCGGGCCAGGCGGGCGGACCACGCGACGAGCTGGCCATCGCGGAATCCCCTCGCAAAGGAGCGGTCGGCCGCTGTCTCGCCTTGGCGGTCGCGGGGTGGGTGTTGCTCGTCGCTCTCGAAGCGGGCGCCTGCGATCGACCCACACGACGGCGTCGAGCGCCGGCGCTGGGCCTCCACTCCGGCGGCGAATCCCACCAGGTAGTCACCATCCTCGCCGAGTCGCTCCAGCGCCGCCGCAACCTGCTCCAGCGCCTGCTGGCGGGCTCGCGCCAGGGCGCGGTTGGTCTCCTCCGCCTTCCACACCGCGTGCCGCGCCAGCGTCTCCTGGTAGTCGTCCGGCAGCTGGTCCCGCTCGCGCCGGTTCCAGCCGCCGGACTGGCGGGCCAGCGCCGCGGCCTCATGCCGCTCCACCGACTCCAACATCACGGCGTCGACTTTCTCCCGGTCTTTCTCCCTGAGCAATGAGCGGGGCACGTCCACCATGAACTGGACGCGGCAGGTGCGCTCGTCGTAGAGGGTGAACGGGCCGTCCTGGCGCGCCGCGAGCACCGGGGCGGCGAGCGTCAGATAGAGGTCCACCCGCTCCGAGCGCAGGCCGAGCTTGTCGACCCGTGCCAATTCACCGTCGGCGAACCGGCGGCTCCCCTTGCTCGTGCTCAGGCGGCCTCGCACCTCGTTGTTGGTGTAAGACCCCGAGCAGTCGGAGGCCACCTCCACCCGCACCACCACCCAGGCGCCAACCCACCCGCGCTCCAGGTCCTCCTCAAGATCCGCTCCGGCAACCCCCGGTGACGTGAGTAGAGCGAGCACGACTCCCACGCCCAGCAGCCGTTCCCCCGCCCGTGCCGTCATCCCGCGCCCCTTTCGGTGGCGACATGGTAGCAGCCGTGGTGAAATGACCGAGGAGGGACGCGTGATGCACGCCGACGATCTGCGCCGCCTCATGACCTGGCTGCAGGGCCACGTCACCCTCGCCGAGCCGGGCTCGTGCAGGGTCGTCTTCGCCGCCCCCAGCGCCGCCGACATGGCGGCGGCCGGTCTGCACCCTGAAGGGATCGCCAGGGTGCGCGGCGCCCCCTGGTGGGACGAGCTGGTCGCCGACATCCTGGAGACCCCCGACCTGTGCGCCCCGGAGGACCCTCCCGAGCAGGTGCTCGGCTTCGCCCGCGACGTCGTCGCCGAGTACATCCGCAAACGCGTGCAGCTGGAGTGAAGGGCGCAGCCATCGGGAAACGCCCCACGCCGACGCCTCGGCGCCTCAGAACCGGTTGTCGCCGTCCAGCAGACCCCCCAGGGGCCCGAGCACCGATCCTTCCTCTCGCCCCTTGCGCAGCGCCCCGGCGAGCATGCGGCCAGCGAGGCGGGAGAACGGCAGCGACTGCAGCCACACCTTGCCGGGCCCGCGCAGCACGGCGAAGAAGACGCCCTCGCCGCCGAACAGCATCGACTTGATGCCGCCCACCTGCTGGATGTCGAAATCGATGCCGTCCTGGAAGGCCACCACGCAACCGGTGTCCACGTGCAGCGTCTCACCCGCGGCCAGCTGGCGCTCCACCACGGTGCCGCCGGCGTGCACGAACACCAACCCGTCCCCCTCCAGCTTCTGCATGATGAACCCCTCGCCGCCGAACAGCCCGGTCAAGATCTTGCGCTGGAAGTGGATGCCGATGGACACCCCCTTGGCGGCGCAGAGAAACGAGTCCTTCTGGCAGATCAGACGGCCGCCCAGCTGCGCCAGGTTCATGGGCAGGATGTTGCCCGGGAACGGCGCCCCGAACGCCACATGCGCCTTGCCCGAGCCCTGGTGGGTGAACACCGTGGTGAACAGGCTCTCGCCGGTAAGCAGCCGCTTGCCGGCCCCCACCAGTTTGTCCATGAACGAGGCCTGCTGAGTGCCGTCGCCGAAAATCGTGTTCATGGCAACCGCGGGATCCTTGTACACCATGGCGCCGGCCTCGGCCACCGCGCTCTCGCCCGGGTCCAGTTCGATCTCCACAAACTGCATCTCGGCGCCCACGATCCTGAAGCCGATCTCGTCGGCGGCACCACGCATCGGGGGAGGCGGCGCGGCCATGGCCGGCGCCGCCCCTCCCTGCAACTCGGCAACCTGGCGGATGGGCAGCCACTCGGCAAACCCCTCCCGCCACGCCCAGCCGTTGGGGTTGGCCGCGGCGCGACCGCGTGCCTCGGCCTCCTCGAAGGGGCCAAATCGCTGGTTATCGTAGGACAGGTACCACTGAGCCAAGGTGCACCTCCTTCTCACCGTCGGGCGCAGAAGTATACGCAACCCCTCCTGCGGCGTTGCGCGCCCTAGGCAGGGCGCGGCGCTCCCAGCAGGCGGTGCAGTCGGCCCGTGGCCTCGCCGTCGAGACCGAGCAACCCGGCCAGGCGCGCGAGGTACCCGTGCTCCGCCGGTGAATCCAGGCGAATGGCGAGCAGCGAAGCGGCGTAAACCTCTTCGGCGAGCCGCCTCGAGGTGACGCGGGCGGCCAGCTGCTCTGTCGTCCACGGGGCGTCAAGCTCCCGCTCCAGGGCATCCCGCTCGTCGCGCGAGAGGGTCTCGCCGTCCAGGCGGCCGAGGATGGCGCGGCGCTCCTCCCCGTCGAGGGTGCCGTCGGCATGGCCTGCGGCGATCATGGCCCGCACCAGCAGCATGGCTTCCTGCTCGCGCGGGTCGTCCGGCGGGATGGGTGGTGGGGGAGCGCCGGGAGGGGGCGGGGGGACGGCACCGGGACCGGGTGCCCTGTGCGACGCTCTCTTCTCGGTCACGTGCTCGATCGCCGCCAGCGCGATCCCCAGTGCGCCGACACCCAGGGCGACCTTGCTCGCCGCCGGTACCTGCCGACCGAAAAGGGTTGACTTGACGAGGAATCCCAGGAGCCTCTCGGGGTTCATGGCACCTCCCCGGCGCGGGGCATCAAACCTGCCCGCCGTGCGCCGTCACGCGTATCAAGCATACTGGAATTGACTTCGCGACACGCCCTGGAATCTCCAGGGATGCGATGCGTTGTGGCATCTGCCAGGCCCCACCACGAGGTGGCCGGGTAGGTTACACTACTACGGCCGGCCGGGGCCGGCCGCAGGAGGGTCGTATGGCGGTTGCCAAGCGGGTACTGCTGTTCGTTACCGTGAACATCCTCATTCTGGTGACCATCTCGATCACCTTAAGCATCCTGGGGGTGCGTCCGTACCTGTCGGCGCAGGGCATCGACTACCGCGCCCTGATGATCTTCTGCCTCGTCTGGGGGATGGGGGGCGCGTTCATCTCCCTGGGTCTGTCGCGGGTGATGGCCCGCTGGTCCATGGGCGTGCAGATCATCCCCGCCGACGTGCGCGACCCCCGCCTGGCCGAACTGGTGCAGACCGTGCATGGGTTGGCCAAGGCCGCCGGCCTGCCCAAGATGCCCCAGGTGGGCATCTACAACAGCCCCGAGGTGAACGCCTTCGCCACCGGCCCGACGCGGGCCCGCGCCCTGGTGGCCGTGTCCACCGGTCTGCTGCAGTCCATGGACCGGGAGCAAGTGGAGGGGGTGCTGGGCCACGAGGTCGCCCACGTTGCCAACGGCGACATGGTCACCATGACGCTGCTGCAGGGGGTGATCAACGCCTTCGTCATGTTCTTCGCCCGGGTGATCGCCTTCGCGGTGGCGCAGTTCCTGCGCCGGGGCGACGACGAGGGCCCCTCGTTCATGATCCAGTTCCTCATCACCATCGTCATGGAGATTATCCTGTCGATCCTCGGCGCGCTGGTGGTGGCGGCGTTTTCGCGCTGGCGGGAGTTTCGCGCCGACGCCGGCGGCGCGCGCCTGGCCGGCCGCGGCGCCATGATCAGGGCGCTCGAGGCGCTGCGACGTACCGGAGGCCGCGTCGATCAGCGGGGCGAGGCGCTTGCCACCCTGAAAATCTCCAACCCCCGTCGTGGTGGGTTGCGCATGCTGTTCGCCACCCACCCGCCGCTGGAGGCGCGCATCGCCCGCCTGCGCAGGGCGGCCTGACGCCCTCCGCCGGCGGCGCAGGAGCGCTCCCGGGTAGCTCGCTCCCGCCTCGGGCAGCAAGCATCTGGAGGAGAGTGTGCCGATGAGTCCGGGTGCAGAGCGCGGCGTTCTCGACGCTTCCCCTTTCCTCGCCCCGGAGGGGTTCCACACCGCCATGGTGCACCTCTACCGCGGTGAGATGAACCGCCTCACGGTGTGGCGGCAGCGCCTGGACGTGACCTCCAACTGGGCCATCCTGCTCTCCGTCGGTCTCACCACCTTCACCCTGGGGTCCCCGCAGGTGCCGCACTACACGTTGCTGCTCGGCCTGGCTCTGGTGGGCATCTCGATCATCCTGGAAGGACGGCGCTACCGCCATCTGCACCATTCCAAGTGGCGCGCCTACGTGATGGAGTGCGGCTACTTCGCCGAACTCCTGCGGGGGCACGCGCCCGAGACCCTGGCGGGGTGGCGCGCAGCGCTCGCCAAAGATCTGCGGCACCCCCGCTATCTGCTTTCGGCGTTCACCTGCATGCGCGCCCGGCTGCGGCGCAACTACCTTCTTCTCTTCTACTTCATCACCGCGGTGTGGGTCACCAAGCTGTTCATCCATCCGGCGGGCCCGTCGTCGATGCACGAGTTCCTCGACCGCCTGGCGGTCGGCGCCCTGGTGCCGTGGTGGTTCGTCGCGGTCACCGCCATCGGCTTCGTCGTCACCGCCACGGCGCTGGCGCTCACCTGTCCGAGCAACGAGGAGCTGGAGGACTGGAGCCGCTGGAGTTGCCAGGAAACGCCCTGATCACTCCAAGTCGAGCCAGCGGAACCAGATCGGGTGATTGGCCTTGTACCAGGCCAGCACCTCGGAGATGAACGCCTTCTTCGCCGGGGAGAGCACGGCGTCGTCCACTTTCTCGAAGTGCACCCGGATGCGGTCGTCGGGGAGGTACTCCAGCGCCTCCGAGCACCAGGTCTGCAGCTCGTTGCGAATCCTCCCGGAATCGGAGATCTTCACCGGTCGGGTGCGGTAGTCCTGGCCGGTGAAGAAGCGGTCGAGCAGCGGCGAGAACACCAGGCGGCTTTCCTTCAGCGTCTCCATGAGGCGCAGCGTGAACGTGACCCGCAGCAAACCCTTGCGCGATCCCGCCAGGGTGGTGACGCGGTACACACCTTCCCCGATCTGTTCCACCCCCTCGGAGCCGGTGTACGGATCGGGGAGCATGCATCCGACGAGCGCCAGGGGATCCCATTCCTTCTTCGGAAAAAAGTCGTCCACCGTCACCGTCCGCTTGGGAAACCACATGCACGCGGCGCGAGCGTGACCGAGAATGCCGGCGTACTCCTCGGCGATCCCGTCGCTGACCTCCACCCCAAGCACCGCCGCCAGCCGCGCCCGAAACTCCGGGTCGGCGGGGTCCAGGCGCATGATCTCCCGCTCCTTCTCCCACGACACGTCGAACCGCGGGGTGAACAGCGCCATCGAGGTGACGGTGTCCAGCACCGGGTCCAGGGAGGCCGCCTGGATCGCCTCGGCCGAGGCGGCGTAGCCGTCCACCAGGAAGAGGTGCTGGGCGCCACCGGCGTCCGTGAAGGGGCCGACCATGAATGCCGGCGCATAGGTCCCCGACTCGGTGAAAGCCTCTCCACCCGCGGGCATCACCCAGCCGTCCTCCACCACGTGCACGCCCAGCCGCCGCCACTCCTCCCACAACGACCCGATGCGAGGTTCACGTGCCTTTCCCCCCAGTGTCCACACGTGCACGCGCTCGGGGGGAATCTGGGGATAGGTGAGGCGGATGGCGTCCAGGACCTTGTCGCGGGAGGTGAGGAAGTCGACCAGCACTGACCGCTCCGCCGCCGCCGCCACCACCGCGCGGGGAAGCACCAGGGTGCCCATGTACCCCTCGTACGGCAGCGATACCTTCAGCGGCTGATCGAAGACGTGCAGCACCGCCATCGGGCCAGAGGGACTGCCCTTGGCAAACCGGGAGGTGTTCTCCAGCGTGTCGATGGCGGCACCCCACACGGTGATGCCGGCCTCCTGCAGATCCGCCCAGAAGCGGTCCCACCCGTACCCGGCGTCGTTGATAAGCCGGTGCACGCGCCGGTCCAAAAAACGCGCCACCTGCGGGCGGGCGTACACCCGGCCGAAGCCCAGCAGCGGGTTGGAGCCCATCTCCGGGGTTTCCCCTACCTTGGGCATCAGCCCCTCCCCCAGGCTCACCATGAGGGCGTGGTTCTCCGGCAGGGCGCGGGTCATGTACCACAGCGCCTCGGACATGGCGTAGGCGGAGACGGCGTCGGCATCCTTCTTGACCCGGTTGAACGCAGCCTTGTCGAGGCCCTTGCCCTCGCCGAACCGCCCGAACAGGCGAGTCCCCAGCGCCGTTACCGCCGCGGTCATGACAAACGACGCCTCCAGCGACGTGCCGGCAAACGACATGGCTTCGCCGGCTCGCACGCCGCCGCGCAGCCATTCCTCTTCGACGTCGTCCAACCAGAGGTGAAACCGTCCAAGGATGGCGCGCGTATCGAACGCCCACTGCGCGATGCGGTTACGGCGATCCATGTCCATGCGCTGGCTCCTCTCGTCGCCACGACCTGCCGGTGCTAAGGCCGGTCGTTGGTGGTTTTTCGCCCAGCCATGTCATTGTATGCTGCACTCGTCGCGGCGCGCCTGTGGTACAACTCCGGAAGCAGACAAGGGAGGCACGATGAGAACATCACTCCTGCGCGCCGCTGCGCTCCTCGCGCTGGTGGCGGTTGCTGCCTGCGGCAGCCTATTCGCCACCAAGATCGGCCGCATCACCGCCGACCCGGGCGCCTTTGAGGGCCGCCCCGTGACCGTCGCCGGCGAGGTCACGGGGCGCGTCAACCTGGCGCTGGTCAAGTTCTTCAGGTTGCGCGACGACAGCGGCGAGATTACCGTGGTCACCGAGCGCCCCCTGCCCCGCGAGGGGGACAAGGTGCGGGTCAAGGGCACCGTCAAGCAGGCGTTCGCCCTCGGCGACCTGCGCGCCGTGGTGATCCTGGAGGAGCCGCCGCCCCGCTAGAGCGCGTGGACCGACAGAAAGCGCGACCTTCGCGCTGTGAATCGATTTCGACAAGCGACGCGGCGTTGTGAAAACTTGACCGCGTAAGTTTGGCTTGGAGGCCATCACGAGGCTTCTCGAACGGCTCCGGGGGGGCGATGCGGATTACAGCGCGACGACCAAGGCGATCAGCACCGGCTGCTTCCCTTCTCACCTGCCGTTCGATTCGCCCTTCTCCCGTGTCCTCCCGCCCCGATTCCTGCGGCGCCCGCGCCGGTTTCGCTTTCTGGCGCAACCTGGAAAGTCGAAGCGCTTTCCTGTGTCACCCTTGGGATCGGCGGTGGTCGGGCCACCGGACACCGCGAGAAGAGGAGTGGATGTCGGAATAATTCTGTCCGGAGCCGTTCTCAGGCTGTCGGCCGCGGCCGCGGCCACCGTGCCGTCGCACAACCCGTCCCAGGCGGTGCGGCGGGTGGTGAGGCCCACGCCAGCGGTGACCTATTCGGCCCACCAGGTCGAGGCCTACCTCACCGCGGCGCAGGTGGAGTACATCCGGCCTGGGTACCACATCGAGCTGGTGAGCTTCGAAATCCCCGCCGACCGGCGGCCGCTGGTCAAGATGAAGTTCACCGACGACATGGCGCAGCCGCCGGGAAGGGAAGGGAAGGTGACCCCGTGGGCGTGCTCGGCGTCGTTCGTCCTCGCCTGGTACGACGCGGCCAACCGCGACTACGTGGCGTACACGACGAGAACCCAGACCAGCCCGATCACCGGCCAGTCCGCGGTGCAGGCCTCGGCCGATTCGGGCGGCACCTGGACGATGGTCGAGCTGGGTACCTACCCGTACAGGTTCCGCACCGCCCTGCCGGCCGGCTTCGACGGCACGAAGACCCACACCGTAGGCATCTACGGGGCTTCTAACCTGCAGACGATCATCGACAAGACCTACTATGCCAACCGCCTGGTTGACTTCACCGGCCATAACCTGGAACGGGAGTACACGGCTACGGGTTCGGCAACCTGAGGACAACTACAACCACGTGCTCTACCCAGGCGGCCTGCGCAACTGCGAAGCGTGCCACGTAGCCAACACCTACGGCGTCCCCATCGTCGAGGAGGCGCTGCCCACGCCAACGCTGCGCGACGGGTACTCACCCATGCAGCCGGCCGCGGCGTCGTGCCTGTCGTGCCACTCCAGCGTGCACGCCGCGGCGCACGCCTGGGTCAACACGGCGCCGTTCGGGGAAGCCTGCGCGTCCTGCCACGGTGCTGAACGCGACTACTCCGTGGTCAAGGCCCACGCCCGCTAGCACGACGGAAGGCGGGCGGTCGTCTGGCCGCCCGCCCCGGGAGGAAAGGTGGATGCGATGAGTCCATTCGCAAAGGCACTCGCCGCCCTCGGGATCCTGGCCCTCCTCTGTGTCGGCCACGATCCCGGCCGTTGGCGCGCAGGAAACAGCGGACGTCGTCCCGTGCGGCGAGTGCCACGACACGGTGGTGGCTGCTTTTTCGGTCAACCCCCACGCCACGGCGCGGGGCCGAAATGCGGACGCCAGCGCCATCTGTGCGTCGTGCCACAGCGGCGGCGCCGACCATGCCGCCTCGGGCGATCCTGCCGCCGTCGGCATTCCCAGGGGAGATGCGGGCGGGCGGCTGTGCCTCACCTGCCATGCCGGCGCAAGTCACAACGACATCGAGCCCAGGGGCGTCCACGCTGCACGCGGCGTCAACTGCGAGACCTGCCACACCATGCACCCGGCCGGCCGGGTACCCGAGGCGCTGCTCGCCGGCGAAGGCAGCAGCCTGTGCGTCTCCTGCCACACCGGAGTCGCCGGTTCGTTCCGGAAGCCCTTCCCCCATCGCATGCACGACAGCGCAGGCGGCACGAGCAAGGCGGGAATGCAGTGCGCGTCCTGCCACAATCCCCATGGCCGTGGCGGCGAGTCCAGCCTGGTCCGCAGCCGAGCCGGCGAGGTCGCCTGTCTCTCGTGCCACACCGACAAGCGCGGGGCGTTCGTCTATTCCCACGTCTCGAGCGAGGTCGCCGGGTGCCTGGGCTGCCACGAGCCGCACGGTTCCGCCAACCCATGATGCTGAAACGCTCCCGCGTCGCCCAGCTGTGCCTCGAGTGCCATTCCCTGACCTCGCCTGCCACGCTGGGGTCACAACCACCGTCGTTCCACGACCTGCGCAGCCCGCGCTACCAGAACTGCACGACCTGCCACGTCGCGGTGCATGGCTCGAACGGCTCGCCGTCGCTTCTGAGATAGGAGGCCGCCATGAAAGCACGCTCGCTCGCACCCCTCGTCGTGCTTGCCGCGGTGGCCACCGCTGTCCCGTCGGCGGCGCAGTCGCTCCAGTACGAGGTGGCCGCCGGCTACCAGTGGTTGGACGTCACCGGCAACAACGAGATGTTCCGCACCCAGACCGGAGAGAAGGACGGTTTCCGGCTCGACACGTTCAACCTGCTCCTCGTCGACACCAGGGGTTCGCCGGGCTGGGACCGGCTGCGGATCACTGCTTCCGGACTGGGCTCGAGCCCGGATTCGCGCCTGCGAGTCGATGCCTCGCGCTCCCGTGTGTACAGCCTGCGCCTGACGTGGACCCGCGCCGACGTTTTCAACTCGCTGCCGGGCCACGCCAACCCCCTCCAGGGGAGCGGCGTGTTCCCGGGGCAACACACCCTCGATCGTCGCCGGCACGGCGTCGATCTCGATCTGGAACTCCTCCCTGGACGAAGCCTCACGCCCCTGTTCGGGTACAGCCGCTACACCTACAAGGGGCCGGCGCACACCACTTTCCCCTTCGGCCAGCACGAGTTCCTTCTCACCTCCAACCTCGACGAGACGGTCAGCGAGTACCGCATCGGCGTGGGGTTCTCGGCGGGAGACTTCCGCGGCGCCGTGATCCAAGGATGGCGGAGCCTGGAGTCGAGCAACACCATGGCGCTGGCCGCTGGTGCCGGCAACAACCTGCGGCCGGTGCTGATGTCCCCGGGGTGGACGTGAGTGCGGGGTAGCGCTCGTCCCACCGGGAACTCGACGGCCACTCCCTCGTTACCACCAAGTACTTCGACACCGTCAACTTCTCCGGTGCTTTCCCCGGGGACATCAGCACGGTCCTGCAGGCCGACACCTCCTGGGAGCGGGACGAGAACGTCGTCGAGGCCAAGGCTACCGCCCGACCACTGCCCTGGCTCGGCCTCTGGGCCACGACCGGCGCCATCGACCAGGACATCACCATCGTGCCGGCTCTGGCCGAGGTGGTGGTGCCGGGCGGCCAGGGCGGCTCGTTCCAGCGCGATCTCGACCGTCTCGCCGGCGGACCTGTGGTGCGCGTCGGAGCGCTCGCGGTGGGAGGCGACTGGAGCAAGGACGACGCCGACCGCAGCGTGATGCGCACCGACTTCGCCGAGCGCACCCGCCTTCGCGGCCACCTCACGCTCACTCTCTTCGGAGTTTCTGAGGGTCGTGGCAACCGCTGAGAGGATCGAGTCCTCCACCCCCGACCCGGCGATTGCCTATGCCGCCGACGTGAAGCACTGGGCTGCCAGCGTCGAACTGACGCCGATCAAACCGCTCACCTTTCGCGCCGGCTACGACAGCTACCGTTCCGACTCGAGTCGGCGGATCGTGCGACCCCAGGACCTCGGCCCCGACCTCTCGCTGTGCGCCGAAGACGGCGAGAGCATCGAGGGTAGTGTCCTCGCTCGCTTCGGCGAGCTGACCCTCGACCTGGGAATCAACCGCTACCGCAACCGGGGCAGCCTGCCCTGCGAACTCGAGCGCTTCTTTGCCCGTTTCGATGTCGCCCTCACCTGGCAACTCGGCGTCTACGCCCAGCTGGAGCAGCGCGAGTACGATGAGGGTGCCTTGCCCGAGGCGAATTTCGACGCGGATCGGTACGGGCTGTTCCTCCGCTGGACCGGCAAGTAGAGAACATCCCAGGTTGATCCCCTGCGGCCCCCGGCTTCGGGGGGCTGCACTGTTGGTACGCTGTGCCCCTCCACGCCGTGCCCCTCCGCCTTGACATTTTTGAATAGAATTACTACTATCAATATCGTGAATAAGCAGACCGCGTATCGCCTGGAAGCGCTGCTTGAGCTGGCCCACGCTCACCCCGCGCCGATGCGGGTCGCGGAGCTGGCCCGGCGCCGGCGAATCCCACGGCCGTTTCTGGCGCGCCTGCTCACCGAACTGGCGCACGAGCGGGTGGTAGTGACGGTGCGCGGCCCGGCGGGCGGCGTGTCGCTGGCGCGGCCACCGGCGCAGGTATCGCTTTCCGACATCGTGCCCCCTGAACCCGCCCCGGCCTTCGGCGGACCCGCGGTGCGGCGAGTGGCGGCCGTCCTGAGGCAGGCGCGGGAGGGGGCGCTCGCCGGGCTCACCCTGGCGGCTCTGGCCGACGACGAGCGGCACGCTGCAGGCGCCGCCGATTTCGAGATCTAGGAGGTGACTCATGCGCATCGCTGAAGACATGACCAAGCTGATCGGCAACACTCCCCTGGTGCGCCTGAACCGGGTGAGCGCCGGTTGCGTCGCCACGGTGGCGGCCAAGCTGGAGTTCTACAACCCCGCCCACTCGGTGAAAGACCGCATTGGCGTCGCCATGGTGGAGGCGATGGAGGGTGATGGCCGGCTGGTCCCAGGCCAGTCGGTGATCGTCGAGCCCACCTCCGGCAACACCGGCGTGGCGCTGGCCATGGTGGCCGCCGCCAAGGGGTACCGCTGCGTGCTCACCATGCCCGAGTCGATGTCGCTCGAGCGGCGGCGCGTCCTGCGCCTGCTCGGGGCGGAGCTAGTGCTCACCCCGGCCAGCGAGGGGATGCGCGGCGCCATCCGCCGCGCCACCGAGCTGCTCGCCGAAATCCCCGGCGCCGTCATGCCACAGCAGTTTGAAAACCCGGCCAACCCGGCCATCCACGAGCGCACCACCGCCGAGGAGCTGTGGCGCGACACCGATGGGCAGATGGACGTCTTCGTGGCCGGGGTGGGCACCGGCGGCACCGTCACCGGCGTCGGACGCGTGTGGAAGCCGCGCAAGCCCTCGCTGCGCATCGTCGCGGTGGAACCCGCCGCCTCGCCGGTGATCGGTGGGGGCTCCCCTGGCCCGCACAAGATTCAGGGGATCGGCGCCGGGTTCATCCCCGCCAACCTGGACACCCGGTTCGTCGACGAGGTCATCGCCGTCGCCAACGAGGACGCCTTCGCCATGGCGCGCCGACTGGCCGCCGAGGAGGGGATCCTGGCGGGCATCTCCTCAGGGGCTGCGGCGCACGCCGCCGTGGCCGTTGCCTCCCGCCCCGAGCACGCCGGCCAGCTGGTGGTGTTCGTCGTCCCGTCCACCTCCGAGCGCTACATCTCCACCGACCTGTTCGCCGGGCTGGACTAGCGCCGCGGGGCGCATCTCCGGCGCCAGCGGGTGCTCCTGCCAGGGGGGATGTACCACCACCGTGTGCTCCCGCACCACCACGGCACAGGGCCACGGTTGCCAGCTGGTCAAGAGCTGCCGGTCGGCACACCCACCCTGGCGGGGCAGTGCCTGCCGCGTCGCTTCCCCCGCCGGGGTGACGCGCAGCAGCTCCTCGCTCTGCTCGGCATGCACCAGCAGGTAGAGCTCCTCCCCCACCACCGTCGCCCCCAGCAGCCGCCGCACCGGGATCTCGCTGGGGCGGCCGCGTCGGGCCCCGGTCGGGGTTCTCCTCCCCGGGGGCGGCAGTGGGGACGGGAATTGAGCTTCCACCGCGAGCGCGCGGGAGAGCCGCTCGAGGTGGGGTCCGGCGGCGGTGAAAAACCAACGTCGCCCCGACGCCGTGGGGGCGAGGATCGCCGGCGAGACCTCGAAGGCCGCCGGGATCACCATCATTTCCCACCACGAGTTGGGCTTGGACCCCGCCGGCAGGAATTCCCGCCAAAGCCCAGGAGCTGCCACCGCCCGCACCGGCGCCCAGCGCCCTGCAAGCTCGGGCAGGCGCCACCACACCGGCTGGGGCTCGCCCAGGTGCTTTTGCCGCCAGCGCCCGGTGTCGTCTCCCCACCGGGTGCACGGGCCCGGCGGGCACGGCACGCCGGCGGCGTGCAACTCGCCTTGCAGGAATTCCAGGGCCCAGGTGAAGGCCAGCGGCGGCGGGCGCAGCGGCCGGGGCCCGCCGCCGGCCTCCACCACGTACAGCTCCTGATCCTTGACCAACCTCCCTTCCAGCCGGAACGGGCACAGCACCGCCAGACGGCGCGCGCTCTCGTCCCAGGCAAAGGTGTGCGGCGGGCAGGGGACAGGCCGGAAGGTGGCCACCTTTTCGGGCACCCCGCCCTCCCAGCGGGAGAGGCTCATCCCCTGTGGGTCGAGCAGGAGCACCTCGCCGCCGGGCAGCTGCCGCAGAAGGAGCGTGGGGGCAGCCGCCGGCACCGCCGGGGGGGCGGCCGCAGCCACCCCCCCGCAGGTCAGGGCAACCAAGCTGACCACCACCGCGAGCACCGAAAAGCCCACCGTCATAGGCAAGAGACAAAGAACTTGACGTACGGATTGAAGCACCGATAGAAGAGCGCCAGCCCGTTGGGGCACGCGGCGAAACCTCCCGGGTAGTAGCCGCAGCCACCTCCAGGCGCGCCGCCTCCCCACCCCCGGTCCTGCACATCCGGGGGCGGGTCCTCCGAGGTGGCGGGGGTCGGCAGCAGCATCATCGCCACCGCCAAGAGCACAACCCAAGCGCGACGCACAGCACTCATGGAGCATTCCTCACTTCATCGTAGCGTGCTCCGTCCCGGCCGGTATGGGAGCCTTTCAAAGCAATGTACCCCCCCCAGCCCTGTCAATCCCCCCCAAGGCGAACTGGGGAGAGCCCCGGGCACCACGGCCGCCCGTCGCCAGGGGTGGCACCCTAGGCGGGGAGGGCGGCAGCAGGCAGAAATTCGGCGAGGCGGTGGCGGGGGGCGAAGTTGACCATGCGTTCCGCGGGCACGCCCGCCTCCGCGGCGATGGCCACCGCCCACTCGTCGAAGGCCAGGTGGCGCGGGTGGTGGGCGTCGGAGGCGAGCAGGACGTCGCACCCGGCGGCCAGCGCCAGACGCACCAGGGGGGTGTCCAGGTCCTGCCGGCGGGGAAAGCCGTTGATTTCCACCAGCACGCCGGCGGCCGAGGCGGCGGCGAACACCGCCTCCCAGTTGGCGCGCACCCCGCCCCGCCGGGCGAACAGGCGGCCGCGGGGATGGGCCAGCGCCCACACCCCCGGCTCCTGGATGGCCCGCACCAGCCGGGCGGTCTGGTCGCGGGGGTCCTCCAGCTCGGTGTGCACGGCGGCGATCACCGCCAAGGCGGCCCGGGCCTGGCGGGGCAGATCCAGCGAGCCGTCTGCCAGGATCTCCACCTCCACCCCCTGCACCAGCCAGGTGTCGTCGCCGTGGCGCTGGTTCCACTGCGCCACGGCGCGCCGCTGCATCGCCAGGCCCTCGGCGTCCAGCCCGTTGACGCACTCGAGCCCTCGGGTGTGGTCCGCCACCACCGCCCACTGCGCCCCGCGACGACGACACGCCCGCGCCATCGCCTCCAGGGTGGCCGCCCCGTCGGAGGCGCGAGTGTGAAAGTGAGCGGCGCCGCGCAGGTGGCGCGGCTCGAGGGGGGAGGCCGCCAGGATCTCACCGACCCGGGCGGCCGAGAGAAAGCCGGCTCTGGCGGCAGCGCGGGCAGTGCGTCTCGGCCCTGCCAGGCGGGCCACCGCTGCCGCCAGGGCGTCCTCAAAGCGCGCTCCCCGCAGCAGGGCAACCGTGGGCAGGGCCTCCAGCGGGATGCTGTCGGGCAGTCGCCGGACGCCGGCCAGCTCCCGGGGGTGATCCCACACCGCGTAGGCGGCGCGCAGCAGCGCCAGCCGCTCGTCTCCCGGCGGATGGGACTCGGCCAGCGCGAACAGCCCCTCGGCGAGGGCGGCATTGGTCACCACACCTTACGGTAACGCACGCCCGGCCTGGCCCTTCCCGCCGCACTGCCGGCTCGCTCCAGGCAAGCTTCACCCGTGCTACCTTCACGGTATGTCACGGCTGCTCCTGGTCGACGGACACTCCAACCTGTACCGCGCGTTCTTCGCCATCCGCGACCTGCGCGCGCCGGACGGAACGCCCACCAACGCCGCCTACGGCTTTCTGCGCATGCTCGGCAGGCTGCTCAAGGACCTCGATCCGAGCCACGTTGGGGTGGCTTTTGACGTGGGAGGAGAGACGTTCCGCAGCCGCATGGACGAGCGCTACAAGGCGCAACGACCGCCGATTCCCGAGGATCTGGCGGCGCAGATTCCGCTCGTTCAGGACGCCCTGCGCCACCTCGGCATCGCCGTGCTCGCCGTCGAGGACGTCGAGG
>JBBINC010000019.1:0-37043 GCA_037444085.1 Acidobacteriota bacterium | reverse complement strand
GTCCGTGCCCGTGTCCGTGCCCGTGTCCGTGCCGGTGACCGTGCCCGTGTCCGTGCCCGTGCCCGTGTCCGTGTCCGTGCCGGTGTCCGTGCCGGTGTCCGCGCCCGTGCCCCAGCCGAGGTACACCGGCGCTCTGCTGCTCCCCTCCGCCGTCCCACCTCCTCACTCTCAGGAATCGCTACCATGGACGGGTGAACGCATCGCGCCGGCGGCCGTGGCGCCGCCTTTCATGGGCGGTACTGATCCTCCTGCTTCTCGCCCCAACCGGCGTGCTCGGCGCGTTCGTGGCCTGGCGCAGCGCCGCCGTGCGGCAGGCCGTTCTCGCCCGGGTGACCGCGGCGGTGGAGCGCCGCACCGGCGTGCGGCTGGCCGCCGCCGATGTGGTGCTGCGGCCGCTTGACGGCCTCGTCGAGCTCGTCGGGGTCCGCGCCGCCGCGCCCGGCGCCCCGCCGTTCCTTGTAATCGCCCGGCTTGCCGTGCAGGTGGATGTCGCCTCGCTGCGACGCGGGACGCCCAAAGTGCAGCTGGTGCGCGTGCAGGCGCCGCACCTGGACCTCTCCGCCCCCCTCCCGGGGCCACCCGCCTCGCCCGCCGAGGACGAACGCGGGCAGTTCCCTGCCGTGGAGGTCGCACGGTTCGTCGTGACCGACGGCTCGGTAGCGGGAGGCGAGCCGGCCACTGTGCTGCAACCCTACCTCGAGGGCTGGAAGCTCACCGGCATCAAGCTTGAGGGGTCGTACCGGGCGGGTACCGCCCGCGCCGCGCTGCGCGTCGCCGAGATCCTGCTCCGGCGGCCGGGGGCCGGAGCGCAGAGCTTCTCCTTCGCCCTCGACGGCGAGGCGACGCCAGGGGGCACCTGGAAGGTTGATTCCGCCAGCCTGCGCGGCACAGGCCTCCAAGTGGAGTGCACCGCCCACGGCAGCCTCGCTTCGGGCGGTGAGCAGCACGCCTTCTTCCAGCTCGTCGCCGCACCCGACGCCCTCGCGCCAGACCTCGCACTGGGCGGCGATGTTCGCCTGGAGGGCGAGATCCACGCCCCCTCGCCGCGGGGCACGCTGCGCCTCGCCGCCACCGGGCTGTCCGCCGGCGCCGCCCGCCGCCTGCTCCCCGCCAACCTCGCCGACGGCCCGGCCCTGTCCGGCACCCACGCCGACCTTTCCGTCACCGGATCCTTCGCTCTACCCGAGGGCGCCCCTGTACACCTCGAGGCCACCGCCAGCGCGCTGTGGCGACGGGGCGAGGAGCCCCTGGCCACGGCGAGCGTGCAAGGCAGTGTGGACGGATTGCAGGCCAGCGCTGAGCTGGACGTCGCGTTGCTGCCCGCGCAGCCGGGCGAACGTCGTGTGCACGGCACCATCCGGACCGCCAATCTGTCGCACCCGATGGCGGCACGTCTGCACGGCATCACCGTCGAGGTGGACGAACCGGACGCCGGCGCCGCCGCCGCCGAGTTGCGCCGCCGCTGGCCGGGGCTGGTGCCGGAGGCGCCTCCCGCCGTGCCGCTGCGCGGCGCGTTGGCGCTACGCGCCCGCCTGGACGGGAGCGCCGCCGATCCCGACGTGCAGGCGACCCTGCGATGGCGCCCCGGCGAAGGCCAGCAGGTCGAAGCGGCGTGGCGCGGCCGCGCGACGACCCTCGGAGGCGAAGCCGAGGTGCGGATCGCCGCCCTGGAACTGGCGCCGCTGGTCGCCGGGCTCACCGGGACGGTGTCGGCGCGGATCCGCCTGGCGGGCACGCCGCAGGCGTACACCGCCCGCTTCACCCTGGACGGCGCGGCCCTCGGCGCCGGCGCACCAGTGGTGGACTACCTCCACCTGACGGGCGAGACGGATGGGCAGGAACTCCGCCTCCACCGCATCGCTGCCCTGGCCGGCGGCCGCGCCGCCGAGGGCACCCTGCGCGCCGGCCTCGTCCCACCCCTGCGCGACGCCAACGCCGAGTTCCACCTCATCAACCCGGCCCCCGGGGTGGCCGCGGCGCAGGTGCGGGCGCGGCTTGATGACGGGGCGATCGAGGTGGACGTGGGCCGCGCCGAGACCGTCACCGGCTGGGCACGGCTGTCGGCCAGCGTGCCTCTGGGTGCGCTGCGCCCGCTGCTGGGCGAGGTCATGGACACGCTGCCGGTCCACCGGCGGGAGGGCCCGGTGCTCCTCCAGCTCACCCTCCCTACGCTGGACAGCTGCCGCCTCGCCGCGCTCCTACCTCAGCTCGACCGGAGAGAACGGCTGCGGGCCGGGGTCGACGCGACCGTGCTGGTGGACCCGGCATTCCCCACCGGCGCCACCGGCGAGGTGACGCTCAGCGACCTCCTGCTGGAGGGCAACGGGGTGCGTTTGGCCGAGGCGAACGAGGTGCGGATCGTGGTGGACGGCCACCGCGCCGTCCTGGCGCCGGTGGCCCTGACCGCCGCCGGCACCACCGTGGAGGTCGCTGGCGAGGCGTCCCTCCTGCCGGCCTGGCGCCCCGGCGTGGAGGCGCCGGCCACCGCCGTGGGGAGCTTTGCCGGGCGGGCGCGCGGCACCGTCGAGGCGGCGCTCCTGCAACCCTACCTGGCCGGCGCTGCCGCCGCCGGGCCGGTGGTCGTGGAGGCCAGTCTCCACGGCACGCCGGCGGCGCCACGGGCGGGGGTCACCCTGGACGGTTCCGGCGCCACCTTCTTCTGGCCGACCCCCTACGCCGCCCGGCTGGAGGGGTTTGCCGCCGACGCAGGCATCACTGACGCCGGCGATGCGCTGTTCTCGGCGAGCGGCGACCTCAACGGCGGACGCCTCGAGGTGGTCGGGTCGCGGGCCGCCGACGGGCGCAGCGAGGCCCAGGTCGAGTTGAGCCGGACGCGCTTTCGCCTCGACTTCGGCGTCCTCGTCGAGCTCGACGGCCAGCTCGTCGCCGAGTGGCCGCTGGAGGGACGAAGTCGCGTCCACGGCGCCCTCGAGGTGGCGCGGGGCCGGCTGGATCGACCGCTCTCGCTTCGCCACGAGCTGCTGCCGTTCCTGCTCGCCCCGGCGACCACCGCCGGCACCGCCGGGGGCGCGCTGGACCTCATCGACCTGGACATCGCCGTGCGCACCGACGACGGCGTGCGCGTGCGCAACAACCTCGCCGACCTGCGCGTGCGCTGGGACGACCTGTTCGTGCGCGGCACCGCCTGGAGCCCACACCTGGAGGGCGTGGTGACCGTCGATCCCGGCGGCGTGGTGCGCGCCTGGGGCCAGACGCTGCGGCTCGACCGCGCCGTCGCCACCTTCACCGGCGACCCGTTGACCGACCCGCAGATGGAGGTGTCGGTCACCTCCTCCCTGGACGATCCCAACGTGGGGCGCGCCGGGGGCGGGGCACTGGCCCTGCTCGAGCACGACGCCGGCCAGGCGGGTGGGGGCCTGGAGACCGCGCTGACCATGGCGGCGGCCGGCGCGGTGGGAGGGGCCATCGCCTCGTCCCTGTCGGAATCGCTGGCGGGAGCCGCGCGGATTTCCGTCGAGCCGGTGCTGGTGTTCGGCGAGGCCGACCCCTCGGCGCGCCTCACCGTGGCGCGCGACGTCAGCCCCTCGGTGGCCTTCGCGGTGTCGCTGGACCTGCGCAACGCCGAGCGGCAGACCTACCTCGTCAACCTGCACAACCTCCCCAAACTGCCCACCCTCACCGCCCAGGTGTTCACCAACGACGACGGGAACAGCGGCGCGACGCTGCAGCAGACGCTGGAGCTGGGCGGCACCCGGCGGCGCGACGAGGCGCCGCCACCCGCCCTGCGCCGGCTCACCCTCGAGGTGCCGGCCGAGCTGCCCCGCCGCCGCCTCCGCCGCGCGATCGGCCTGGGGCGCGGCGACGCCGTGCCGGAGGGGGTCGAACTGGACCTGCAGCTGGAGCTGGAGCACCTGCTGCGCCAGTTGGGCTACCCGGAGGGCGACGTGAAGGTCGCCGTCACGCCGGTCTCCGGCCACCGCCCACGCGTCGATCTGCGTGTCAGCGTCGCCCCCGGCGACCCCGTGGCGATCGTCTTCGCGGGCGAGGCACCCCCGACCGGGGCGCGACCGCTGGTCACATCTCTGTACCGCCCCGCGCTGTGGGAGGCCGAGGCCATGGAGGAGATGCGCCGCGCCGCGGTGCGGGTGTGGCGCAGCCTGGGGTATCTCGAACCCGCCGTCACCGTGACCGCGGTCGCGGCCTCGCCGGAGCAGCCCCGCACCGTGACGGTGACGAGTGCGCCGGGACGGCGGCTGGAGGCGCTGCGCCAGGTCCGCGTGGCCGGCGTCCCCGACGGCGTGGAGGAACGACTCCTCGCCACTTTCGCCGGCACCGTCGAGCTGATGGAGCTGGCGTCCGGCCTGCCCGACGCCGACCGCCGCCTCACCGCGACCATGGCGGCGCTGGGTTATCCGACGGCCCGCGTGCTCGGGCGCGAAGTGAGCGACGACGCCAGCCTGCTCACCGTCGAGGTGGCGCCGGGGCAGCGCCAGCGCCTCGAGGAAGTGCGGATCAGCGGGGCGGCCGCGGAGGATCTGCCCACTCTGACCAGGGTCGCCGGTCTGGTGGCCGGCGGTGCGGCGCGGCGTGACGAGGCCGCCGCCGCGGCGGTGCGCGTCGCCGAGTGGTACCGCGCCCGCGGCTACCCCGACGTGCAGGTGCGCGCGGCGCTCGTCCCCTCGCCAGACGACCCGCTGGCCATGACGCTCAGCCTCGAGGTGTCGACCGGTCAGGCGTTCACCGTCGCGGCCGTCGACCTCGCCGGCGCGCCGCGCACCTCCCCCGCCATCGCCCGGCAGGTGGCTGCGGTGCCGGTGGGCGAACCGCTGCGCCTGGGCCTGGTGCGCGAAGGTCGCCGGCGGCTTCTCGCCACCGGCCTGTACGCCGGGGTCAGTGAGGAGGTGCTGAGGAGCGAGGGTGGGGCGGCGACCGTGCGCTACCTCCTCGACGAGCGTCCGCCCATCTCCCTCGCCTACGGGGTGCGCTGGGAATCCAGCCGGGGCGCCTCCGCGGTGGTCGACTACATGGACCGCAACCTGCTCGGGCGGGCGCTCACTTTCGGCGCCCGCGCCCTCTACGAGTCAACCACCCGCGCCGGCCGCCTCTACCTCGGCGCTCCCGACGTGCTTGGCACCGGCGTCCTGTCGGAGGGTTTCCTGGAGCAGCGGCGCCGCATCACCCCCGGGGATGACTTCCTCCCCGAACTGGTGGAGGACTCCACCCGGCTCACCTTCCAGCTCTCCCGTCCCCTGGGCGAGCGCTGGCTGGTGCGCACCTACGGCCGCTGGCAGCGCACCCATCTGTTCGAGCGCACCGACTTCTTCCCCCTCGACATCACCCTCACCCTCCCGTACGTGGGGGTGGGGGCGGCCTTCGACTCCCGCGACGACCGCGTGCTGGCGGGCCGCGGCCTGCTCGCCAATTTCGACCTCTCCGGCACCGGCAGCGCCCTCGGCGCCGATCTCGCCTTCGGCCGGCTGTTCGCCCAGGTGGCCTCGTTCATCCCCGCCGGGCGCCTGGCCGGCCGCTCTCTCACCTGGGCGTCCTCGCTGCGCCTGGGACTGGCCAAGACCGGGGCCGGCCAGGAGCTGATCCGCTCCGAGCGGTTCTTCGCCGGCGGCGAGTACTCGGTGAGGGGCTATCCCACCGAGAGCCTGGGACCCCAGGAGGACCTGGGATTCAGCACCCGGCCACTGGGTGGCGAGGCGCTGCTGGTCATCAACCAGGAGCTGCGTCTCGCCCTGCCCCTCGACCTCACCGGCGTGGTTTTCCTCGACGCCGGGGGGGTGTGGGAGTCGGTCTCGGGCATCGACCTCAAGGAGCTGGCGCTGGCCACCGGCCTCGGCGTGCGCGCCGCCACCCCCATCGGCGTGCTGCGCCTGGACGCCGCCGTCCCCCTCGACCGCCGCACCGGCGACCCCGGCTACAAGCTCTACCTCGGCTTCGGCTCGGTGTTCTGAACCACGCGGACCGTTACCGTTTTGCCGCGTTCAAGATGGCCTGCGCCCGTGACGCCTCGGGGGCGTTGGGGGCGAGCGCCAGAAAACGGCTCATGTCGTTGATAAGCAAGTCTTTGCGTCCGAGCTTCTCGGCCGCCAGGCCACGGTAGTAGTAGCCGTACGCGAGGCCCTTGTTCTTTTCCAGCGCCTTGGTGAGGGCATCCGCGGCCTCCTGCCACTTGCCCTGGAATGCCTGCGTCACGCCCAGCTCGTACAGGACCGGGGCGTCGTCGCCCTGGCTCGCCTCCACCAGCCTGGCGAAATTGGCGGCGGCCTTGTCGAGCTCCCGCAGGCGCTGCTGCGCCAACGCCAGATTGAACAGGGCCTGCACGTCCTTGGCGTCCTTCTTGACCGCGTCGCCGGCCAGGGTGGCGGCGCGCTTGAAGGCGGCACCGGCGTCTCCCGAGCGCTTGACGAGCAGGTAGCTATCCCCCAGCGCCACCTGCAACGCCGGATCGGCCGGCTGCAGTTTGGCCGCCGCCTCCATCTGCTTGACCGCATCCGGGTACTTCTTCTCCTGCGCCAGGACCTTGGCCAGCGCCGCGGCGACGGCGGCATTGTCGGACGCCTTGTCCTTGACCGCCTCCAGCGCCTCTCGCGCCTCCTTGGTCTGCCAGCCGACGAGTTTCTCGTTCGCGGTCGTCACCGCCTTGACCACGGGATCCACCGGCGGCTCCTCTTCAGCAACCGCCCAGGCAACTCCCATGACCGCCAGCATTGCGGCGATGGCACAGGCGCGTGGAATCGAGATCATCGCGTCCTCCTTGAACCGACGTTCGTACCCTCACTCCAGCAAGGTCGGCGCGGCTTGCGCCCCGCGCACCCGCCCGCGATTCCGAAGCAAGAACCGAGCCAGCAACCCCTTAACGAGAATCGTGCAGCTGCGACCGCAGGCGCTGCATCACCTCGCGCTGGGCGCTGTAGCGGGAGCGGATGTCGATGTACTCCCGATGGGACACTCCCAGCTCGGTGGCGATCTGGCGAATGCGCTCCTCCTCCACCACCGCGATCGATCCATCCGCCGCCGCCACGGCGAACGCGCAGTGCAGCAATCGCTCGATCTGGGCGGGGCCGGCGATGGCGCGGAACTCGCGCGTCAGCAAGAAGTTCTCGGTGCCGCCGAAAAGCACGTTCTGCCCCTTGGCAATATGTACCGCCAGCGCCGCCTGGCTTGCGGAGAGACCTGCCAGCTCCTGCAGCACCGCCTCCATGCGCGCCGTTTCCTCCTCCAAGACCGCCAGATTGGCGTACGCCACCCGCGCCAGGATGGCGGCGAAGGTGGCCAGGTAGCGCGCTTGCTCCTGCGGCATGGCCTCCAGTTCGGCGACGATCTTCCGCACTGTCGCCGTCTCCCCCACCTCCCGGGTCGGAAACGAGGTTCCTCCGGCAATGCCCAACACCTTGTTGAAGATCGACATGGCCCCTCCCTCACGCCTCGTCCCAGGCGGCCCGTCGGGCACGCTTGAGGCCGGCGCGGCGGTGCTTGTCGGCGAGGCGCTGCTCCTTGACTGCCCGCGGCGGCCTCGTTGGAGTGCGCTCGGGCTCTTCCTGCAGCGCCTGGCGGAGCAGCGCCAGCAGGCGCTCCAGCGCCTCCTGCCGATTGGCGGCCTGGCTGCGGTGGCGCTGTGCCACCACCCGCAGCACCCCGTCGCGAGAGATACGCGTGGACAGCCGCGTCACGATGCGCGCCTTGTCCTCCGCCGACAGGCCGGCGGCGCCCCCGACGTCGAAGAACATCGTCACCCGCGTCGCCACCTTGTTGACGTTCTGGCCCCCCGGGCCGCCGGCCCGCGAGGCCTGGAAGCGAATCTCCGCTTCGTCAACGAACGCCCCAGGAAGCAGCTCGATGATCACCGCCTGGCCTCCCTCCCGAGCCTACAACCAGCGCTTCCAGAACTCCAGCATGGTCTGGTAGACGTGCCGGGTAGCGCCGCGGATGCCGTGCTTCTCCAGCGGATAGACCATCATCTCGAACGCCACGCCGCCCTCCTGCAGCTCCCGCGCCATGCGCCAGGCGTTCTGGGGATGGACGTTGTCGTCGTAGGTTCCGTGGATGAGCAGCAGTCGGCCGTGCAGGTTCTTGGCGAAGTTCGCCGGGGCGCCGGCACGGTAGCCCTCGGGGTTCTCCTGGGGCAGCCCGAGCAAGCGCTCGGTCCACACCGTGTCGTAGTAGCGGAAGTCGGTCACCGCCGCAACCGCTACCCCTGCCTTGAAATCCCTTGTGTGGGTCATCAACTGGAGCGCAAACGTCCCTCCCCCCGACCACCCCCAGACCCCGATGCGCTCCCCGTCCACCCACGGCTGTCGCTTCAGCCAGCGCACGGCGGCGCGCAGGTCGCTGACCTCCTGGGCGCTCATGAGCTTCAGGTACGACGTGTCTTCCAGCGTCTTGGACAACCCGGTGGCCGAGCGGTTGTCCACGGTGACCACTGCGTACCCTTCGGCAGCCAGCAGATTGGCCCACAGCACGTCGCGCCCCCAGGCGTCCCGCACCTGGGGCGCCGAGGGGCCTCCGTACACGTACACGATCACTGGCAGGCGCGCGCGGCGCGGTGCCTTCGCCGGACGCACCAGCGCAGCGGGTAGCGGGAAGCCGTCCTCGGCTGGAATAGTCAAGAAGGCCGGCGTGATCAGACGAAAGCGGGCGAGCAGGTCGCGGTTGGGCGGCGTGATCACCCGCGCCCCGGTGCCGTCGACTCGGCTGAGTACCAGGCTCGGCGGCTCGGCAAAGCTCGACACCTGGTCCAACACCCACCGCCCGGTGGGGTCGACGCTAACCCGGTGCGTACCCCCCGGCGGGCTCAGCCGCTGCACCTCTCCCCCGGCCAGCGGCACCCGGTACAGGGCTGGCGCGATCGGCGCCCTGTCCACGGCGGTGAAGTACACCCAGCCGCCGCCCTCGTCCACCGCCACCACGCCGCCGCGCACCCACGCCACCCCCGAGGAGGCGCGCAGGTGCAGGGGAGGGTGGGTGAGCTGGCGAAGCAGAGCGCCGTCGTCGCCATACAGGGAGAGGCAGGCGTGTCCCGAGCGCTCGGACACCCACAAGAAGCGTCGGCCGCCATCCAGGAGACGCAGATCATCGTGAATGTTGAGGTTGGTCGTCGAGGCTTCGTGCAGGAGGGGGCGGGACGCGCCAGTCTGGCGATCCACCAGCAAGAGATGCAGGTTCTGCTGGCGGCGATCGAGGGTTTGCACCGCCAACCGCTGCGCATCGGGGAACCAGTCCACCCGCACCACGTACTCGGGCGCCGGCTCCCCCAGCGACGCCCAGGTGATGGCGCCACTCGCCAGTTCCACGATGCCCAGGCGCACCACCGGGTTGGGCTCGCCCGCCTTGGGGTAGCGCTGCCGCATCACCCTTGGCGTCGCCGGCTCGAACTCCGGGAAGACCGATTCGGACACGCCGCTCTCGTCGCTCTGCAGAAATGCGATGGCGTCACCGCCAGGCGACCACCACGTCGCCAGATCCTCTCGCCCGAAGATCTCTTCCCAGTACACCCAGGAGAGAGAGCCGTTGCGCCGGGTGGATGAGCCGTCGTGGGTGAGCCGTCGCTCGCCCTTGCCCGCCTCCCAGAGGTACAGGTCGCTGCCCCGCACGAACGACAGCGCGCGTCCGTCGGGCGACAGGCGGGGGTTGGATTCCTCTTCCGGCGTGGCGGTGAGCCGGGTGGCACTGGCGTTGGTGAGGTCGAGCAGGAAGAGATCCCCGAGGTGCTGGTACAGCGCCACCCTCCCCGACGGGTGCACCTCGGTGGGCCACGGCAGCGCCGGTGGAGCCTCCTCCTCACCGGTCAACGCCGCCGCCCAGCTCTGCAGCGCCTTGGCGGCGTCCACCGCCGGGCTGCGCCGGCCGCTTTCGGGCTCCAGCCGCTCCAGCGTGCGCTGCGCCGCCGGCACGCGGCGGTCGTACAGCAGCGCCGAGCCGTCGCTCAGCCACACGTAACCGGGTGTCCCGGTCGCCTCGGCAAGCGTCCGGTCCACCAGCGTGTCGAGGGTCACCCGCTCCTGCGCCACCCCCACCGCGGCACCGCACGCCAGCAGCACAGTGAAACTCCAGGCCCGTCGGCGCATCGTCGATCCTCCAGGCGAAAAGGTAGCAGAGCCGGAGAACCGGATGGCGGCGCAAACGGTGAGAAAATAGGGAATTGAGGCGGTGACAGGATGGCAGCCACCTCCCGCCGCCGCCGGGCACCAGAACCCCCTGGCGGGTCGCGAATCCCCGGCAGCGACGGGATGCTTTCGAGCCCTCGACCTGCCGGCAACCTGGGCGCGTGCGTCGTGCTACCGTGCCGCGTATGGCCCTGCACGTGCTCTCCCACCCCCTCATCGACGACACCTTTGCCGCGCTGCGCAACCGCCTCACCCCGTGCGACGAGTTTCGCAGGCTCGCCCGCCGGGTGACGCTGCTGCTGGTCGCCGAGGCAACCCGTGACCTCCCCACCGCAGAGGTGACCGTGGAGTCGCCGCTGGAGACGACGACGGCGCGCCGCCTGGCTGCCCGCGTGGTCGCTGTGCCCGTACTCCGCGCCGGGCTGGGAATGCTCGACGCCTTCCTCGACCTCGTGCCGGCTGCGCAGGTCGGCTATTTCGGCCTCGAGCGCAACGAGACCACCGCCGTGGCGCGACGCTACTACGAGAAGGTGCCGGCGAACCTGCAGGATGCGGTGGTGTTCCTGCTCGACCCAATGCTCGCCAGCGGCGGTTCGGCGGTCCAGGCGGTCGAGGGCCTGCGCGAACGAGGCGCCCGGGGGGTGCGATTCCTGTCGGTGATCGCCGCGCCGGAGGGCATTGCCCTGCTCTCGCAAACCGCCCCGGACGCCGAGATCTTCACCGCCGCGGTGGACCGAGGCCTCGATGCCCGCAAGTACATCCTGCCCGGCCTCGGCGACTTCGGCGACCGCCTGTTCGGCACCTGATCCCGCAGCCCGAGCCCGCTGATCACCGCACGGCGCAGGCGCCGGGGTCCCCGCTGGCGAGCCCGCGGCGCAGCCACTCGACCCGCTGGGCCGACGAACCGTGCGTCCAGCTCTCCGGCTGAACAGTGCCGGTGGCCTGGCTCTGCAGCCGATCGTCGCCGATCGCCGCGGCGGCGGCGAGTCCCTCTGCGACATCCCCCGGTTCGAGAAGTTGCCGCTGGTGATGGGCGTGATAGGCCCACACCCCGGCCAGGCAGTCGGCTTGCGACTCCAGGGCGATCGAGAAACGGTTCGCCTCGGCCCGGGACGAGGCGCGCTGCTGGGCGCTCTGCACCTTCTCCATCAGCCCCAGCAGGTTCTGCACGGGGTGACCCACCTCATGGGCAATGACGTACGCCTGGGCGAAATCCCCGGGCGCGCCGAAGCGCCGAGCGAGCGCAGCGAAGAACGCCAGGTGCAGCTACACGCGCTCGTCGGCCGGACAGTAGAACCCTCCCACCGCCGCACGGCTGAACCCGCACGCCGACTGCACCGCGCCGGAAAACAGCACCAGAATCGGTGGCCGGTTACGCGAGTCGGCGCGGGTGAAAACCTCGCCCCACGTCTCCTCGGTGTCGGCGAGGACAACCGAGGCGAATCGACCCAACTCGTCACCGGGCGAACCGGTGCTGGCGGGCCCCTCGAGAGGGCCGCCAGGAACCACGAGCGGCGACGATTCGAAGAGCTGGAGGAGTTGCAGGGGATCCTGACCGGTGGCGAAGGCGAGCACCAATGAGGACCAGAATCCCCCCACAACCCAGGCCGGCATTACGGCGAAAAGTCGGTCCACGGCCTCGAAGATCCTCCACGTTCGTGCTTTCCCTGCGGCCTTTTGCAGCGCATGCGCGGACTCCCTCCCGCCGTTCCTCCGGCAGACTGCCAGAGCGCGCCGTTCGCTCGCGCCCCCCCGTCCCGCCGACAGCCACGACAGGGCCAGCCAGCAGATCTCACCCGCCGGTCCCCAGCACCGCGGCGGCCAGCGCCCGGCCGCTGTCGAAGGCGGCCTCCACGCCGCGGCCCAGGCACCAGTCGCCGGCCGCGCCCAGGCGCCGGGCAGGCTCCCACAGGCAGGGCACGCCCAGCGCGGTGCTTGGGCGCGCGTACCGCCAGCGATGCGCTCCGAGGTGAATAACCGGCGGCAGGGCCCGGCCGAGCAACCCCGCGAACTCGCGAAGGAGCTCCTCAGCCGCACGCTCGTTGGCATCCTCGAGGTGTTCCCAGGTCCACGCCGGGGAGGCATGCGCGACCCATGCCTCGGAGGCCGGCCGGCCGGTCTTCGAGACCTCCCGCGCCGCTCAGGTTCGTGGCTGACGTGGTGACACGGGAGGTGGCGGAACTGGCCAACGCGCGCTTCGCCTCGCACCCTGGCCGCATCGATCTGAGTGCGTTGCCGCCCACCGCTGCCGACGCCGAGGCGCTGTGGCGATGGGCCAAGGATTCCTGCCTCCCCCACTTCGGCCCCTTCGAGGACGCCATGTGGCGGGGCTCCTCGGGGGGGTTTCACACCCGCATCTCGAGTCTGCTGGATCTTCACGCTCTCCTCCCGGCATGGGTCGCGGGCGAGGCCCTGGCCGCCTCGTTGCCCCTCGCCAGCCAGGAGGGTTTCATCCGCCAGCTCCTCGGTTGGCGCGAGCTCGTGCGCCACGTGCACCGCCACACCGGCGGCTTTCGCGCCATTGCCACCACGCCTTCGCCCGTCGCCGATCGACCCGGCGATGGAGGATCCTCCCGCTGGCCGACCAGCCCCTGGCCCGCGACAACGGGCGCCCCGGGCGGTGTCTGTCCCACTTCCTCGGCGCCGAGCGGCCCCTGCCGGTGGCGTACCGGGGAGTACCCTCCGGTCTCGCCTGCCTCGACCAGGTCGTCGCCGATGTGTGGCGGGAGGGGTGGAGCCACCACATCAGGCGCTTGATGATCCTCGCCAACCTCGGCACTCTGCTCGACGTTGCGCCCCGGCAGCTCACCGACTGGTTCTGGGTGGCCTACACGGACGCCTGCGACTGGGTTGTCGAGCCCGACGTGCTGGGCATGGGGACCTTCGCAGTCGGCGAGCTGTTCACCACCAAACCGTACGTAGGCGGGACGGCCTCCATCGAGCGCATGAGCGACTACTGCACGGCCTGTCGCTGCGACGCTCGTGCCTCGTGTCCCATCACGCACCTTGCTGGGCGTTTCTGGCCCGACACGAGGAAGAACTCGCCGGCAAGGGGCGCCCTCCTCGCCCAGGTCTCCGCCGTTCTTCGCCTAGATCGATCGTACTCCCGGCACAGTCGAGCGAAGAACGAGCCTCTCTCCAGCGCGGCGGGAGGATCTCATGACTGCTTCAACACCTTCGGCGCCGGGCGGCGACACTGCGGAGTCGCGGCCGACTCCGGTCACCGCCGCGGCCGGCTGGTTGGTGATCTTCTTTGGCCTGCTCCCCTTGCTCATCGGCGCGCATGGCGACGGCATTCCCTACCTGCTGGCGGGCGCGGCGATGGCCGCGACGGGCGCCGTGCTCATCCTGGCAACCAAGCTGCGTCGAGGTGCCTGAGCTGGGAGACAGCCACACGACCGCGGCGCGTGGGGAGGCTCCGGCCTCCCCACCAGCAAGGGGAGCGGGCGGGCGGCGCAGCGTTCAAACTGGGGGCAGCTTGAGTCCCTCACCGATGGCGCAAGATCGCGAGGGGTCGAGCGGAAGCTTTGCCGCTGCGCACGCCCTCCGGCCCTCAGTGCCGGCGCAGGCCCGGTCGAGACACTGTCCGCACCGCCGGCGGCTGCCCGGCGCTGGTCAAGCTCCCGCTCGCCACCACCGTGCCGTCCGCCTTCTTGATCTCCACCATCAGGAGCGAACTCACCGGCATGAACTCCTCCGGCAGCACTCGGGCATCCCCGCCTGGCTCCGTGGAGTACGTCACCCTGCACGCCCCGCCCCGATCGGTGGTCATGGCTCCGAGGTCGCGGCCGTCCACAGCGATCGTGTACTCGGTCAGCGGCCGCAGGTGCCACACTGCCACGTGCAGATCCTGCCGCTGCCCCCGCATGAACGCCAAGGACAGGCCGGCGGGCCGGTCGAGGCTATCGCGGAGCACGGCGGTGGCCGTGGAGGCACCTTCCCCTTCGCCGCCGCGGCCGAAGCGCCGCGCGTCCTCGAAGTGACCGGCGAGCACCGCCACGCCCCCTGCATCCAGCACCTGCACCAGGCCCAGCCCGGTCACCGGCCGCAGCTCTGCGGGCATCGGCTCGGCCCCCGGGATGTTTCGCGTCGACAGGAACAGCAGGCCGCGGCCGCGCGCATCGGTCAGTATGCTGCCGGTATGGAAGCCGTCGATCATGACATCGTGCAGGGCGTCGGGCTGCAGACCGCTGGCGGCGACCTTCACATCCTCGGCGGTGGTCCCGTCCGAGAACTCAAACCATCTCGCCAGCGCCACGCCCTCGGCGCCCTCCGGCGCATCCGCAGACGGCTGCAGGTGCAGGACCAGAAACACCGCATCCGCTGGCACCGGCGGCGGCGCTGGCACGTTTGGTAGCACCACGACGTGCTCGGCGACCACGCCACCACCCGGCCGCGGCGTTCCCTGCCCCACCACCGTGGCACCAACCGCAACCGCCTGTGCCTCCTGGTGAATCCTGGTGTCCTCCGTGACCTCCACCACCAGGCCGCTCACCACCCACTCGCCCAGATAGCCGGACGTTTCGGGCAGGCTCTCGATCACTCCGGCAAAGCGCTCCTTGGCCGGGGGCGTCGGTTCAGCCTGGACAGTGATGAGGTGGGCGGTCACCGAGCCGTCTGACCTCGGCTGGCCCAGCACCTTCACGCGGACTCCCACAGCCACCCGCTCCCGTTGCGGGATGCGAGTGTCGGCGGACACGTGAACAGCCACTCCCGCCACCCCCCACTCGCCGACCAGGTCCGGGGATGCCGGCAGGCTCTCGACGACCCCGCTGATCAGCACCACCCCTGGCGGCCCGTGGGCAAGCAGCGGGACGGCCATTCCGACAGCGAGAACGCCCACACCTACGTGAAGCACGCCTCGCCGTCTCAGAAGCCGGACTCGAGACACGACCGACATCGGCCCACCTCCCAGGCATGAAGCCAATCTATGGCCTCTCTGCAGTTCTGGCCGTGATTCCCGTCACGGCCGGCGATGTGGGGCAGGCGGCGCGCTCCTACTGGATCGGGATGCGCCCCCCGTTGACCACCAGCCACTGCTCGAAAGTCTGCAGCCCGGGGTTGAGGGAGCGGCTGAAGGCCACGTCGCGGGCGGCACAGAACACGTCGGCGAAGTCATGGTTGAACTGGAACATGTTGCCGATGTCCTCGGCCCCGGGGAATCCCTCCTCCCGGAACGTCTGGTGGGGAAGCGCCACGTAGCCTACCTCCCGGCCGAGCGCCCGGGTCATCGCGGCGGCCATCTCGGCGCCGGTGAGCTGCTCCCCGGCGATGCCGACGGTGGCACCAATGAGTTCGCCCCCCCGCGCCAGGATGGCCAGGGCACACCGCCCGATGTCGTCGACGGCGATGCCGGGAAGCTTGCGGTCCCCCATCGGCAGCACGAACGACAGGGTGCCGTCGCTGTGCTGGCGTGGCGCCATGCCGAAGTAGATGAGGTTCTCCCAGTAGAACGAGGTGAGCAGGAACGTGGTGGGCACGCCCAACTCGGAAAACACGGCGTCGGCCTCGCCCTTGGCGTCGAAGTGCGGCACCTTGTAGCTGCCCATCAGCGTTGGCATGCGATCGTCGGCGAGCGGCACCCAGCGCCGAGTGTCCTCGAGCGTCGACCAGATCACGTGCGCCACGCCGGCGACTCCGGCTTGCGGGTGAGCGCCCGCACCGCGACTCGCCCCTGCGGGTCGGCGAGAATAGCCTGCGCCAATCCGCCCCCTTGAGCTCCGGTCGCCCCCGTCACCGCGATGATCTTGCGAGAAGTCATGCGTCCCTCCAAACGGAAAAGCCGTCCTTGCCGGGGGAAGACTCCAGCCTGCTGCCGTTCCGAAGAGGGAGGCGCCCTCCTGGGTCCAGGGCCCGCCCTGAATCTCCAGCGGCGACCCGGACGGGCGCACGCTCCCGATGACCACCGGTTCACCCGTCGCCAGGTCGACGGCAACGGCTCGGTACGGCACGGGCAGGGCGTCGAAATCACCGGGAGCCGCGCAGACCATCTCCAGGCTGTCGAGGAGCAGTTCGAACCGCTGCCCGCCGAGCTCACCGGCCGGCAGGTACGGCTTGCCACCGGCCACGCGCAGCCGGCCCTGAAAATGAAGAGTCGCTCGTCGCCGAGCGTGCGCCGGAAGAGCCGGTCGCGCCTCTCCACCGTGTCCGAGAAAACCGCCCCCCAGTCCAGCTCGGTGAGGAGATTTTCGATCTCGTCGCCCGATCTATCGGCGTCATCATACCGGCCCCCCGCGCCTCTCTCGCCCGCGCCTCGCCCCGCCTGTTGCCGCCGCCTCGCGCCGCCAATGATGGCCTCTGTGCCACGGTCGGCGAAGCCGCCCGCGAGCCGGATCGGGCGCGTGCTAGGCTGTCAAAAAGGAGGGCGGTCATGGCACGCCAACCCGCGCACGACGCTGACGACTCCGCCGCCGCGGACCCCGGCGAGGGCACGCCAGTCGCCGACCGCATCCGCGAACGCATCCGCCAGGCGGGGGCGCGCTTTCACGCCAACGACAACATCGCCGCGTTCATCCGCGAGGGCGAAATGGAGGCTTTGAAGGCCGAGGTCGCGGCGCGCATAGATGAGGTCCTCCGGACCCTGGTGATCGACACCGCAAGCGACCATAACACCCAGGACACCGCCCGCCGCGTCGCCAAGATGTACCTGCAGGAGGTCTTCGCCGGCCGCTACGCGCCCGCGCCGCCCATCACCGAGTTTCCCAACGTTCGTCGCCTCAACGAGTTGATGATCGTCGGTCCGGTCACCGTGCGCAGCGCCTGTTCCCACCATCTCTGCCCGATCATCGGGCGCATCTGGGTCGGCGTCATGCCCAACGAGCATTCCGCCCTCATCGGCCTCTCCAAGTACGCCCGGCTGGTGGAGTGGGTGATGACCCGGCCGCAGATCCAGGAGGAGGCCATCATCCAGCTCGCCGATCTGCTGCAGGACAAGATGCAGCCCGACGGCCTGGCCATCGTCATGGAGGCTGATCACTACTGCATGCAATGGCGCGGTGTGAAGGACATGGACTCGAAGATGACCAACAGCGTGATGCGCGGGGCCTTTTTGAAGAACGCCACGCTCCGTCGGGAGTTCCTGTCGCTGCTCACCGACCGCCACGACTAGGAGGACTGACGACATGCTGGTACGCCTTCTCTACGCAAGCCGCGCCACGCAGAGCATCGACGACGCGCTGGTGGCCTCGATCCTCCAACACTCGCAGGTGCACAACCAGGAGCACGGCATCACCGGCCTCCTCTGCACCTACTCCCCGGGGAACGTCTTCCTGCAGGTCATCGAGGGCAGCCGCAGAGAGGTCAACTCGCTCTACAACGCCATCGTCGCCGACCCCCGGCACCAGGACGTGACCATCCTCGAATACGCCGAGGTGAGCGAGCGGCGCTTCGCCTCCTGGCGCATGGGCTGCGTCAACCTCAACCGCATCAACACCGGCGTCATCCTGCGCTTCTCCGAACGCCCGATCCTCGACCCCTTCGCCATGAGCGGGCAGGCGTGCCTGGCCCTGCTCGAGGAACTCCTGAGCACCGGCGCCATCACCATCCGCGACTGACCATCACCACGCCGCCACGCACCAAGGGGACTATTCCTCGGAGCGGGACTTGAGCATCTTGGAAAAAAGGCGAAGCGGGCGTAGGGTCTGGTCGCTCCCGAGCCGGGATAGGCGCCCAGGCTGGCCTCGAGAATGGCTTGCAGCGGCTGATTCCCCGTGAGGCGGTAGGTATCGAGGTCGTCGAAGAGGTGGTCCTCGAACCAACGTACCGTGCCCTCGGTGAGCCGCCACGCGTGCTTGCCGCACAGGGACAGCACGTTCGTCTCGCCCGCGCGCGTGGCGCGTGCCTGGGCGTGGTGGAAGAACTCGTGGACCGCGGTGCCCTGAAGTAACGTCCTGGCCACCTTGGTGTGTGTGAGGTGAAGTACCTTGTAATCCTCCACAGGCGAGACGAATCCCAAGTCGTCGGCCTCCTCCATGCGCTCGACCGCAACCTCGAACCAGGGATCGAAGCGCAGGCCGAGGGCTTTGAGCTCCTTGGCGGCCGCAGCGAGCCAGCCCACCAGCTCGGTGAGGTCGGCAGACGGGGTCCACCAGTCGGTCTTGAAATGCTGCACGATAACCGTAAGGGCAACGTCGCCCGTGACCGTGCAGACGCGCTGGTAGGGATCGGTGCTGCCGTTTTCGGAAGACTTGGGGACACGGCTGATCTCGAGGGCCAGTCCGCGCCGGCGGATGGCACTGGCGGTAGGCTGCAAACCGAATTCTAAGGCCGCTGGCCAGCCTGGTGGCTCCGCCTCGATGCCGACGAAGGAGAGCTCGCCGAGTTGCGCAATGTCGATCGTGATCTCGGAGCTGGCGCGCACGTTCACCTTGTGCCAGCTGGCCATCCAGTGGCGCCCCGTTGTGTTCGTTGCGCCATCCGAAGAAAGGTACAGCCGCAGCTCCCCGGGGCGTCGCCCCGAGGGCACGAGGGCGGCCGGCAGCGCTACGCCGATCCCGCCCCCGGCGGCCTGCACCGGGGTGGTGCGGAAGAACTCAAAGAGTCGCGTGACGCCTTCCGGCAGAGGGGGGGGCGGCAGCGGCCGGCACCCGGCTCACGCCGAGCGCGGTGGGGGCGACGGACGCCCCACTCGGCCAAGTGATCTTCACGTTCTGCAAGCTTCCTGCGGCGGTTACTTTCACGGGGGAGCGGCTGGCGCTGGCGGCGGGAGGAGTGGAGGCGGCCAAGGGTACCGTGAAGCTCACCTGTGCCGGCGCTGTCCCATCGGTCGCTGCCACGGGAACGGCGACGGCGGTCCCCTCGGCGGCCATCGGCGGTATCCAGGGAACGACGCCACTCGTCGCGCCGATGGTCATTCCCGCCGGACCGGTGACCAGCGAGAAGATGAGCGCGCCTCGGCCGCTATAACGGCTGGGCAGCTCGAAGGTCGTCGGGATGCCCGCAAGCAGCTCCCCCGAGGAGGAGGGGGGGCGAGTCGGATCGCCGTGCTCGGCAGGTAGAACCGCGAGGGCCGTTGCTGTGCTCGTCTCGGCAGAGCGGCGAGCAACCCGAGCACGGAGGCGAGCCCGGCGGGGACGACAGCCCGAAGTGGAGACGGCTGGCTGGAGAAAAGGCGCACCCGACCTCCTGGCGACCGTTGCTACGTCCAACGAAGTTCGCAAGAACAAGTAGATACCGCTTACCGGTCTCTACCAACGATGCCAGCCACATATCTCCTAAAGCTTCGGGTTTGCGGGCGCTTCGTCTCCGAGGATCATCACGACGAGTGGATCTCGTGAACACCCGTCGGGAGCCCAGGAGGGAAGGAATGTACGAGGTCCGGCACTCCTCACGCTCTCCGCGTGAAGCAGAGGTGCCCGGCAGCGAGGGAGGGCGCGATGCCGCGGCGGGCGATGTTAACCGCTGACAGCGATGCCCAAGAACTACGCCTACTTTCTTTACCTCGTGAGCTTTCGGTAGGTGAGGCGGTGGGGGCGGAGCGCCTGCTCCCCCAGCTGCTTCTTGCGCCACTCCTCGTACTCGGAGAAGTTGCCCTCGAAGAAGTCGACCGCACTCTCCCCCACGAAGGCCAGGGTGTGCGTGGCCACGCGGTCCAGAAACCAGCGGTCGTGCGAGATGATGACGGCGCAGCCGGCGAACTTCTCCAGCCCGTCCTCGAGAGCGCGCAGGGTGTTGACGTCGAGATCGTTGGTGGGCTCGTCCAGAAGCAGGACGTTGGCCCCCTGCTTGAGCATGCGCGCCAGGTGGACGCGGTTGCGCTCCCCGCCGGAGAGCTGCGACACCCTCTTCTGCTGGTCACTGCCCGAGAAGTTGAAGCGCGAGCAGTAGGCGCGGGCGTTCATGGTCACCTTGCCGAGCTGGACTTCGTCCTGCCCTCCAGAGATGACCTCGAACACCGTCTGCTCGGGAGGGAGCGTCCGCGACTGGCCGGCGTAGGCCAACTGCACCGTGTCGCCCAGGCGCAAGGTGCCTGCGTCGGGCTTTTCCTCCCCCACGATCATCTTGAACAGCGTCGTCTTGCCGGCGCCGTTGGGGCCGATGACGCCGACGATGGCGCCGGGCGCCAGGGCGAACGCGACATTCTCCATCAGGAGGCGATCGCCGAACGCCTTGGCGAGCCCCTTCGCTTCGATGACCACGTCGCCCAGGCGCGGACCTGGCGGAATGTAGATCTCCAGGTCGCGGGCGATCTCGTCGGGGCGGGCGGTGAGCAGTTCCTGGTAGGCGTTGAGACGCGCCTTGCCCTTGGCGTGACGCGCCCTGGGCGCCATGCGGATCCACTCCAGCTCGCGCTCCAGGGTCTTCTGGCGCTCGCTCTCGGCCTTGGCCTCGCGGCGCAGGCGCTCCTGCTTCTGCTCCAGCCACGAGGAGTAGTTGCCCTTCCAGGGGATGCCGTGGCCGCGGTCCAGCTCCAGGATCCACCCGGCCACGTTGTCGAGGAAATAGCGGTCGTGGGTGACGGCGATGACCGTGCCCTCGTAGCGCTGCAGGTGCTGCTCCAGCCACCCCACCGTCTCGGCATCGAGGTGATTGGTCGGCTCGTCGAGCAGCAGGATGTCGGGCTTGGCCAGCAGCAGGCGGCACAGCGCCACACGCCGCAGCTCCCCGCCCGAGAGGGTCGAGATGGGCGTGTCGGGCGGCGGGCAGCGCAGGGCATCCATGGCCAGTTCCAGCCGCGCGTCCAGATCCCAGGCGTCAAGGGCGTCGAGGCGCTCCTGCACCTCCCCCTGGCGCTCCAGCAGCTTCACCATCTCGTCCTCATCGAGCGGCTCGGCGAAGCGGTTGGAGATCTTTTCGAACTCGGCGAGCAGCGCGGCCGCCTCGCCCGCCCCCTCGCGCACGACCTCCATGACCGTCCTGGCGGGATCCAGGCGAGGCTCCTGCTCCAGGTAGCCGATGCTGTACCCGGGGGCGCACGCCACCTCCCCGGTGGAGGGCTGCTCCACCCCAGCCATGATTTTCAACAGCGTCGACTTCCCCGATCCGTTCAAGCCGATGACGCCGATCTTCGCGCCGTAGAAGTAGCCGAGGTAGATGTCCTTGAGCACCTGCCTGGTGCCGTGCACTTTGCCCACTCCGACCATGGAGTAGATCACCTTGTTGGGTTCGTCCTGCCGAGCCATGCCTCACCCTCCAGCGTCCGCCCACTGTGCCGCGGCTGAGCCGGCGTGTCCAGCCCCCCGCAGCGGCCCAGGCCGGGTCAGGCGCGCGGCCGGGGCGGCCCTTCTGAGATCAGGCGATGGGCCAGGTGGCGGCCGTCCTCGGTGAGCTCCAGCAACTGTCCGGAGGAGCGCACCAGCTCGCTGGCGCCGGCGTGGCGGATCACCCGTTGGGCAAACGGAGAGGACCACTTGAGGTGCCCCTTGAGGGCATCCTGCCGGTTCTCCACCGCCGCCTCGGCACGCCCTTCGTGGTGGGCGAGGTGGACGACGAGCATGCGGGAGGCAAACTCCAGCCGTTGCCGCTGCCGCCGTCGCACCTGCGATAGCAGGCCGCGGCGGGGGGCGAGCAGGAACACCGCGGCGAACTGCAGCCCGGCCGCCGTGGCCATGGCGCCGGCGATGGACACGTCGGCGGCGAACGCCGCCGCCGCACCGGCCAGCGTGGCGGACACGGCAAAAGCGCCGCTGGCCAGGAGCATGGTGGAAAAGCGCAGGCTGACCAGGAAGGCGGTGGCCGGCGGCGCCACCATCAGCGCCACCACCAGAATCGAGCCCACCGCCTGGAAGGCGCCCACTGCCGTCACCGAGATCAACGCCATGACGGCATAGTGCAGCACGGCGGGCGAGAAGCCCAGCATGGTGGCGTGCGGCGCGTCCACGGTGGCGAGCTTCAACTCCTTGAAGACCAGCACGATCACCGCGACGTTCGCGAGCAGAATGAGGCCCATGCTCCACAGCGCCCTGGGGCCGAGCGTGTGACCTGCCACCACCAGTTCGTCGAACGGTACCAGGGCGAGCTGCCCGAGCAGGACCGCGTCGACATCCAGATGCACGCCCGCCGCACCCCGCGAGACAAGGATGACGCCGAGCGAGAAGAGCGCCGAGAACACCAGTCCGATGGCCGCGTCCTCGCCCACCAGCCCCGACCGGCTCACCGTTTCGATGAGCACCACGGTCAAAAGACCCGTGGCCGCGGCGGCGATGAGGAGCAGCGGCGAGTTGAGGTCGCGCGTCACGAAGAACGCCAGCACGATCCCGGGCAAGATGGCGTGAGAGATGGCGTCCGACACTAGCGCCATGCGCCGCAGCACCAGCACTGTGCCGGGCAACGCGGCGGCCAGCGCCGTGACCACGGCAACCGCCAGCATGGCAAACTCAGGCGACATCGGAGCCTTCCTCCCGCTTGAGCGCCCTCTCCGCCTCGCGGCGGCCGAGCCAGGTGGGGGCCCACAGGCCGTCACCGACGCGCTGCGCCAGTCCCCGCGCGGCCAGCGCTTCAAGTGCCGCGGCGACGTCCACCTCGCGCGGGCTCATGGTGCGCAGCACGCCGACCCGGTGGCCGTGGTCCGGTTCGCCGGGGTGCTGCATGGACAGCGCGTACAGGTGCATGAGCAGGGGGTCAAGCCGCGGCGTCCGGCGGGTGCGACGCCGCCGCAGCCATCGCCACAGAAGCCCCCGCCGGGGCGCCAGCACCAGCGAGGCGGCCACCGCGACGGACAGGACGAGCACAACCGTTGGGCCGGTGGGCAACCGCGGCACGACCGAGGACAGCACCGCGCCGGCCATCCCGCCCGCCGCCCCGAGGGCACCCGCCAGCGCCACCATCGGGCCCAGCCGGCCCGTCCACTGGCGGGCCGCCACCCCCGGCGCCACCAGCATCGCCGCCATCAACACCACCCCGACGGTCTGCAAGCCGATGACGATGGCCACCACCAGCAGGACTCGCAGCAGCGCCTCGGCGCCGCCCATGGACAGACCGAGGGTCGCGCCGAACTGCGCATCGCACGCCAGCAGCTTGAGTTCCTTCCAGGCGGCGGCCAGCAGCACGAGGGCCACGGCGGCCAGCACCGACATGGTCACCACGTCCTGCCGCAGCAGCGCCGCCGCCTGGCCGAACAGGAACGTCTTCAACCCCGCCTGCGCCGCGTCCGGCCGCTTGGCCAGCACCGTCAGCAGCACCAGGCCAAAACCAAAGAACACCGAGAGCAGCATCCCCAGGGCGCTGTCGAAGGGGATGCGGCTGCGACGCACGACGACGCCCACCGCCCAAGTCCCCAGCCAGCCGGCGGCCGCAGCTCCGGTCATCAGAACCAGGGGTGCCTTGGAGCCGGTCAGCAGGAAGGCCAGCACGATGCCCGGCAGGGCGGCGTGGCTCAGGGCGTCGCCGAGCAGGCTCTGGCGCCGCAGCACCGCGAAAGAACCCAAAGCTCCGGCGGTCAGCCCCAGAACCCCGGCGCCGGTCGCAACGACCTGCAGGGTGTGGTCGCGCAACAGCTCGAGCACGATCACGCCCCCTTGGCGGCGCCGTCTCTCGCCAACACCCCGGCCCGGCCGCCGAAGGTGATCCTCAGGTTCTCCTCGGTGAACACCTCGGCCACGGCTCCGGCGTCGATCAGGCGGATGTTGAGGAGCGCGACCCAATCGAAGTACTCGGCCACGGTCTGCAGATCGTGGTGCACGGCCAGCACCGTCCTCCCCTCGCCTGCAAGCTGGTTCAGCACGGCGACGATGGCCCGCTCGGTGGGCGCGTCCACCCCCTGGAACGGTTCATCAAGAATGAGAATCGGCGCGTCCTGCACCAGCGCCCGGGCGAGCAGGACGCGCTGCTGCTGGCCGCCCGACAGCTCGGCGATGGGCCGCGTGAGGAAGCCCTGCATTCCGACCTGCTCCAGTGCGGTGTGCGCCGCTTGGTGCTGGAGCGGTCCCGGGCGCCGCCACCAGCCCAGCTGCCGGTACGTCCCCATGGTCACGAAATCCAGCACGTCCGTGGGAAAGTCCCAGGCCAGACTGGCCCGCTGCGGGACGTAGGCGATCTCGCCCCTGGGGCGCGTGAGCGGTCTCCCGAACACCCGCACCTCGCCGGCGACAGCCGGGACAAGTCCAAGCACTGCCTTGATCAAGGTGCTCTTGCCCGCCCCGTTGGGCCCGACGATGGCCATCTTCTTGCCGGCCGGCGCCTTGACGTCCACGTCCCAGAGCACGGGCTCGTCAGCGTAGGCAACGGTGAGATCCTCGACCTCGATCGCCCACGCGCTTGCGGCTTCGGTCATCTTTGCGCCTCCCCATGGTCACAATCGTACGGCGGCGCCGACTCCGGCGAGCAGGTCCGGCCCCTCCGCTGTGAGCCGCCGGGCGATCCTGACGTCGAATTGGAGATCCGCGCCGAGCCGGCGGGTAAGACCGGCCTGTACGGCGAGTGTGCCCGGGCCGCCGAATCGTTCTCGCTGCACGCCGACGAGCTCCAGGAATGCCGCCGTCGTATCGCTGATCCCGATCCCGACGGTGGTACTGAACCATGCGCTGGTGAATCGCCGGCCCTCGTCCGCTGGCCGGGAAAAGCCGAGGTTGGCGCCGAGCGACCAGTCCCCGCCCAGCTCCCAGCCCGCCGCGAGAACGGCCGAGGGCTGCCAGACGCCGGCCGAGACCTCATCGCCACCCGTCGGAGCACTGGTCACAAGGATCAGCGCCCAGTCGGCCCCCACCGCAGCGCTGCGCCCCTCCGCGGTGTGCAGCTGCACCTTCACGCCGGCCTCCATATCGGCGAACCCCTGCCCCCACACGGGGCCGTGCGATGACCGTTGCCAACTCGGCAGGCCCAGCCGCACCTCCAGACGCTGCGCCACGCCCCAGCGGACGAGCGCCTCGCCCAGGGACGTGGTTTCAACGTCGTCGTTGTCTCTCGCCCAGGTCGCGCCCAGCTCCAGCTGAAGGCGACCAGAAGGCACCACGACCGCGCTTTCGGTGAAGTCGGGCCGATCGGTGACCAGCGGTTCGCTGGCCACAGCCGGGATCACCACCGAGAGGGGCAGAAGCCAGGTCAGGACAGCAGCCCTTCTCATGGATCCCCCTCTCCCCTGCCGCCCAGTGCTGCCACGATCGTCGCCACGTTGGCCCGCACCGTGCCCACGTACGTTTCGGCGGCAGTGCCCGGGCTGCCGAGGGCATCGGAGTACAGCGAGCCGCCGATGGCGACCCGGTGACCGCGCGACGCCACCGCCTCGGTGAGCGCCTGGATCGCGCGGGGGGAAACCGAGGTCTCCACGAACACCGCTGGGACGCGCCGCGCGGCGATGAAATCAGAAAGGAGCTGCACGGCCTCGGTGCCCGCCTCGTCCACCGTGCTGATCCCCAACAGGCCTCGCACCTCGACGCCGTACGCGCGCCCGAAGTAGGCGAAGGCGTCGTGCGCGGTGATTAGCACCCGGCGCTCGGCCGGGATGGCCGCCAGTTGCGCCCGCACCTCCGCATCCAGCGCCGCCAGCTCGGCCGCATACCGTTCGGCGCGGGAGCGGAACGCCTCGGCGCGCTGGGAGAAGATCTCGGCCAGCGCCTCGGCGACGCACGGCGGCGTCTCGGCCCACAGACCCACGTCGAACCAGACGTGGGGATCCTTGGTGGGAACCGCCGCCCCGGCCGGGAGCAGGCGCTCGGCGGGCAGACACTCGGCCACCGCCACGGTCTTCCTGCCTCGCCCCCGCATGCTCGCGAACAGCTCCGTCATCTTGCCCTCGAGATGATGGCCGCTGTAGAAGATGGCCGCGGCCGCGGCCAGCTTTCTCACGTCCCCCGCCGACGCCTCGTACAGGTGAGGATCGACGCCGGCGCCCATGAGCGAGACGACCGCCACATCGGGCTCGCCGACGCGTCGCACCAAGTCTGCCACGATCGTCGTGGTCGCCACCACCTGAGGCTTGTCGCCGCCCTGTGATGATCCCTCGGGGGCGGGGCCGCACGCCGCCGCCAACACCACCGCCAGAGTTGCCAGAGTCACGGTCGCGTGGTTGTTCATGCCGTTCCTTTCTCGCTGCCAACCGACCCGTGATCCGCCGCGGGGATCGGCCGTCCGTGCGGATCGACCGACGGGTGGCCGAGCACCTCGGCGATGCGCTCCTCGAGTCGCTCGGAGATGACATGCTCAAGCCGCTCCGCCTCGTCGTGCACCTCCGCCCCGGAAAACCCGAGGACGTCGACCAGGAAGCTCTCCAGCAGGCGGTGGTGCCTCACCATTTCCAGCGCGGCACGGCGCCCGCGCTCGCAGAGCGAGACCCCCCGATAGGGGCGATGTTGCAGCAGCCCCAGCTCGGCGAGCCGGCCCACCATCTCGGTCACCGACGGCGGCTTCACCTGCAGCGTGTCGGCGAGCGCCTGGGTGCTCACCCAGCCGTCCTCCCCGCCCAGCCTCAGGATGTGCTTGAGATAGTCCTCCTGGGCAGAGGTGAGGACGAGACCCGTGGGATCGCCGTGCATCATGTCATTATTTTAGGGAGCCCTAAAAAATTGTCAAGCTCCGGCCGCGACGGCGATCAGAGAACGGTCTCCGGCGGCAGCTGGCAGGAACCGTCCAGGCGCGCCACCAGGGCTTCGTTGCGAGCGTCCACATCGGCCAGCGCGGCTTCGAACTCGCTGTCGGTCAGCTCTCCCGCCGCGCGGCGGTGACGCAGCAGCGCGGGCTGCCGCTCCAGCCACCGCTCGGGGTCGAAGTTGGAGGTCGCCGCGGGCCCCGTGACCGCCGCCCGGTCAGACGGAGGAAAGTCCCCCGTTGAGAGCCAGATACTGGCCGGTGATCCAGCGCGCCTCTTCGCTGCACAGGAATGCCACGACGCCGCCGAGGTCTCGGGGTTGCCCGACGCGCCGCAGCGGCGTGGCGCGAGCCACGGCCTGCTTCATCTCCGGCGGCTGGGGGGCGGTGGCGTCGGTGTCGGTGAGCCCGGGAGCGACGACGTTGACCCTCACGCCGTGCGGCCCCAGCTCCCGCGCCAGTACACGACAGGGTGTTGAACGGGCCCGGGGGAACGAGATGGTGGCGTTGTGGATCGCCACATCGACGGGGCCGTCCGCCACCTCCACCGCGTCGACCATCGCTGCCACCTGTGCGTGGTCGCGCGCATCCGCCTCAAAACACCGCTCCATGCGCGCCGCACTCGGCCAACACCTGCCGCGCCTTCTCGGCGCTGGCCAAGTAGTCGAAGGCGACCGTGAACTCGCGCGCCGCGAGAGCGCGCACGATCGCCGCACCGATGCCGCGACTGCCTCCCGTCACCAACGCCACTCGTCGTTCACTCATCGCGCTTCCTCCCGCACGTCCCAGCCACTTCCACCGATGCCCGGACCTGGCGGCCGGCCCCCCTCTCGATCGTCCGCGACCGCCGCACCCGGAGGCGCCGCAGCCCGTGCGGCCCGAGGTTCGGCGATCGGTTTGTCAAGCTTCTCGCCGGCGTCCTTCACGACCATGCGGCGCCGTCATTTTGGGGACTTGGGAGGCTGCCGGGCGACAGAGAGCCTCCACCGGTGGCGCTCGAACACCCCTTCGACTTCCTTACTCTACAACGCCGTCCTGGTCCTTCACCGACAGGAAACCAAGCAGCTCCTGCCAGGAGGCGCCTGCGAGTCGGCCGAGTAGGTGGGCATCACCGAGCCGTCCGCCGAGGCTTCCCGGCTGACCAGCAGGTTGGTACATCCTTCCGCGGACCGCCAGCCATCCACCCCAAGTCCTACCGCCACCGCGTTGACCCAAAGGAGAACTCCACCCGTTCGGCGCGCATGCAGGATCCTCACCATGCCCGAAGGCGAGCAAACCCCCGGCGCCGAGGCGGCTCACTCCCCTGGGACGACGGCGTAGGCGAGCACCCCATGCTGGGCGGCCAGCGCCGCCAGCTCGGCGTCGTCGCGGGCGATGAGGCGGGCGAGCGTCAGGTACGGCGCTGCAGCGCTCGAGGTCGCCACCTCGGAGCCGACAACCGCCCCCGCCCGACTCAGCAGGCCTCGCACCAGCTTCTCCTTGAACGTGAGTTCCTTCTCGATGAAGCGCACCGCGAACTTCTCCCCCACACCGGCACGAGACGCGGCCGCCTTGATGGCATCGTCGAGGGTGCCGAGATGATCCACAAGACCCATCTCGAAGGCGCGAGCCCCGCTCCACACCCGCCCGCGGCCGATCCGATCCACCGCCTCGGGGCTCATCTTCCGCCCCGCCGCGACAACTCCGAGAAAGTCGCGATAGCCCTCGTTGATCATCGCCTGGATTGCCCGCGCCACGCCGGGATCCAGCGCCCGGTCGGCGCGGAGTGTGCCCGCCAGCCGGGTCGTCCCCACCCCGTCGACATGAACGCCAAGATACTTTGAGAGCGGCTTCTCGACCGTGGGGAACATGCCGAAGATGCCGATGGAGCCGGTGATGGTATTGGGGCTCGCCCACACCTCGTCGGCGCCCATGGAGATCCAGTAGCCCCCGGACGCCGCCACCGAACCCATCGAGGCGACCACCACCTTGCCGTCGGCCCGCGCCACCTCCAGCTCGCGGCGGATCACCTCGGACGCGAACCCGCTGCCGCCGGGAGAGTCGACGCGCAGGACAATCGCCTTGACCGCCTTGTTGTGGCGCGCCTGGCGGATGAGCGCCGCGGTGGAGTCGCCGCCGATCTGCCCGGGCGGGCGGGACCCGTCGCTGATCCCTCCCTTCGCCACCACCACGGCAACCAGGTCGCCCTTGGCCTTGTGCCCGAACCGGTCCTTGCCCACCGCCTTGAGGTAGTCACCCATGGCGATCTGGTTGAAGGTGTGTCTCTTCGCATCTTCGCCGGCAAGCTCGATGATGCGCTTTCGCAGCGCGTCGCGCGGCTCGATCCGGTCCACCAGACCGGCAGCCAGAGCGGCCTGGGCGCCATCCCCCCCCGCCGCATCGAGATGCTCTGGGTAACGATCGATGTGGTCCTGAAGCTTCTCCGGGCTCGTGTTGCGCGCCGCAGCCACGTCCCGCAGATAGCTCGCCCACAGGTCGTTGAGATAGGCCAGGTTGGCCTCCTTCGCCTCGGGCGACATGTCGGAGCGCAGGTACGGTTCGACCGCCGACTTGTACTCGCCGACCCGAAAGACGTGCCATTCCACCCCCAGTCGATCCAGACCGTCGCGGTAGAAGCGGGCGTATCGCGAGAACCCCTCCAGCAACACCATCCCCATGGGGTTGAGCCACACCTCGCCGGCGTGAGCTGCCAGGTAGTAGCCGTACTGGTTGTACATGTCGGCGGTGGCGATCACCGGCTTGCCCGCCGCCCGCAGTCTGCCCAGCGCCTCTTTCAGGTCCTCAAGCTTGGTGAACCCGGCCGAGGCCAGGCCCGAGAGGTCCAGGACCACCGCCTTGACGCGCTCATCGTCCCGGGCGGCAGCCATCGCATCCACCATATCCTTCAGAAGCGTCTCGGCGGTCTGCGTACCGAGCATCTCGCCGCGCAGCCGGTCCAGTGCGTTGCCTGCCAGTTGTTCGACGATCACCCCTTGCGGAGCGATCACCAGAGCACACGTCTGCGGGACCTTGGGCTTCCCTCCGCTGCTTGCCACTGCCACAGCCGCCACGACGACGGCGAGAAACAGCAGATTCAGCAAAATGCGCCGGGTGCCATCAATCCCGCGCCAGATTCTCCGGCCAATGCCAACTCGCTGGCTACGCTCGTCCTCCATCGCCCGCCCCCTCCCACTCGGAGCCCTTCAGCCTCTGGCGTCGCGCTCCGCTGGTGGAGCTTACGCCGTTTGAGCCATCCAGTTGCACCCTGTATTCGTGGTCGGGGAGCAACAAGTCTACTTCCTCAGACCTTCTCGCTTCCTCACCTTGTCACTTTCGCGGCCTTCCCACCTTCTCTTCCCACTGCGCCCAGGATGGCGAAGAACACCTCGGTGTTGTCGTGCACCCCGGCCAACGCCCCGGCGCCGGGGCCGTAGGCCGACACCGGCACATCCACGGCGGTGTGCACCGTCTGGGTGGGGGCGTAGCCGGCGGCCGGAATGCTCAACGGGGTGATGCCCCCCAGCAGCACGCCCGTGCCGCCGTCCCGCTCGGGGTTGGGAATGACCAGGCGATCGCGGCCGGCCCGACCCAGGGCAAGGGGGACGGGCCGCGGCTGGGCGTGCCAGTCCTCGTAGCGGTCCGGGCCCGCGGCGAAGTGGACGGCCGCCTTGCGCTCCCCGCCCACCACGTCGGGGAAGCCGTCGGCGTTGCTGTCGCCGGCCGCTGGGAAGCCGCCGGCATCGTAGGTCTGGAGGCAATCACGACTGCCACGACACCCGGCCGCGACCACCCCTGGCAGCACCACGCCGCCCGTCTCGTGGTCGGAGGTCACGACGACCAGCGTATCGTTACCGGGGACGCGATCGGTGTTCGTGGCGCGGGCAAACTCCAGCGCCGCCGCCACGGCGCGGTCGAACGCCAGCATCTCCCACACCACCCGCTCCTGGTCGCCGTTGTGCGCCTGTTTGTCGATGAGGGCTCCCTCCACCATGAGAAAGAAGCCGTGGGGGTGCCGGGCCAGGACGGCCAGGGCAGCCCGGGTCATCGCCTCCAGCGACGGCTGCTCGGGAAAATCCTTGACGACCTCAGGATCCCCCCGGCGCTGGCGATCGAACTCGGTGTTCATGTGACCGGCGTGAAACAACCCGAGAAGGCTCGCCGCCCCGGCTCGCGCTGCCGCCGCAAGCTGGGTGGCGCTGCTCACCACGCGATGACCAGCCGCCCCGAACTCGGTGCGAAGATCCCCGCCCGGCATGAAATGCCGCGCCCCTCCCCCCAGGAGCACCTGCAGATGCCCCTCCGCCACGGCGCGGCGGTACGCCTGCACCACCTCCGCGGCCTCCCCCCGATCGGCCACTGCGGCGATGAATGCCGCGGGGGTGGCGTCGGTCAGGTCGGCGTTACTGACCAGACCGGTGACCATCCCGCGCTCCCGCCACAGCAACCGTGTCAATTGCTCCACCCGGGGGTTGTCGTCGTCCCGGTCCGGCGTCTCGTCGGGCCACACCCCCAACATCCCATTGGCGGTCTTGGTGCCGGTCGCCAGGGCGTGCCCGGCGGCCGCCGAGTCGGTGACCAGCCCCGACAACGATGACGTCGAGAGCACCCCCTCCACCGGCAGAGTGTCCATGGCCAGCCAGCCGCGCGGCCTGCCCCCCTCAAGGCCGTGCAGGGCGAGGCGCGCGGCGGTACGGTGGGCGTGGCCCATGCCATCGGCGATGAGCAAGATGACGTTCCTCGCCCCCACCGCTCCCCGCCACTCGCGGGCCTCGACGGTGCTCTCCGCGACAGCCAGCACGGTGCCTCCGGCGCTCCTTGCCTCGGCGCGAAGGCGATAGCGTCCGGGCGCCGACAGCGCCATGTGCTGGCGCAGAAAGACGCCCGCTGGAGCCTCGCCGCCGGCCAAGACCGTGTCGCCCAGCGTCACCTCCCAGGTGACGTCGAACATCCCGGGCAGGGCGGCGCGCACATCGAACCGCTGGCCCACCGCCACCACCGTGCCCGCCGGTGGGGCCAGGGCGACGTGCTCGCCGGCGCGAAGAAGACTCGGCAGCAGCACGGCAAGTGCCATCACAAAGGTCGCGTTCGTCCTCATCTCGTCACCTCCGCACCATTACAACCTCTCCCCCTCCCAGCCGCAATCCCCGCGCCAACCGCACAGGTGCGGTACGATTCCTGAGTGCTCGGGGTTTGCGATCGATTGCGGGTGCGCCACTGGGTCGCGGTTTGAGAACAGGGCGGCATCTTCGTCCGTGACGGCTCGATGCGCCGTCCCCCGCGGCGCGTCGTGCGGCCTGGCGGCCGCTGACCCCCGTTGCGATCAGCGGCGGGAAAATCTGCTATCGTTGCCGCCGAAAGGACGTGCTCAGGGTGGTGCCGCTCCCGTGGTTCCTTCGAGGAGCAGAGAGCTTCCTTGGCACACGGGTGCGACGTCATGGATGTCTATATCGGCAACCTCCCCTTCTCCTTCCGCGAAGAGCATCTGCGCGAGTTGGTGGCGCCGTTCGGAGACGTGGGCTCGATCCGCATCGTGACCGATCGTGATACCAGGCGCTCCCGGGGCTTCGCCTTCGTCACCTTCGTCGATGACGCTGCGGCCAAGGCAGCCATCGCCAAGCTCAGCGGCCACGAAGTTGAAGGACGCGCCCTGGTCGTCAATGAGGCACAGCCCCGTCCGGAGCGCGGCGGCCGGCCACGGGGTCAGGGCGGAGTCGGGCGGGGCCGCGAAGGCGGCGGCTGGGGCGGGCGCGGCGGGCGCTACTGAGTCTGCAGGCGCGGTTGGTTCCTCCGCGCGGAGGAAGGCCTGCCCGAGCGTCGTGCCGAGCCAGGAAAAAGCTCGGCCGCCGCGGGACGTGTGGGGCGGCCAGACCGAGGTGGTGCTTGGGGGTGTAGCGGCGGGCCCGGCGGCCGGCGCGTGCGGAGAGCGGGCCCCCAGGGTGGAGGAGTGACGCAATGGCGCGAAAGAGCAGTGCATCGTTCGAGAAACGAGCCCGGGAGCGGGCTCGGCAGGAGAAGCAGCGCGACAAGGCGGCCAAGCGACGCCAGCGTCAGGCTGACCGCAGGGAGCGCCCGGCCGGCACGCCCGCAGATGAATTCGTGACCAATGAAGAGCTGCTGCCGGCCATGTCGTCGTTGCCCGAGGCCGAGTAGCTGCCCGCCCTCCCCCGGGTTGCTGCCGCCCGTGGCTGCTACGCGGCGGGCGAGCCGCAAGCCCCGCAGGGAACGAAGTCCCGATGGCAGCCGTCAACTCGCTTCAAGCTCCTTCCCGGATTCGGCAGCGGCCACGGCTGTCTCCCGCTTGCCGGCCCGCTCCTTCTCCTTCCTGGCGGGGGCCGAAGGCGGGCTGTCGGCGAGCAGGCGCAGCGGCGGCGGCTCCTTGCCAATGAGATACCTGAAAGTGCGCTTGAACTCGTCGAGGGTGATCCCGGCCGTGGCGGCCAGCTTGGCGATCTGGTGCATGTCCTCGAAGTCGCCGCGGTTCAGGCGGATCATGTAGCGCCGCGCAATGCGGTAACGCTCGGAGTTGACGTCCACCATGCGCACCCGCGTCTTGCCGGTGGTTGGGTCGATGTTCTCGGAGAACGGCAGCGCCTTGAAGTGGTCGCCGTCGATGGCCACCACCACGCCCGAACCTCCCTCTTCCAGGTACTGCGCGGCGTAGAACCCCAGGTCGCGGGTGTACTCCATGTCCAGGGGGATGGGGTCGGAGCAGCGCAGCTCGTAGCCGATGTTCTTGGCCACCACGGTGGTGGCGAGGCTGTACTTCTTCAGGCCTTCCAGCAGCTTCTCCCGCACGATGTCGGCGAAGTTGATCTCAGCGTAGCGAAGGTTGCCATGGGCATCCCGTTCGAGGTTGACAACCTGTTGGAGATCGGCGGGGTCCACGCACTCGACGAGCCCCTCCGCCAGCACCGCAACGCCGTGAGGCATGCCGTAGGACAGACGCTTGATCATGGCGCCGAGAATGGTGTCGATAACCTCCTGCAGCCGCACCGTTCCCTGGAACTCCTCCGGGATGAGGGTCAGCGCCGCGCCCGCCGCCTTGCCGATGCCCAGCGCCAGGTGCCCCACCTTGCGGCCCATGGTCACCACCAGGTACCAGCGGGAGGTCGCCTTGGCGTCCACCATCAGGTCGCGAACGATGCCGACGCCGATGTGGCGGGCGGTCTGGAAACCGAAGGTATTGCCACCGGAGGGCAGATCCAGGTCGTTGTCGATGGTCTTGGGGACGTGGACCACGCGAATGCGACCGCGACTGCGCTCATTGAGCATGTACGCGGAGTAGGCGGTGTCGTCCCCGCCGATCGTGATGAGCCGGTCAACATTGAGGCGCAGCAAGGAGATGACGCTGTTCTCCAAGTGCTGCTCATGTTTGGTCGGGTTGGCGCGGGAAATGCCGATGTGCGAGCCGCCGCGGAAGTGGATTCGGCTGACGCTCTCGATGGTGAGCGGCATGACGTGGTCGATGTTGCCTTCCATGATCCACTTGAAGCCATCCAGGATGCCCAGCACCTCGGAGCCGTTGAGAGCCGCGCGGATCGCCGCCGCTCCCACCACGCTGTTGATCCCCGGGGCCGGACCTCCCCCGGCCAGGATGGCCAGCTTCTTCACGTTCGGGTTCATCGCTCCTCCTGCCCGCGAAGGCGTCGCATGGCGGAGAGTACCATCGCGGGCTTCGTCGTGGAAGAAATCACAAGGGTCTACAAAGACCCCTTCGCGGCGGGGCGTTCGGCCCGTGCTGCCGCTCCAACCAGCAAGACCGCCGCGACCACGGCCATGCCCATCCACAGCACACCCCAGAAGAGCGGCGGCAGGAACAGCTCGCGGGACATCGCCCAGGCGTCCGAGCCCGGCACGGTGCGGCTGATCAGGTCTTCCTTGATGTCAATCGCTGCGTAGAGCACGCTCGTCAGCCCGATGAGCTTGAGCAGAAGGTCGTTGGCGGCGGCCGGCAACCAGCGGGCGGCGGCCAGCAGCGCCAGCCCGAAGCCGAGCCCGAAGAGCACGCCGAAAACGGTCCGCACGAAGACAACCGTGAGCGCCACCACTGCCACCCCGAGCGACGCTGCCAGCAGCTCATCGCGCCGGGCGCGCGCCGCGGCAATCAGGATCAGCCCACCGAACGCCATGCTCCCAAGATAGCCGGCGGGCAGCACCAGGGGCCGCCAGCCGCCGCGCGACCAGCAGGTCCCGCCGAGGTCGGCGGTCAGCTCGATGCGCTCGATGCTGCCGCCGGTGAGCACCGCGGCCGCGCCGTGCCCCAGTTCGTGCAGCAGGACCGTGAACACCTTCAACGGGTAGACCAGCGGTGTGCGCCACGCCAACACCACGGCCAGCGCCAGCCCCGCCAGCAGCCAGGGCCCCGCCACCCTGGTCTTCTCCGAGTCAGGCGGTAAGGATCCTGGACCCACCTCCTCGCGCCCCGACATGGCTTCAAGGTACCATTCCTGGAACGTCGACGGCCGGGGTCCATCGGCCCGTCGCCGTATACTGGTCCCGGCGCCGCCCGCCTGTGGTTCGCCATGCATCGGGGCTGGTGCGAAGTTCGCCCCGGAGACCGCTCATGGCATTGTTCGGCGCATCGTTGGAGGACAAGTATTAAGGAAGCGATCGCCCAGGTCCAGCAGCGGACCGCCGGCATCGAGTCGCTGGCGGCGCGCGTCGAGGAGAAGACCGTCACTCTCACCGGGAAGGCGGCCAGCCTGGCCGCCAAGACTGCCGCCATGCAGGCGTTCAACGCGCTGCTGAAGGCCGAGAACACCGTCAACATGATCCGCGTCGAGGCGCCGGCGGCCGCGCCGCCGCCGGAAATCGAGGCGCCGACGGAGCCAGAGGAGGCGATCCACGAGGTGCAGCGCGGCGAGACCCTCTCCGGCATCGCCAGGCAGCACTACGGCAAGGCCGCCCTGTACATGAAGGTCGTCGAGGCCAACCGGGATGTGCTGAGCAATCCGGACCTCATCAAGCCGGGCGAGAGGCTGCGCATCCCCAAGGTGTAGCCGCGCCGCGGCCCCAGACCGGGGCGGCGATGATCGCCGTACAATGCCGGTGAGGAGGCGCGCGCAACCGCTTTAGGCCAAGCGTCATGTACCTGGACTTCTACGGCCTTTCGGCCCCGCCCTTCGAGATCACGCCGGATCCCCGGTACCTGTTCTACTCCCGGCGCCACCGCGAGGCGTTGGACCACGTCCTCTTCGGCCTGCTGCAGCGCAAGGGGTTCATCCAGCTCACCGGCGAGGTGGGGGCGGGCAAGAGCACCCTCTGCCGCGCCATCCTGGCGGAACTCAAGGACGGCTGGGCAACCGCCCTGATCTTGAACCCGATGATGTCTTCCACGCAGCTCCTGCGTTTCATCCTGCAGGAGCTGGGCCTGGACGCCAGAGGCAACGACCGCGTACGCCTTACCGGGCGGCTCAACGAGTTTCTCCTTGCCCGCGTCGCCGCCGGCGAGAACGTGGCGCTGTTCGTCGACGAGGCACAGGCTCTGTCCGACTCGCTGCTGGAGGAGTTGCGCCTGCTGTCAAACCTTGAGACCGACGACCGCAAGCTGCTGCAGATCGTGCTCATCGGCCAGCCGGAGCTGCGCGCCCGACTGGCCCGGCCCGAGCTGCGCCAACTTCGCCAGCGCATCCTCGTGCGCTACCACCTCGAACCCCTGGATCGCGCCGAAACCCGCAGCTATATCGGCCATCGCCTCGGCGTCGCGGGCGCCAACGGCCGCCCCACGTTCACGGCGCCGGCGCTGTGGCTGCTGCACTATTACTCCCGCGGCCTGCCTCGCCTGATCAACGCTCTGTGTGATACAACCATGCTTGCCGGCTACGCGGAGGGATGCGAGGCGCTGGGCGCACGCCACGTGCGTCGCGCCGCCCGGGTTCTGGCAGGGAGGGAAAGGTGAGTTTGATTTCCGACGCCCTCGCCCGCGCCCGCCGGGAGGCGGCGGTGCACGAGGCCGCGCACCTCGCCCGGCGGGCTCTGCCACTGGTCACGCCGCCGCGGCGGCGGCCCGCCTCCCGGGCGGGGGTTGTGATCCTCGCCGTGACTGCCCTCGCCGCTACGGGTGTCGCCCTGGCCTGGCTGGCCATCACCGGCAGCGACACCCCGTCGCCCGTCGCTCGACCCGGTCCCCCCGCCTCTCCCTCGGTGACGGCGGCTACGGAGGCGACCCCCACGCCCGCGCTCGCCGAAGCGGGGAAGCAGGCAGCCGCTTCCCTTCCCGCGGGCTCTCCTGCCCCCACGGCCACCCCCCACCCCGGCGTGGCATCGCCTGCGCCACCCGCGGGCGAAACCGCGCCCCCCGGCGGCGAACAGACCCCCACTCCGACGCCCACCGGGGCGCCGGTTGCCGCACCGGCGCACCAGGCGACGACCTCGCACTCCGCCGGCCCGAACTTCCTGCCCCCGACCGCCAACGCCAGCGCCCCGATGCACGGGCGTCCCCCGCTGCCAACCCGGCCAGTCGAGCCGACTCCCACCGCCACCCAGACGCCCATCCACACCTCGCCGCCGGCGACCGCCACCCCTCGCCCTCCC
>JBBINC010000018.1:0-37384 GCA_037444085.1 Acidobacteriota bacterium | reverse complement strand
CCCGTGTCGGTGCCCGTGCCCGTGCCCGTGTCGGTGCCCGTGCCCGTGCCCGTGACTGCCGGAAACCGTGACTGTCCGTGACCGTGACGGTGCCTGTGGCCGTGACCGTGGCGGTGACCGTGCCGGTGCCCGCGAAAGACCCCGTGTCGTTGGCGCGTCGCGCGCCGACGCCACACCCCTTGCATTCCGGGGCAGCGCCGTGCAGAATGAATGAGCGTTCATTCGAGCTGCTTCGGAGGCGCGACAGAACGGGAAGGAGGGACATCGTGGCGTACCAGGCTGATATGCGGGACGTGGTGTTTCAGCTCTTCGAGTGGCTCCCGACGCGGGAGCTCCTTGGACACGAGCGCTTCTCCGCGTGGGACCCCGATTCGGTCGAGATGGTCCTGCAGGAGGCGTTCAAGCTCTCCCAGGAGGTTCTCGCTCCTGCCAATGTCGAGGGCGATCGCGTCGGAGCCCGCTGGGAGGACGGCAAGGTCTTCTTGCCTCCCTCGTTCCATGAGGCCTACCAGAAGATCAAGGAGGGCGGCTGGATCGGCTGTATCAATAACCCCGAATACGGCGGCATGGGCCTTCCCGAGGTGGTCGGCACGGCCGTCAACGAGTTCTTCTTCGGCTCAAACATCTCCCTGTCCCTCACCGCCCTGCTGACCAGGGGCGCGGGGTACCTGGTCGAGAAGTTCGGCACCGACGAAATGCGGCAACTGTTCTGCGAGCGCTTGTACTCGGGGCAGTGGGCCGGCACCATGTGCCTGACCGAACCCCAGGCCGGTTCCGATGTGGGCGCCTCCAAGACGCGCGCCGTCAAGCAACCGAACGGCCGCTACCTCATTCAGGGGGAGAAGATATTCATCACCTCCGGCGATCAGGACTTGACCGAGAACGTGGTCCACGCCGTCCTCGCCCGCACCCCGAACGCCGAGCCCGGTACGAAGGGGCTGTCCCTTTTTTTGGTGCCCAAGCTCCGGGTCAACCCCGACGGCACGCTCGGCGAAGCCAACGACGTGGCGTGCTCCAACATCGAGCACAAGCTCGGCATTCACGGCTCCCCCACCTGCTCCCTGGTCTTCGGTCAGAACGACGCCTGCGAGGGCTTCCTGGTCGGCGAAGAGCAGGAGGGTATGAAGCTGATGTTCTACATGATGAACCCCGCCCGCATCGAGGTGGGGCTGCAGGCCGAAGCGCTCGCCGCCGCCGCCTACCAGGCGGCCCTGGCGTACGCCAAGACCCGCCTGCAGGGACGCCACTACTCCAAGCTCAAGGATGCCGATGCACCGCAGGTAGCCATCGTCGAGCATCCGGACGTGCGCCGCATGCTCTTCACCTCCAACGCCTACGTGCAGGCGATGCGCGCCCTGCTCATGCAGACCTCGTACTACATCGATATGAGCCGCCTCGCCGAGGGCGAAGAGGCGGAGCGCTACCAGTCCTACGTCGACGTGCTGACACCCATCTGCAAGGCGTGGGCCTCCGACTGGGGGTTCCGGGTCACCGAGTGGTGCCTGCAGGTGTTCGGCGGCTACGGGTACACGATGGAGTACCCGGCTGAGCAGTACCTGCGGGACTCCAAGATCGCCTCGATCTATGAGGGAACCAACGGCATCCAAGCGCTGGATTTCGTCGCCCGCAAACTCCCCTTGAAGGGCGGCAAACCGATTCGTGACCTCCTCGGCAAGGCCGAGGAGACTTTCAAGAAGCTCCGCAACGATCCGCAGCTGATGGAGCCGGCGTGGATGCTCGCGGCGGCGCTCAAGCAGATCGAGGACCTTTCCAAGGGGTTGGGCAAGCGGCCGGATGCGATGATGGTTGTGATGCTCAACGCCGTTCCGCTGCTGGACATGGTCGGTGACGTCCTGGGGGCGCACTTCCTGCTCGAGCAGGCCATTCTGGCGCGTGAGAAGCTCGCCACGATCCTCAAGGCCAGCGGCGTCGAGGCCACGGACAAGAAGGCATACCGGGCGCTGATCGAGGATGACAGCGAAGCTGCCTTCTACCACAACAAGATTCAGATCGCGATCCACTTTGCCTATCGGGTGCTGCCGGGCGTGACCGCCAAGGGTGTGGCGATTCGCGCCGGCGAGATGGCGCCCATCGAGGCAGTGCTGTAGCAACGCCCTGCTATTCGCTTTCCCGCCCGCCGCCGATCACCGCGGCGGGCTCCTTCTTTTGCTGCTGCACTCGCCGCATCCGGCCATGCGTCGCGGGCCGGGGAGCGCGCCCCCTTCTTCCCGGTCTTGCGTCTCTGGTACATGACCGGGCCCGCCCATTTCAGCCCGGAGGGCTCAGTCGGGTTCGACACGAGAGGGCTCAAGCCGCCGATGATGGCCGGCGGGCTCGTGGCGCCGCGCTCACCTGCCGGCCCCGGTGAACGAAGGTCTCTGGTCGCCCACGCGCCCATGCGCGAGCCTCACTCCTCTGCGCCAAACAGCGCTGCGAGGCTGCTTTCCAGCGCCTCGGCGTCCCCTTCTGCGTCGGTCCAGGCGTCGAGAAGCTCGCCCAGACGCTGGCGCAGCTCCTCCGCCTCGGTGGCCAGCGCGCCGGCGCGGAGAGGGTCCGAGTACACCTCCCGGTCGCAAAGCAGCGCCTCAATGGCAGCCGCGCGCTCCTGGCCAGCCTGCAGTTCGGCGGCGAGCGCGTCGGCGCGCTGGCGGGCGCGCGCCGCGTCCCGCTTGAGACGCCGGCGCTCCTCTTCGAGGGGGGAGCGGCGAGCTGGCGGCGGCCCTTCGCGGGCGGGCGCCGCTCCCTGCTCCGCCGCCAGACCCAGCCGTTCGAAAGCCTCGGTCACAGACTGGCACGACCTCGCCCTGCCACCTTCCAGGAGCAGCGCAGCGGTGGCCACCCGCGCCAGCAGGCGCCGGTCGTGGCTCACCAGGATCACCGCTCCCGGGTACTTTGAAAGCGCCTCGTCCAGCGCCTCGCAGGTGGGGATGTCGAGGTGGTTGGTCGGTTCGTCCAGCACCAGCAGGTTGGGTGCCTGGGCGAGCAGCCGCGCCAGGGTGGCACGCGCCCGCTCTCCGCCCGACATCGTATGGGGCGGCGCCTCGGCCGCCTCCCCGGAAAACCCGAAACGTCCTGCCCAGGCACGGGCGTCGGCAGGCGCCCAGTCGGGCCGGCATTGCAGAAGCGAATCGAGAACGCTCGCCTCGCCTCCGGTCTCGGCGCTCTCCTGGTCGTACACCCCGGGCACGACGCCCACACCAAATCGGATGCTGCCGCCCAGGGCCGGCAGGAAGCCGACGATCGTCTTCAGCAACGTCGACTTGCCGGTACCGTTGCGACCCACGAGCGCCAGGCGTTCCCCCCGCCGAAGCACAAACGAGACGCCTGCCAGCAGGGGTGCGCCGTGTCCCAGCGTGAGATCGGCGACCTCGAGCACGCGATCTCCCGACCGGCCGCTGGCCGGCCAACGCAACTTCACGGCCGGGGCGTCGGCTTCCGGCGGCTCCAGACGCGTCATCCTGGCCAGCAGCTTCTGCCGTGCCTGCGCCTGCCGGGTGTTCTGGCCGGCGATATTGCGCCTGATGAACTCCTCCTGCCGCAGAATCTCCGCCCGCTGCAGCTCCCACGCCTTGCGCGCCTGTGTGCGCCGAGCCTCCCGCTCCCGGCGATACCGGGCGTACTCTGGAGAGTACCGCTCGATGCGCCCTCCATGGAGTTCCAGGATCGCTCCGCCCATCCGATCCACCAGCTCCCGATCGTGGGTGACCAGCAGCACCGCGCCGTCCCGCCGCGCCAGCTCGTCGGCGAGAAAGTCGACGCCGAGCAGATCCAGGTGGTTGGTAGGCTCGTCAAGAAGCAGGAGGGACGCCGGGGAGAGCAGAGCTCGCGCCAGCGCCACCCGCGTTCGCTCGCCCCCGGAGAGAGCGCCGAGAGGACGGCCGAAGAAGTCCCGGGGAACACCCAGCGCCGCCAGCGCCGCTTCGGCCCGCGGCCGCGCCCGGTAGCCGTCGCATCGCTCGAAGGCCTCGTGCAGCTCCTGCAGGCGGGCAAGCGCCGCCTCGCCACCGGCACCCGAGTCACCCTCCAAAGCGGCGACCTCTCGCTCGATGGCGAGCAACCCGCCAAAAGCCCCGAGGCAGTACTCCAACACCCCGGTTGCCGCCCCGTCTGCGAGATGCTGCTCCACGCGCGCCAGCTGCAAGGCCCGCGAGCGCTCCACGACCCCCTCATCCGGCTCGATCTCACCGCCGATGAGCCGGAGCAAGGTGGTCTTGCCGCAGCCGTTGCGTCCCAGGAGGGCCAGTTTCTCGCCAAGGTCGTGCTGGAGCGAGACGCCGCGGAGCACCTCGCGCCCGCCGAAGGAGACCCTCACTCCCTCAAGGCGGTACAACACCGATTCACTCGCCTCCCAGCGCGGCGGCGATGAGCGGGCCTGGCGCCACTGGCGCCTCGTGCAGCGAGAAGGCCGCCAACGCCCGCACCGCCAGGGCCTCGCCATCCACCTCTCGCTGGCCCAGCTCCAGCGTCGCCATCGGCTGGCCGCGGGTTACCTGGTCGCCGATGCGAACATGCACCACCAGTCCGGCGCCATCATCGACCCGATCGCCGTTGAAGCGCCGGCCTGCTCCCAGCGCCACTGCGATCCAACCCAGCGACTCGGCGTCAACGTTGGCGACGTAACCGCTGCGCGCTGCCACCACCTCCACCAGCCGCACCGGCAACGCCAACCGACTGGGGTCGGGGTCCCCCCCGTGCGCTTCGACCATGCGATCCCATTCGCGGCGAGCGCGGCCGCTTTCCAGCGCCAGGAGTGCTTCCCGCCGCGCCTCACCGGGCGCTCTGCCAAGCAGTGCCATCCCCTCCGCGGCCAGGGCCAAGGTCACCTCACGCAGGCGGCCCGATCCGCGTCCCTCGAGAACTTCGATCGCCTCGCGCACCTCCGAGGCACACCCCAGCCGCCGACCAAGTGGTTCGTTCATGTCGGTCAGCACCGCCCTGGCCGGCAGCCCGGCGGCCCGCGCCACCCCCACCAGTGCGGCCGCCAACTCCCTTGCCGCGCCGGCCGCCTTGCAGAACGCTCCGCTCCCCACCTTGACGTCGAGGATCAGGGCCGCGGCCCCCACCGCCAGCTTCTTCGACATGATCGAGGCCACGATCAATGGCAGCGACGGCACCGTTGCGGTGAGATCTCGCAGCGCGTACAGCTTGCGATCGGCCGGCGCCACCTCGTCACTCTGAGCGGCGAAGCACACCCCGCACCGCTCCAGCCGGGCGACCGCCTCCGCCCGGGAACGAGCCACGGCGAAGCCAGGGATCGCCGCGAGCTTGTCCAGCGTGCCCTGGGTGTGGCCCAGGCCGGCGCCCGCCATCATCGACACCGGGATGCCGCAGGCGGCGACGACCGGGGCGAAGACAAGGGAAACCGAATCGCCCACACCGCCGGTCGAGTGCTTGTCGAGGGTGTGCGGGAACGCCTCGTTGAGTGCCCAGAGCGCGCCCGAGTCGCGCATCTCCTCGACCAGCGCCAGCGTCTCGGCAGTGGACGCTCCCCGTATGCACAGCGCCATGAGCATGGCCGCGAGTTGCTCGTCTCCGATGCTCCCATCACTCGCACCGCGGATGAAGCGTGCAACCTCGTCGCGGCTCAACTCGCGGCCGTCGCGCTTGGTGGCGATGATCTCGACGAAGCTCGAGGCTCGCCCGTCGCCGGCGGGCGGAGAGCTCACGAGGCGGCGTTCAGGCGTTGTTGCGCCTCGAACTTGTAGGGCGACTCGGGAAAGTCCTCGGTGAGCTTGCGATAAAGGCGCACAGCCTCCTCGGCGTTACCTTGTCGTTCCCACAGTTGCGCCAGCTGGAACAGCGCCAGATCCCTGGGCAGGCGTGGATCCCTTCCCGCCACCATCGCCTCCAGCTCCTTCACCAGCTGCGCTCCCTCGCCGCGCGCCAGGCGCAGCCGCAGGAGATCCAGGGTGGCGAGCCCGATGACAGGATTGTCGCTGCGCTTGTCTGCCAGCTCGGAGAGCAACCGTATTGCCGCATCAACATCCCCTCGCTCCTCGGCGACGCGGGCCAAATAGAGCCTCGCGGTGCGGCCGGGCGCGGTGAAACGGTACCTCGAGCTGATGCGCCGAAACGCCTTCTCGGCGGCGTCGAGGCGCTCCGCGTTGGTGGCGAAGCGTGCCCCCCCGATGCCCTCCGAGGGGTTGCCGACCGGCGCAGCGAAAGTCGCAACCGCTTCGCTCAGGGCGTGCGCCGCAGCGCCGCCGCGAGTGGCAACCAGCAGCGTCACCCCCCAGTAGGCCACGCCCAGCGCCACGGCACAACCGATGACCATGGAAGCGGTTCGCCAATTCTGCCCCATCCAGGCCATGCCCCGGTCGACCAGCGTGATGAACTGGTCGCGCTTGATTTGCTTGCGCTTCAGTCTGCGTCCCACCGCTCACCCTCTCCCGCCGCTCACCGCTTGCCTGCGGTGAACGGGTACTTCTCGTTATAGAGCTTGACGACTGTGTCGGTGAGATCGGCCGAGTTCGCGAGATAGACGAGCTCGTTGGGTTTGAGGATGAACACGGCCGTGAAGCGGTTGCCGTCGGCATACTGCGTGATGACCGCAGTGAGCTTCTCGCCCACTTCCTTCAGCACCACCGCCTGGCGCTCCTCGAAATCCCGGCGCGCGACCCGCTGCCTGTCTTCGAATTCCCGCTGCCGAGCCACCAGCCTTCGGTTCATTTCGGCAAGAGCATCTTCCGACACCGTGCCCCGCTTGGTGGCCATCTCGGAGCGTAGCGTCTCGATCTCCCGGCTCAGACGCGCCAGATCCTCCTCGCGGGGACGCGCCCAGTCGCGCAATTCGGCGAGTCGGGCCTTGCCCTCGTCGATGGTGGCAACCGCCCGCTCCACATCGACGAACCCGATCTTGGCGGGCGGTTCCTGGGCCGCCAGCGTCGCCGCAGCCGCCATCAGCGCCACAATGAGCACTCCGCTGGTCCTCTTCATTTCGACATCCTCCAGCCGTCCCCTCGCGCGTGGCGAGGAGCGAGATTCTACCACGGCCTGATGGGCCTTCCCGACCCCCTGAAGGCTGACGGCCGGGGACCCTCTCCCTCGTGGTCACGCCCGGGGACCGAGGCGGGCCGAACGCGTCCGACCGGTAGCGGCCCGGGTCCACCCGACGGACAGCCGACCCGAGGCGCGGCGAGGCGCGTCGCCCTCGTTGCGTTCGAGGCCGACGCCGCGAGTGAGGAATCAGGGACCGCCCAGTCCCGTGTTCGTGCCCCCCCGCACCTGCGTGACTTCGAAGCCGGCGTTGCGCCACGCGTCGACCCGCCCGGCATCGCCCGGCGCCGTGGAGACAAAGTCATGCACGTCCTCGAAAAGGGCAAGCGGCTCCAAGTGCTCGGGTGGGTCCAGCAGCACCAGGGAATGCGCCCCTTTGCCTCTCCCGAGTTCTCCGGTGGTCACCACGACCGGCTCCTCGACGGCGCCCGTGTCGGCCGAAAGCACATGAGGCACGAACGACTCGTCAGCGAACGTCCAGAGGTAGTCGTTGAACATCTTCGCCTTTCGCTCGTCGGCGAGCCACACGACGACGCGCCGGCCAGCCAGGTAGAGCCCCTCTACCAGGCGACACGCGTCGAGCGCCTTCTTGCTCCCGGAGAGCCGATGGACGATCACCCGCGGCACTGGCCCGTGAGGATACCAGGAGGACCAACCGCCGCCAATCGCGGCCTCCTTGCACCGCCACCCTCCCTCCGCCAGAGCTGGACCTACTGCGTCATGCCAGCCATCCTCCACTCGGCTGCACTCAACCATCCCAGATGGCGCTGGGCGAGGGCCAGCGCCGCCACGGCCGCCGTCTCGGCGCGCAATGTTCGGGGACCGAGCCAGAGGCCCGAGAACCCCGCGGCGCGCGCGAGCCGCACCTCCTCCGCCGTGAAACCGCCCTCGGGGCCGACGAGAACCGTCGCGCCACCGGCGGTGCCCGCGCCGGCGCTGCCTTCGCCCCCGGCCTGAAAATCGGCCAGCCAGCGGGCACCCACCGCGGCGGAGCAGACGTCTGCAAGGGGCCTTGGCTCGATTACATCGGGGAGGCGCGACCTGCCACACTGCGCCACCGCCGCCGCAGCGATGCGCCGCCAGCGGTCGCCGCGAGCGCGGTGATCCCGGCGCTGCACGCGCTCCGAGAGCACCGGCTGGATGCTGGTGGCGCCCAGTTCAGTCGCCTTCTCGACCGCCCACGAAAACGCCTCCGTGTGCAGAACTCCCAGCGCCAGCACCAGGGGTCCGGGCGGTTCACCCCGCTCCCGTTCGACGTCGTGGATTTCAACCAGGCAGGCGCCCTTTTCCCACCGCACCAGCACCGCCGAGGCCACCGAACCCTCAAGGTCCAGGATTTCGAGCCGATCGCCCGGTTTGACCCGCGCCACCCAGGCATGTCGGGCGGCGTGCCGGCCCACGAGCAGCGCCCCATGTCGCAACTCGCCGCCGGGGACGACCAGACGCGTCACGCTTGCGGCCGCGCGTGCCGGCATCGCAACGCCACCCACTCGCCCATTCCCAGCGCACCAACCGCAACCAGCCCGAAACGCCAAAGTTCAGCCTCCGTGGCGGCGCGCTGTCCAGCGAGCAGGCCCGAGACCACCAGCTCTCCCGCATCCGCAAGCAGGATTTTCAGATCCGGCAGAATCGGGTCGAGCTGCGCCGGCAAGAGATTGGCGAGCACCACCTCGAACCGCGGCATCGCGCCGATGGCCGCGACCGGGCCGGCGAAGAGCGCCACCGGATAGGACACAACTTGCGCCCCAACCGTCTGCCGCGCCACAAAGACAGCCTCGAGATCGATATCGAATCCGATGACCGAGCCTGCACCCAGCGCGGCCGCCGCCAGCGCCAGGATGGCAGAGCCGGTGCCGACGTCCAAGACGCTTTTGCCCTGCAGATCGATCTGTTCCAGGCATTCAAGGACCAGGGCGGTTGACTCGTGACTGCCCGTTCCAAACGCCTGTCGGGGTTCCACCAGCAGATGAACGCGATCGCCGGGTGGCGGCGTCGGCGCGGCGGGGTGCGGATCGATCCAGAAACGCCGTCCCACCGCCCGAGGGGTGACGAGGCGGCGATACTCGGCCAGCCAGTCGGCGTCCGGCAGGGCTCCCGTGTCGACTTCTCTCGCCCCCAGCGCCGCCAGGTGGCGGGCGATGCCGGCCAGTGCACCCGCGTTGGCTGGCGCCACGTACACGGTGACGAGAAGCGTATCCGGCCCGACATCCTCCACCTGACAGCCGAGCACCGGCCAGAACGCCATTGCCTCGGTAAGACTCCCCTCCAGTGACGGCGGGAGTTCGCACGTCACCAGCAGGTACTCGCTCATCCGCCCCCGCCTTCAATGATCTTCTTGACCCGCTTGAGCACCGATGGCTTGTCCAGATCGGACAGGATCTCGCCGAGGAGTTCGCGCTGGCGTCTGGACAACTTCTTCGGCACCGTCACCTTGAGATGTACGATCAGATCACCGGTGCCGGCGTAGCGCAGCCTGGGCAGACCCTTGCCGCGCACCACAACGGTGTCTCCGAACTGGCTGCCGGCGGGCACGGCGACGCTCGCCCGGCCGTCCAGGGTCGCCACCTCGAGGGTCGTGCCCAGCGCCGCATGAAAGGCGGAAACCTCCTCCTCCACGTGCAGGTCGGCGCCGTCGCGGGCGAAACGTGGGTGCGGCGGCACCTCAAGCACCACGTAGAGATCCCCAGCCGGGCCACCGCGCGCGCCGGCTTCCCCCTGCCCGACCAGTCGCAGACGGGTTCCATCCTCCACCCCTGGCGGGACCTTCACGGTGACCTGCCGCCGCACGCGTTGCCGGCCGCTGCCACCACACTCGCCGCACGGGTTGGTGATGACCTTGCCTGCTCCTCCACAACGGGGGCACGCCTGCAACATGGTGAAGAAGCCTTGTGCGAAGCGCACCTGCCCGCGCCCGCCGCATGCCGTGCAGTTCTCAGGGCGGGCACCCTCTGCCATGCCGGAGCCCGAGCACCGCTCGCAGTTCTCCTCACGGGGGATGGTGAGAGTGCGCTCCACGCCCACCACCACATCGGGGAGCTCCACCGTGATTCCCACCCGCAGATCGGAGCCCCTAATCGGCCCGCTGCTGCTCCGCCTCCCGCCGAAGAACCCTTCGAAACCGAACAGGTTGCCGAGAATGTCGGCGAAATCCCCGAATACCGTGGAATCGAAACCGGTAAACGGCTGCTCGCCCACGCCCGCGTGGCCAAAGCGATCGTAGTGGGCACGCTTGTTGGCATCGGACAGGACCGCGTACGCCTCCGCCGCCTCCTTGAACTTCTCCTCGGCCTCGGGGTTGCCGGGGTTGCGGTCGGGGTGAAACTTCACCGCCGTGGCGCGATAGGCCGCCTTGATCTCCTCGGGGGACGCGTTGCGGCTCACGCCGAGCACTTCGTAGTAGTCACGTCTGGCAGTCACACGAACCTCTCGACGCAGCTAATCCCTCGACTCACCTGTGGACAGGCCGGAAAGGAGCTGGCGCGGATCCACCAGCATCACCTCGGTGAGGTGACGGGAGCAACCCTGCACCCTGTCGATTGCCTGATTCAGCAGCTCGGGGTCGTCCGATTCCAGCAGCCGCCGCCCCTTCGCCAGGGTGTTCTCCACCTCCTCGCGCGAGGCGGCGTCGAGAGCGTTGCCGAACTCCTTGAAGACGCGCTCGTTGGTGTACAGCAGGCCCTCTAGCCGATTGCGCAGGAGCCTGACCTCCTTGCGGCGGGCATCGTCGCGCCGGTACTTGTCGGCCTCGGCGATCAACCGCTCGATCTCCTCCCGCGACAGGCCGCTGGCCGGGCTCACCTGGATCGACTGCTCCTTGCCAGTAGCCGAGTCCCGCGCCGCGACGCTCACGATACCGTTGGCATCGATGGAGAATGTCACTTCGATCTGCGGCACACCGCGCGGCGCGGGCGGAATCCCGACCAGATCGAAGCGCCCCAGCGAGCGGTTCTCGCTCGCCAGTTCGCGTTCGCCCTGCAGCACATGGATCTCCACCGAGCGCTGGTTGTCGGTGACCGTGGTGAAGATCTGCGACTTGCGGGTCGGAATGGTGGCGTTGCGCTCGATGAGCTTGGTGAAGAGGCCACCGTGGGTCTCGATTCCCATGGAGAGAGGCGTGACGTCCAGCAGGACGACGTCCTTGATCTCGCCGTGCAGGATTCCGCCCTGGATGGCGGCGCCGACCGCCACCACCTCATCGGGGTTGATGTCGCGGTTGGGGCGGCAGCCGAAGAACTCCTCCACCGTGCGGGCCACCAGCGGCATGCGCGTCTGGCCGCCCACGAGGATGACCTGCTGGATGTCGCCGGGCTTGAACTTGGCGGCGTCGAGAGCGTTGAGGCAAGGCTCGAGCGTGGACTGGACGAGGTCGCCAACCAGATCCTCGAGTTGTTCCCGCGTCATGGTGTAGGAGAGGTGCAGCGCCTGCCCGCCGTCGGTGGCGATGAACGGTAAGTTGATGGTTACCACCTGCGCCGAGGACAATTCGCACTTGGCCGACTCCGCGGCCTCCTTCAGGCGCTGCATGGCCATGGAGTCGCCGCGCAGATCAACCTTGGTCTCCCGGTAGAAGTACTCGATGAGAAAGTCGATGAGACGAGCGTCGAAGTCCTCGCCACCCAAGAAGGTGTCGCCTGCGGTTGATCGCACCTCGTAGAGTCCCTCGCCAATCTCCAGGATCGAGATATCGAAGGTGCCGCCGCCGAGATCGTACACGGCAATCGTCTCCGACCCGCCACGCCCAAATCCATAGGCCAGCGACGCCGCCGTTGGCTCGTTGATAATGCGCACCACGTTGAGCCCGGCCAGCGCCCCGGCATCCTTGGTTGCCTGGCGCTGGGAATCGTCGAAGTAGGCGGGCACCGTGATGATCGCGTCCTCCACCTTGGCGTCGAGAGTTGCCTCGCAGAACTCCTTGATTTCGCGCAGCACGTGCCCGGAGACCTCCTGGGGGGAACATGCCCTGCCGGAGAGCTCAACGGCCGCGTCGCCGTTGGGTGCACGGACGATTGAGTAGGGAACAAGGGTGCGCGCGCGTTCCACCTCCGGCGTGTCGAACTTGCGCCCGATCAGCCGCTTGACCGCATAGACGGTATTCGCAGGGTTGGTGAGCGACTGGCGGCGGGCGATCTGTCCCACCAGCAATTCCCCGTCGCTGGCGCGGGCCACCACCGAGGGAGTCGTGCGCGCCCCCTCCCGGTTGGGAATCACCACGGGGCGCGCCCCCTCCACCACGGCCGCGCAGGAGTTGGTCGTTCCCAGATCAATTCCAATGACGCGGCTCATCCACCCTCCTCAGAAGGCAGCGATGCAATCGCCGCGCCCGCGCCGGGCACCGCCACCACCACCATCGCTGCGCGAAGCAGCCGGCCATGCATCACAAACCCCTTCTGGAGCACCTCGACGACGGTGTTCTCCACCACCTCGTGCGATTCGCGCCGTTGCACCGCCTCGTGAAACGCGGGATCGAACGCCTCACCCAACGGATCAAGCACCTCGAGCCCGTGCCTGGTCAGGGTGTCGCGCAGTTGCCGGAGTACAAGCTCCACTCCCTCGCGCAATCCGCCCGATCCTGCGGAGGTTACCGCGAGCGCCCTCTCCAGGTTGTCCACCACCGGCAGAAGATCGCGCACGACCTCGGCACCCGCCAGCTTGCGGAAGTCCGCCATTTCTCGCTCCTGCCGCTTGCGGTAGTTGTCGAAATCGGCGAGCTTGCGCACATACAGCTCCTGCAACCGCTCATGCTCGTTGCGGAGCAGCTCGATCTCCTTCGTCGCCTCGGAGCCGGGATCGATTCCGACGTCCAGCCCGTCATCGAGAATCTCGATCGTACCGTCGTCCAGCTCTTCCAGGACCGAGACGTCGTCGAGCGGTTTCACGTCCTCCATTACAGCCCTCCTCCCTGCTCGGCCATCCGCTGCCCCACGAAGTCCACGACCGGGACCAGGTAAGGATAGTTCATGTGCCGTACTCCGATCACTCCCACCAACCCGACCTCGCCGCCGGCCAGTCGGAACGAGGAGACCACCATCCCCATTCTCGTCGCTCCCACCGCGGCCAGTTCCCCACCCAGCGCGACGCGGAGGCCGGCCGAGGTGAGGAAACGGTCCAGTAAGTGCATCAGCGCCGTCCGCTCCGACAGCGATGCCAGGAGACGATGAAGGCTCTCGTGCTGCGCCTCTCCGGCGCTCGCCAGGAGATTCTCGACCCCCTGTACGAATACCGCTGCACCGCTTGCTGGCACCTCGCGCGTCGCCTTGTCGGCGAGTTCCACCGCCGCCGCGACAAGGTGATCGCAGCGAGTCCTCTCCTCGTCGACGAGCGCGGACAGACGATCGCGAATCGCCCGTAGCGACAGCCCCGCAAATGTCTCGGTGCAGAACTTCGAAACCCCAGCGAGCTCGTCATCCCCGAAACAGCGCTCGACCGCCAGAAGGCGCGATTCGACAACTCCGCCGGTGGTCACCAGCACCGCCAGCACCTGGTTCTCGTCCACCTTGACGAAGTGCAACGACCTCATCGGCGCCGACGAGGTGCTCGGCCGCACCGCCATGCCCACCTGGCGGGCAAGCTGTGCAAGAACGCGACTGGCGTGATCCAGGCGATCCTCGAGCGTGCCCGAAGCCGGCAGCATCCGGCAAAGCCGCTCGCGCTCTTCGGAAGGTAGCGCAGGGCGGCGCAGAACCCGCTCCAGAAAGACCGTCAAACCGGTATCCGAGGGCACTCGGCCGGCGGACGTATGTGGCTGCTCCAGAAAGCCCTTGTCTTCCAGATGCGCCATGATCGAGCGAATCGAGGCTGGCGAAAGCGATAACCCCGAGGCCTCGGCCACCGACCGCGAAGCCACAGGCTCGCCGCAACCGAGGTAGAGTTCCACCACCTCGCAGAGGACCTCGTTCTCCCGCTCGTTCAACGCCTCATCCACAGCGAACCCATCCTCAGGAGGGTCATACGGCGCACTGCAAATGTTAGGGTACCATGCCGGCATGCGCAGCACCTGCGTTCTCATCGGCGCAGGACGATGCGGCCTCGGCCTGGCCACCGCCATGCGGGCGGCTGGCGTGCCGGTGGTCGGGATCGTGTCGCGGTCGCCGGCCTCCCGGCGGCGAGCTCGCCGGCTCCTTCCGGGCATTCCGGTCTCGCAACTCCTCACCCCTCTGCCAGTTGCGTCCTACTATCTCGTGGCCGTGGCGGACGATGCTCTGGCCGAGACGGCTGCGGCCATCGCCCCGATGCTGGGCGCGACCACCCGGGCCGTCATTCACACCTCCGGGCTGCATCCGGCCGCGGTCCTCGATCCGTGTCGGCAGCAAGGGGCGGCCATCGGCTCATTTCATCCCCTTTTCGCCTTCCCCCCGCCAACCCCTCGGCCCCCCGACCTGGCAGGCGCGTTCGCCGCGATTGAAGGCGAGCCTGCCGCCGAGCAGCCCTCGTACCACCTGGCGAGGCAACTGCGCATGCAGCCGCGTCGGCTGGCGGTCGGCGACAAACCTCTCTATCACGCCGCCGCCGCCATCGCTGGCAACCTCACGCATGTGGTGATCGCGCTGGCCAAGGAGACGCTGGAGCAAGCTGGCTTTCGTCCGGGCGAGGTGAAGGCCGCACTGGCACCCCTGGTGCGCGCATCCTGCGGAGCGGCGCTGGCTGCACGCGGGCTCGAAGCGCTCACCGGCGCGCTGGCGAGGGATGATGCGCGCACAGTTGCCGCCCACCTCGCCGCCCTTCCTGGCGACGTTTCTTCCGCCTACCGCGCCATTGCCCTGGCCGCGTTGCCGCGTCTAGCCGCCGTCCCGCACCGCGGGTGTAGCGCCGCGCATGCCGTTGCCGACACGTTGACCCCTTCTTGCTCGTGTGCTAGCGTCACTCTGATGCCGTACGCCGAGGGTGGGTAGACATGGTCTTCTTCAACTGGGCCACGATGCAGATGGCGGCCAAGATCGTCTATTACGGCCCTGGCCTGTGCGGAAAGACCACCAACCTCTCCTACATTTACGCCAAGACGGCGCCCGGTTCGCGCGGAGAGATGGTCTCTCTCGAGACCGAGACCGATCGCACCTTGTTCTTCGACTTGTTACCCCTGGAGGTTGGGAAAGTGGGCGGCTTCCGCACCCGCCTCCAGCTCTATACCGTGCCCGGACAGGTGTTCTACAACACAACCCGCAAGCTCGTTCTCAAAGGCGTCGACGGGGTCGTCTTCGTTGCCGACTCCCAGAGACCGATGGCGGATGTCAACGTCGAAAGCCTCCACAACCTGCAGGAGAACCTCGCCGAGCTGGGGCTCGACGTCTCGACGATTCCCCTCGTTCTCCAGTACAACAAGCGGGACCTCCGCAATATCCTCGGCGTCGACGAGCTGGAGAGGGCGCTCAACCCCAACGGTGTGCTCCAGGGGTTCGAGGCCATCGCGGTGCAGGGAGATGGCGTCTTCGAGACCTTGAAGGCAATCACCAAGCTCACGTTGAAGAACCTGCGACGGCGCATGGCGGTACAGGATTCGGGTCGGGCCGCGCCCTCCACGCCGGAACGCGCCACGCCGGTGGTCTCGTTCGACCCCGTTGCACTGAGTGCCGCAGCCGCGCAAGGTCTGGAGACGGAGCATTTTGCCGAGGCTCCAGAGGCGGTGCCACGGCCACCAGCCGACCTGGCTGAACAGCCTGCGCCTGAACCCTCGCCCGCCGCAGAAGCTCAGCCACCCGATGAAGAAGCGGTGGTCGTGGCCGCACCGCTTGAGGAACTGCCGCGCGACGCCGAACTGACCGCCGAAGGTCCAGAGGACCTGCCAGACGCCGAGGAGCTGGCAGCCACCCCCGCCCACGCGGCCACGGAGGAAGTCCTCGAGGAGGCTATCGCCGAGGAGGAGGCCCCCGCCGAGGTCGAGTTTGCCACGATGCCCGACGACGGCCCACCCAGCACCCCCGAGATGCGCCACGTCAGAGTCGCCTCCTCGCTCGATATCCTGGCGGAGCTCGAGAACGTGCGAAAGGCAGCCACCTCCCGGCCGGAGCCGCGGGCGGCGGTGCAACCGTCGCTCGATCTCGACGCGCTGCTGCGCACCTCGCTGAACTCGCGCCGTGACATCAAGCGGCGCATCGAGGAGAACGTGGGAAGGGCGCTGGCCCGTGCGGCGTCGTGCCGCGTCACGATTCAGTTGCTAAGCAGTGGCGGAGGCTCGGTCGGTGAACTCCAGCCCATCGATGTCGACCTGTCAGCCGGTGAGCCGCTCCGCCAGGTGACGCTCACCCTCAACGTCTTGCTCCGAGGCGAATGACCTCCCGGTCCGCCGGCCTCGTCCTGATTCTCGCGCTTTCGAGCCTCGCCTGCCGGTCCTCCCTGCAAGTGCAAGCCGAAGCCGAGCTGCCCACTCCGCTGCAACCGCTTCCCGGCTCCCCCGCCGCGGAGGCGCAGGCGATCGCCGCAGCCCCCGCCGTGGATGCCCTGCTCGAGGCTGCCGAGGAAGCGGCGACGCGCGGCCTGGCCGATGAGTTTCGAGACTGCGAGATCCTCATCGCCGAGGCGCTGGCGCAGGCGCGGGAGTCCGGCAACGGATCAGCGGCGTTTCTGACCTACGCCGCAGGGGTCATCGACGAACTCGAGAGACTGCGGCAGCACCTCGCTCCCACCGAGCCAAGCTGGGACGACGTCCCACCCGAGCCGGGCCCGGTCCCGGCCGAAAGGCTGGCCGAACTCGCCGAGTTGTCACAGCGGGAGGCGTTCGACCTCCCGGTCGTCATGCGGCCCGAGGTCGCCTCCCTGGTGGATTTCTACACGGGCCCGTATCGGGACAGGCTGATTGCCGCCCTGGAACGCGCCGGCCGCTACCTGCCATTCATCCGCGAGGAACTGACCCGTGCCGGATTGCCTCTCGATCTGGCCTTTCTCCCCTTAATCGAGAGCGCCTTCAACCCGAAAGCGCGCTCCCGCGCCAGCGCGCAGGGGCTCTGGCAATTCATGGCGGGGACCGCCCGACTGTATTCGCTGCGCTGCGATGGCCTGGTCGACGAGCGCAACGACCCGGAGTTGGCGACCCGCGCCGCCGTCGCCCACCTTTCCGATCTCTTCGCGCACTTCGGCGACTGGGAGCTCGCCCTCGCCGCATATAACTCCGGCACCGGCCGGGTGGAGCGCGCGATTCGGCGCGGCGGCGGCAGCCGGGACTTCTGGGCTTTGCGCCGTCACCTCCCGCGTGAAACCCGCAACTACGTGCCAGCCATGTGGGCCGCCCTGGTGGTCACCAAGGACCTGAAGCGATACGGCCTGCCCGCCCTTGTCGAGACACCGCAATGCCTCGCCAGGGTCGAGGTCGCCGGTGCACTGGACCTCGCCGTCCTGGGGGAGCGGGGACCGCTGAGCGAGGGCGAGCTGGCGGCTCTGAATCCGGCGCTCACCTACAAGCTCACGCCGGTGAACGGGAGCTACCAGCTGGCTGTCCCCTGTGGACGGGAGAGCGAGGTCGCCGAGGTCATCTCGTCCATCCCGCCGGCGCAGCGGGTCAGGCGGTTTCTGCACGTGGTCAGCCAGGGCGACACGCTGGGGGTCATCGCGCGGCGCTACGGCTCCTCCGTCTCCACGATCATGGCGGCCAACGGGATTCGCGATCCCAGGCGCCTTCGCATCGGCCAGCAGTTGGTCGTCCCTCGCGACCCCTCCGGCGGCGGACGCGTCGCGTACGCGACAACGGCCTCCCGGCCATCGAGATACGTGGTGAAGCGGGGCGACACCCTGTACACCATAGCGCGGCGCTTCGGCACCACGGTCGCGGCGCTGCAGGAGATCAACGGCATGACGAACACCACCATCCGCATCGGCGAGGTGCTCCGCCTCACCAACTGATCGCTCCGCGAAACCAACCAGTCGCCGGGAGCTGTCTGCGGTGCCTCCTACCCGCGACGGCGAAGGGCGGTCACCACCAGGAACACACCCGCGACAACCAGGCCGGCTGGCCACCAGGTGCGTACCGCCTCCTCGATGGGCGGAGGCACCCGCCACGGCACGTGCCCATCTATTCGCGCCGCGGCCAGCGCCAGCAGGATGACGGCCGGCACCAGCGGCCACCATCGCCTCGAGCTGCCGGTGAGGCGCACGAGCCCCCACGCTCCCAGCAACGCCGCCCCGAGCGCCAGGGGCAGCCACTCCCCCTTGGCAATTCCCGCCGCCGTCACGTCCCCCAGCGCCATCCCCGAGCCGAGTCCCAGCGCGGCCATTCCCGCTTCGATCCAGGTGGCCGAACGCACGAAGATCCCGTACAGCGCGGCCAGCACCCCGAAACCCAGCAGCCACAGCGGCGCCCGGTCGATGCCAATCACCCTCGGAGCCAGCAACACACCGCCTCCAACAAGAAGCACAAGGCCCGCCAGCAGCCGACTCTTCTGTGCACCCTTCGTCACCAGCCACCTCCAGCGACGCCGGCGGCCTGAGCACCGGCGGAGTTCATCGTTCCAGGTGCCAGGGGACACGCTGTCGCCAGCGCGTTCCTTGACCCCAGCGGGGGAACAGAATACTCTTCCCTAGTTGGGTTGCAGCCTCAGGAGGTGCTGTCCATGGTGCGAACGTGGCGGACTATCGTAATGTTCATCTGTATCGCCGGGCTGGCAGCGGCCGCTGCCGCGCGCCCCATCGAGGGGCGAGCGGAGCTTGGCGCGCTTGACCTGTGGTTGCCGGCCGACGAGCGGCCCTGGTACGCCAAGGTGACGCGGGACCTCCTTGCACCGGCCGCGCACGATGAGAACGAGGCGATCGAGGTGATGGCGGTGCTGCGCCGCCCCCCGGCGGTGGCCGAGGCCACCCGGCTGCGCCCCGGGCATCCCATCGAACTGGCCTGGATCGACGCCGCCGGAGGCGAGCTGATCGCTGACCTGGTCACTGCCGGGATGAGCGTGGTCGCCCGCTACTCGCACCTGCCGATCCTGGCGGTCCGCCTACCCGCGGCAAGCATTCCCGCCCTGGCCGCCGACCCGCGCATCGAGTCGCTGGAGCCCAACCGTGTCGCCACTGCCATGCGCGCCGAGGGCAAGGCGGCGATGAACGTCCCGGCGCTGCACAGCGCCGGTCTCACCGGCTCCGGCGTGGGCATCGCCATCTTCGACACCGGGGTGGATTACAACCACTCCGAGCTGTCGCCGGCCGGCACCAAAACCATCAAGTTGTGGGACGCCATCAACAACGACGCCGATCCCATGGACGACGAGGGCCACGGCACCAGTGTGGCGGGGATCGCCGCCGGCTCGGCCAACGGCGTCGCTCCGGCCGCCGCCATCGTGGCCATCAAGGTTCTGAACGCCTCCGGCTCGGGGAGTACCTCCCAGATCGTCGACGGCCTGAATCGACTCATCGCCAGCGTGACCACCGGCGGCAACCCCCACAACGTCAAGGTGGCCAACCTGTCTCTCGGCGGGTACTACAACCTTCCAGGCGAGGACGGCGTGCCGGCGCAGCCGTGCGACGCCGACAGCCCCTCGCTGTACACCGCCTTCCAGAGTCTCACCAACGCTGGGGTGCTCGTGATCTCGGCCTCCGGCAACGGTGGCTGCAAGACCGGGGTCGCCTGGCCGGGGTGCCTGTCCAACTCCATGGCCGTCGGCGCCGTCATCGACGCCAATGTGGGCGGCCTGTCATTCGGCACGAAGGGGCAGTGCTCGGGCGAGGCCGGGTGCAGCATGAGCAACACGGCGGCGGGCATGATCGCCTGCTACTCGGACTCCGGCCCTCAGCTCGACGTGCTGGCCCCGTCCCACTGCGCCACCACCACCCGCCGGACCAGCGGCCTGGTGGGGTGCTTCGGCGGCACCTCGGCGGCCGCCCCCTATGCCGCCGGCGTGGCGGCGCTGCTGAGCCAGGAGGGCGGGACGACGCCCGCCGCCGTGCGCGCCGCCCTCGCCGGCACCGGCTCACTGGTCCAGGATTCCCGCAATAACGTCATCCGCCCGATCATCGACGCCAGCACGGCACGCGCCCGGCTGACCGGCGCCTGCTTCCCTCCCTCCGCTCCGGTCGCGCTCACCCCCTCCAGCTCCGCGCTCTGCGGCAGTTCCGTCCAGACCGACCTCACCTGGCCGGCCGTCACCGGCGCCACCTCCTACACCCTGGAGACGGCGGCGGACGCGTCGTTCGCCGGGTCAATCAACACCCTGGTCTCTTCGCCAGGCTATTCGGTCACATTCGCCGCCGGCGTCGACGCCACGCTGTACGCTCGGGTGAGCGCGAACAGCGCCTGCGGAACATCGGCGCCCTCGCCGGCGACGACGGTGACCTACCAGGGTTCATGTTCCTCCCAGACGCAGACGTTCTGGGTCTCGGGCATCGCGCACACTCCCGGTTTCTCTCCCGCCTTCTGGCTCTCCGACCTCGCCGTTCTCAATACATCCTCTGCCACCGCCGAACTCTCCCTCTCCTTTTTTGGAACCAGCCAGTCGGCCAGTGGGACGGCTCAGCTCGCCGCCCAGCAGCAGGCGTTCTGGGCGGACGTCCTCACCAGCCTTTTTGCCCTCTCCGGCAACAACGTCGGCACAATCCTCGTCACCTCCACCCAGCCGATCACCGTGCTCGCTCGCACCTATTCACAGACCACGCCGGGAGCGCCCACCTACGGGCAAAGCTACCCGGGCGTCCCGGTGGATGCGACGTTGACCTCCGACCGCGTCGGCTACCTCGCCGGACTGCGCAGCGACGCCCCGTTCTACACCAACCTGGAGTTCGTCAATCCCGGCACCACCCCGGTCGACGTGCAGGTACAGCTCTACTCGAGCGCCGGCAGCGCCGTAGGCGGGCCGCTGTTTCGCACTGTTCCGGCCCAGCGCCGCCTGGCCATCCTGCGGGAGTCGGTGATGCCGGCCGGTGTGGCCTCGGCCTTCGCGATCGTGCGGGTGCTCACCCCCGGGGGAAGCGTGATCGGCTTCGCATCCGTGGTCGACGACCTGTCCAAGGACCCCACCACCATCCCAATGGTCGTGCCCTAACCCCGCGGAGCCGCGAAGAGGTCGGCAAACACCGCGTCGGTGGCGGCTTCGAGTTCCTCGATGCTCTGGCCGCGCAGGCGGGCCACCTCCTGCGCCACCAGTCTCACTCGCGCTGGCTCGTTGGTCCTCCCACGGTGGGGAACGGGACTGAGAAACGGCGAGTCGGTCTCCACCAGCAGCGATCCCGCGGGCGCAGCGATGGCTGCGGCGTGCACGTTCTTGGCGCGGGGAAACGTCACCATGCCGGAAATCCCCACGGCCAGCCCGCGGGACACCACCTCCCGGACGCCCTCGGCCCCCTCGGTGAACGAGTGGGCCACGCCCTGCACCGGCGTTGCCCGATCGAGCACCCTGAGAAATTCCTCCCAGGCATCGCGGTGATGAAGCACCACCGGCAGCCCCCGCTCTCTGGCCAGCCCCAACTGCCACGCGAAGGCGGCCAGCTGGTCCTCAACCGGCGAATGCATGTAGTGAAAGTCCAGGCCGATCTCCCCGATCGCCACCACACCGGGCTGCGAGAGGGCGTGCTCCAAAAGCCGCTTGGAGGTTGCATCGAGCTCGCTGGCCTGGTGCGGGTGGATGCCCAACGCCACGACAACCCCCCCGTGCGTCTGGGGTAGCGCCGCCACGACCTCCAGGTCGTCCCGGCCTGTGGACGGCGCCAGTACCGCCGTGACACCTGCGTCCCGGGCCCGCTTCAGGATACCCGAACGCTCGCCGGGCGCAAACAGGGACAGATGCGCATGGGAGTCGATCATGAGGCGCGAGTGTAGCGTACAGCGCCGCCCGCCCTCACTCGCGACGTCTTGTCCGCGGTCGGCGGTGGTCGTACCCTATGCTCCCATGAGCGACCCTGATCGCATTCGCGTGGCAGTGATCGGCGCCGGGCACCTCGGGCGTCACCACGTTCGGCTGGCAGCGACGTTGCCGGGCTGGGAGTGTGTCGGAGTGGTGGAAACCGACGCCGGCCGGCGGGAGCAGATCTGTCGAGTGCACGGGGTGCGCCCCCTCGTCAGTCTGGACGAGGCCATCGAGCGCGCCGAGGCAGCCGTTGTCGCGACCCCAACCGTCCTCCACCGGGAGGTGGCTGGGGCGTTTCTTTCTGCCGGCCGCCATGTGCTGGTGGAAAAGCCGATTGCGTCCTCGGTGGACGAAGCTCGCGAGCTCACTCGCCTGGCGGCGGAGCACGGCGCCGTACTGGCCGTGGGCCACGTCGAGTTCTTCAACCCGGCCGTTCAGGCCGTCCTGGCGCGCCGGCCCCGCCCCCGCTATCTGGAGGCGCAGCGGCTTTCGCCGTTCACTCGCCGCTCCCTGGATATCGACGTGGTGCTCGACCTGATGGTGCACGACATCCAGCTCGCCCAGGCGCTCAACCCGTCTTTTCCGGTGCGCGAGGTGAGAGCTGCCGGGGTTCCTGTTCTTTCCGGACGCGTCGATCTCGCCAATGTCAGGCTGGAGTTCGCCAACGGCTGCGTTGCCACCCTCACCGCCAGCCGAGTCTCCTCGGAGCGCGTGCGCAAGCTCCGCCTGTTCGAACCTGACGCGTACTTCTCCGTCGACTTCGCCGAACAGATGGTCTCCGCGTATCGCCTCTCCCGCGGCGGCGAGGAGCCGGAAATCGTGCCCTTGGAGGTTCCCGTCGAGCGGGCGGAACCTCTGGCAGCCGAACACCTTGCGTTCCAGCGCGCCTGCCGGGGCCTCAACGGTCCGATCGTCGACGGCGAGGCTGGCACCACCGCCCTGGAAACCGCCGTCAGCGTCATGGAGGCCGTCGCAGTCACCTGGCCGTGACCTGCCCCGGAGATTCACTGGCGACGCTGCTCGCCCCTTGACACGATGGCGACCAGGGCCGATATTGGGACTGCCGAGGTGGCCGCGGGCGTTGCACGGATCTCGCAGCCGCGTGACCCACTGCAAGGATCCGGGCGGTCTTCCCGCCAAGTCGAAACCCCGCCGCGCGGGGTTTCGCTGTTGTGGCGTGCTTCAAGCACGTGTCCACGAGCGAAGGCAACCACCCAGTTTGACGAAACTGACCCAATTCCATAGGATGAGTCGGAGATGGTGCCGTGATCACCCCCCTGCACCGGCACATGCGATATCTTTACCGGATGCACGCCGGTGCTGTCCTCTTGGTAGCCGCGGCCGCATTCCTCGCCTGGCTTGCACCTCCCGACGGACCCCCGCCCCTCGCCCAGGCCGACGCCGTGCTCGGCATCCTCGTCACCCTCGCCGCGCTCAACCTGCTCACCCTGCTTCCGGTCCGTGGAGCGATGCTTGCCTCGCCTCGCCGCGTCTTCGCGCTCAGTGCCGACCCCGCCCCGCTCCTGAAGGCCCACCTGGCCGCGCAGGCGGCGGCACTGGCGCGTGGCGCTGCACTGGCCGCCGCAGCGCTGGCGGCGCTTTTCCTGGCAGGACGGCAGGACTGGTTCTGGGCCCTGGAGGCGTCGGCGTTGCTCGCACTCCTCATGCTCTGGCCGCGCCAGCGATCAGTCGCATCGCTCCTTGGCCTCGCCCCGTAGCCAAGAACTGCGCCCGCAGACAAGTCGCTCCTCCCCCAGTAGTCCTACGCCCGCTCGCCGGCAACGCGAACACCCCCGCCGGAGCGCTTGGTGCGTAGCAAGGCCTGGTCAGCGGCACCCAGCAGTTCCTGCACGGTAGAACACTCCTCGCTCAGACACGAAATCCCGATCGAAAACCGCAGGCCCTGCTGTCCCACGTCCACCAGATCCCACGCCACCCGGCGGGCCTCCTCCCCCGCCGTATCGGGGAGAACAACCACGAACTCGTCGCCCCCATACCGCGCCACCATGTCGGTGGACCGCAGCCGGCCAGCGAGGGCCGCTGCCACATCCGCCAGCGCCCGGTCGCCGGCGAGATGGCCATGGCGATCGTTGAACTCCTTGAACCCATCCAGATCCAGCAGGAGCACGGCCAGCGGGCGATTCAGCCTGAGCGAGTGGTTCACCTGCCGGCGCAGAATCTCCTCCAGGTGGCGGCGATTGAACGCGCCGGTGAGAGGGTCCTGGCGCGCCGCCGTGCGATCGACATCGCCCAGCGCCACGTCCAGGGTGACCAGGTGCGTCACCACCGCCAGCACCAGAACACGCACCACCTGGACCTCCCAGCGGAACGACCCGAACACCGGATCCGGCAGCGCCATGTCCACACCGCGCCAGGCTACGGCGAGAAACACGATGGCAGCGTAGGAAACCGGCGCCGCAATCCCCACCGCCCTGGCCAGGCCTGGGTCGGAACGCACCCCTGCGAGTGCCACCACGACGAAGTACCCGAGGAATGTGATCTGCGAATTGGTCGTCACCAACGGCTGATCGACCAGGAGGAAGGAAAAGTGCACGACGACGATGAACAGCAGGTCTGCGCCCACCACCCACGCCGGCAACCACCGCCTCCAGCCCTTCCAGCTCAGCGCGCCGTGCAGCCCCGCAGCCATGATGAAGTACACCAGGAGCAAGGGAAACGCAACGTTCTTCGGGGTCGGTCCCGGGCCTCGAAGCCCCCGGAGTGCCGAAATGACCAGCAAGAAGACACCCACGAGGGAAAGCCGCCAGAGGTTGAGGTAGCGCTCCAGATCCCGCTCGCGGCGGAACAGCCGCCGCGGTACTGGCAATATCCCCGACCGCGACCCGGACTCCCGCGGGGGAACACCTCCCATGCCGATCACGCACCTCCCCGACCGCCGCTTCTACATCAAGTTAACGCAAAGGGTCAAGATGCGCAAGGAGAGACCATTCACTCGGCTTCGCCGCACGGCGGGTCGCCCTTCCCGGGTGAGGACTCAATCCGTGATTGTTGCCTCGGAACAATGGCCCCTGATCAGCGCCAGCAACTCACGATGTACCTGGGGAGCTCCCGCAACGATGTTCCCCCTCGCCAGGACGTCCGGCCCGCCATCCAGGTTGCTGACCACCCCGCCCGCCTCGGCCACGGCCAGCGCTCCCGCCGCGATGTCCCATGCAGACAGGCCGAACTCGAAGAAGGCGTCGAAGATCCCGCCGGCGACATGGGCCAGGTCCAACGCCGCAGCACCTGGCCGCCGAAGTCCGGCAGCGACGGGAAAGACATCGCGAAAAACTCCGAGGAACGCCTCGAGGTGCCTGTGGATGCGAAACGGGAAACCGGTCGTGACGAAGCCCCCGGCGAGGCCGGTCCGATCGCTGACCCGAAGTCTGTCGCCGTTGCGGAAGGCGCCGCCGTTGCGTTCGGCGGTAAACAGCTCGTCCCGCATCGGGTCGTAGATCGCCCCGACCTCCACCCGCCCGGAGCGCACGAGCGCTACCGAGACGGCGAAATGGGGAAAGCCTCGGACGAAGTTCAGGGTGCCGTCGAGTGGGTCAACGACCCACCTCTCGCCACCCTCCTCCGAGCCGCCGCGCTCCTCTCCCAGAAAGCCGATTCCCGGCGTGGCACGGGAGAGAAACTCAAAGATCGCTTCCTCGCTCTCACGGTCGGCCGCCGTCACCCAGTCGTTGGCAGCCTTCTCATCCGCCTGCCCGCTGGACAGGCGTCGAAAATGGCGGCGCACGATCTCACCGCCCAGTTCCGCTGCCGTGGCGGCGCAAGACAGCAGCGGGGACCTCAACGGCCGCCCCGGGGAGACCCGTTGCCCTGAGGAAATTCGCTCGGGCCGATGATCGTTGACCTGGGCGGCATGGCCGAGCACGACCCCTTGCACGAGGAGGATCGCAGCCTGCGCAAGCTGCGGCTCATGGTGGACATCACCGCGCAGGTTCTGGCGGAAGATCGCGATCTCACCCTGTGCACCGGATTGCGCCTCATCGAGGCGCTGCGCAACGCCTCCCAGCGCCTGTTCCCTGCCAACCACAGCACCTTCGAACTGGTCATCCGCCCCCGCCTGGAGAAGATCCTCCTGGAGCGCTTCGGACTCGACGCCAGCGGCGCCAATTGAGATCTGTACACCTGGATGCACCCCACATCGATGTCCCAGACCCCCCTCGCCAGCAGACTCCGCGCCCACTCACGACACCGCAAAGGCTACCGCACGGCCGCGTACTCCGGGTAAAGATGCCGCTCCGAGGCGGGCGGATCCACCTCCCGCTCCAGCAGCACCGTGTCCCCGTCCCGGAACTCCACCCCCGGCAGTACCCCGGAGAGCTGCTCGCTCACCCCCGGCCGCAGCCCCCGGGTATCCAGGGCCAGCCGGCGGACCGCGCGGTCCTCTCCCGCCGGCGCCATGACCCGCACCAGCACCGTCAGGGCGTCGAGGTTGTCCCTGCCGTTGTTCACGACCCGCAGAGAAAGCACCAACTCGGGGGTCCCCTCCGCGGTCCAGCGCGGTTGAAACCCGTCGGGCTCCACATCGTACTGCAGGCGCATCCTAGTCACGCGCTCTTCGATCGTCTCCCTGGGCCCACATCCCGCCACCAGGGCGTAGGCAACCACCAGTGCCGCTGCCAAGCCGAGCTCGTTCCTCACAGGCCCACCCCCACGCCGACGAAGAACCCCGTGGCCGCGGCCCGGCGCACCTCGGCGACGAAACGTAGCGGCGGCACGCCCACAACAACCCCGGCCGCTCCCGTGACGCGCTCATCTTCCACCGTGAAAACCCCGGCGAATGGCACGTCGAGCTCGGCCGAGGTCCGCTCGCGCCTCAAGCCCAACGAGGCGAAGGGAGTGATGACGGCGAACCCCTTGGAGACAGTGAGACGGGCCTCACCGATTTCGAGGGCTACCGGGGAATCTTCGAGGCGGCAGTAGCTGCCCGCCAACCCTACGGCGGGAAGCAAAGCCCCACCTTCCATGAGGCCCCACGCCGCCTCCCCACCCCAGAACGTCAGGCCAAAGACCTTCCCGACCTGGACCCCGACGTCCAGGCGCATCGGCAACCCCTTGCGCAACAAAGCGCGGGGGGCGATCAACACGTTGCCCACCACCCGGTCCTTCATCGCCGAATTCCACCAGTCTGCCCGAGTGGCCACCTCCGGCCCCCCCGCCGCCACCACCACGTGAAACCCGGTCAACCCCAGTGGGGCCGCCTCGGCCAGCTGCGGGAAGGTGATGGCGTCGGCGATCACGGCCGCAAGATCGGCAAGGTCACCCGGCGAGAAACCCGGCGCGAGGACCAGATCCCCTGCGCTCGCGCTGGGGGCGGCGAGACAGATCAGCACACAGCAACACAGGCGTCTCATCCTCGTGCGAGTCTACCAGAGCGCCTGCAGGAGTTCACCGCCAACCAGCCACCCCCGCGTGGTCGGATAGACGCGTCACACCAGGTGCGCGCCGACCGGCCGGCGCGACGGCGCTGAGATTTTCGGGACTGGCATTGAGCGTCACCCCGGCACCGGGCGAGGGGACGAACGCACCAAAGATCGGGCGGAACTGCTCGGCCAGACGCTGCCGGGAATCCAGGGGCGGCATACCTCGCCCCAGATTCAGGTTGGCCAGTTCCCGGCGGCGGCGATACCGCCCGCTCTCGGGAATGGTGGCCTCGATCACCGCGGCCACCGGCTCGAGGGCGGTGGGACTGGCGAAGGCGCAGTACAAGCAGCGATCGGGGTGAAGGGGCAGGTGGAGATACAGGCCGTCGCTGCGGCGCGCCCCTACGCAGCCATCCATCGGTGCCGTACGCCATCAAAGGGCTCGCCACCGCCATGCCACAGGCTACGAGCAAAGGCCTCAACCCAGGGGTCGAACCCTGGGACGATCCGGAGATTGTCTTCGGCGGCCAGCACGAGGGGGTCCCTGCCAGCCGCAAGAAGGGCCCGCGCCGCACGACGTAGCTGCCAACCGGGCGAATTGATGCCGTCGAGGGCATCGAGACGCCGAGCCCACAGGAGCAGTTCGGACGTCCCGCGAGCTACTCCCCGGGGTGAAGTCGCGGTGGCTGGGGCCGGGACGAACTCCCCCACTCCCGCCGCCACACCTGCCCGACTTGTCTCCCGTTCCAACGCTTCCATCAGTGCGGTGATATCCGAGTGGAAGAGAAGGTTCTCCAACTCGGTGTCGCCATCCTCCCCGGAAAGGGCGTCGTACAGGTGATGGCGATCGGCGGGCGGCACCGCGAGCGGGACCGCAGCCACGAACTGGGCACCGGCGCGGGCGCTCTCGGCCACGCTCCGGTGCACCTCCTCGATGCCGTTCGGAACCGGCGCCAGCGCCAGCAGAACACCAACTTCCAGACCTCGGTCGAGAAAAGGCGCCAATGGCTGGGCCGCCGGGCCGCCCCACGCCGCTGACAATCTGGGCACGACGACGACGATCTGCCCGGCCAGACGCGGCACCGGCACAGCTTCGGGGGACAGCTCACCGTCGAGGGAAACGAGAAGTCCGTTGCCGGCAGCGACAAGCTCGTCCAGCCAAGAGCGTTCCTCGCGAGCGACGGCGGCGTGCACCAGTGCCCGCACCGGTTTTCTTGGCACAGTGCGGTCACGCCGGACCGCGGGCAGGCCGGAGGAACCCCAACGCAGCCTCATCTCCACCAGGTCGAGAACGACCCCGTCGACGCCGGCAGGCTGCCCGCCAAGGCGGTGCGTCACGGGCAGAAGATCCGGAAACGCCGGTTCAACCCTCCGCACCGAGCCACTCCTTCCACACCGTCTCGATCCTGCCGCCGCCGGTGACGGCTCGACGCACGTACTTCGCCAGCACGTCGGTCTCCAGGTTCACCGGATCGCCGCGACGTCGTTCACCGAGAGTCGTGGCCGACAGCGTCGTGGGGATCAGCGCTACTTCGAACCAGCCCGGCCGCACCGCGGCAACCGTCAGCGAGACGCCGTCCACCGCCACCGAGCCCTTCTCAGCAACCTCCGGCGCAAGGGCGGCCGAAAGTTCGCACCGCATGACCTTGAAACCCCCTTCGCGTCTGAGGTCGAGAATCCGGGCGGTGGCGTCGACGTGGCCGGAAACCAGGTGCCCGCCCACGCGGTCGCCGAGGCGCAGCGCCCTTTCCAGGTTGACCCTGGAACCCCGGCCGAGAATCCCGAGGGTGGTGCGGCGCAGCGTCTCCTGGGACAGCTCGGCAGAAAATCCCCCGCCGCCCGGCGATACCACCGTGAGACACGCCCCGTTGACGGCGATGCTCTCGCCGGCGAGAATCGGCCCCCCCGGCAGCAGACAGTTCACCTCCAGCACCGCGCCACCCCCGCCGCGGCGCGTGCCGACGATCTTGCCGACCGCCGCGACCATGCCGCTAAACACGTTCGACCTCGGCGATCAGGACGAGATCCCCATCCAGCCTGCGAACCTCCTCGAATCTCAGCTTGACGGCCTCCTGCGGAGAGGCGAAGCCCGGCCCCCCTACCGCCGGAATCGCCTCCTTGCCGCCCATCAGCATGGGGGCGAGGAACGCGTGGACGCGCTGCACCAGGCCCTCCTTGAGAAACGACCAGTGGGTCTCCCCTCCCCCCTCGACGAGCAACGAGCTGATTCCCCTCGCAGCGAGCCATTTCACCACCTGGCGGAGGTCGCAGCGCCCCCGCTCGTCCCCCCCCACCTCGACCACCGTGGCCGCCACCGACTCGAGCGCGCGGCGACGGTCCAGGCTTGCCCGCTCCGTACAGAAGAGCACGACGTCAGATGGCGTGTGGCGCAACAACGTGCAGTCCGGAGGCGTGCGCAGGCGCGAATCAAGCACCACCCGCCGCAGATGGGGGTTCGGATTGAACCCGAGGTGCCGCACAAGACGCGGATCGTCGGCCAGAACCGTACCGACCCCCACGAGCAGCGCGTCGTACTCCTCCCGCAGCGCATACCCCTCCCGGCGGGATGTCTCGGAGGTAATCCAGCGCGACCGCCCCCCCCGCGCCGCCAGCTTGCCGTCCAGGGTCACCCCCATCTTCAACGTGACGTACGGCAGGCCGGTGCTCATGTAGTGGAAAAAGCGAGAGTTACGCGATCTGCAGGCGGCCCCCTCGACCTCCTCGATGACCTCGACCCCCGCCGCTCGCAGAGCCTCGATGCCGCGCCCGGCCACCGCCGGATTCGGATCGATGCACCCGATGACGACGCGGCGCACCGCGGCAGCGAGGATGGCATCGACGCATGGCGGAGTGCGGCCGTGGTGCACACAGGGCTCCAGCGTCACCACCAGCGTCCCCCCGCAAGCCTTCGCCCCCGCCGCTGCCAGCGCCTCGATCTCGGCGTGCGGGCCCCCGCACCGGCGATGGGCGCCCTCGCCCACCACCCCCCCCGCTTGGTCCAGGACCACCGCGCCAACCATGGGGTTGGGACTGGCACCGTATCGCCCCGCCTCGGCCAGGGCCAACGCCCGCCGCATGTGTTCTCCCCAGTTCACGGCCGGCGCTCCTCCAGCGGCTCCAAGAGCGCTTCGACGAAGGCGTCGGCCGAGAAGGGCAACAGGTCATCCACGGCCTCTCCCACCCCCACCCACTGGACGGGCAGGCCCAGTTCCTTCACCACGGCAAGGACAACCCCACCCTTCGCGGTGCCATCCAGCTTGGTCAACACCACCCCCGTGGCGCCCGCATGCTCGCGAAACTCCCTCGCCTGGGCAAGACCGTTGGAACCAGTGGTGGCGTCCAGGACCAGCAACACCTCGTGGGGCGCCCCGGGCACTGCCCGGCCGCACACACGTCGCACCTTCTCCAACTCCGCCATGAGGTTGTGCTTCGTGTGCAGGCGCCCCGCGGTGTCGACGATGACCTCGGCAACCCCGTGTGCCTTGGCCGCCGTGAGCGCATCGAACACCACTGCCGCGGGATCGGCTCCGGCGCGCTGCGACACTACGTCGATACCCACGCGTTCTCCCCAGCTCTGCAGCTGTTCGACGGCTGCCGCGCGAAAGGTGTCGGCGGCGACCATGATGACGCTGCGCCCCCGCCCGCGGGTGGCGGCGGCGAGCTTGGCCACCGTCGTTGTCTTGCCGGTGCCGTTCACGCCCACCACAAGGACCACATGGGGAACCCCGCGAGGTGGGGAGGCGGTGTCCTCAGAGAGAAGACGGCGCAAACGTGCCTTGAGCCACCTCAGTTCGCCACCTGACTGTTCGACCTCGGCGAGACCAACGCGCCGGAAGTCGGCAACGACAGCCTCCGCCGTCTCCACTCCCACGTCCGCAACCAGCAACGCCTCCTCGAGGGCGTCGGCGCGGATGCCGCCCCCCTCGCCCACCAATCGCTCGCCAAAGAGGGCACGGGTGGCCCCCAGACCTTTCCGCAGGCGTTCCCAGAACTCCACGCGTCACCCCCCGAACAGGACGCCGCCTTCAGACGATCTCGTTGTTCAGCGCGGCGGCGGTGCGGAGCATCGGACCACGCACGCGCGAGATCGGCGCGCCCGCGTCCAGCACCAACACAAGATAATACCCGTCCCTGAGGGCTGTCGTGACGATCTGCAGCCCCGAGCCCGCCAGCACCAGACGTTCGAGTTCGCCCGCGCCGATCGCCGAGGTAAGCTGCGCCGCGCGCCGCAGAAAGATGCCGTGGTAGGCGCCTTCCAGCTTCAGCTCATAAAGGCCGCCGTCACGAGTGACGTGCTCAACGGCTTCACCCTCCGGATCCACGAAGATTGCGCCCCGAGCCCCGGGGATGTCCACCATCAGGTTGGTCAGAAGGTAGTGAAAAGGCACTTCAGCTCCCCGCCCTGAGCCGCACCCGAGCCTGCTCGGCCTCCGCAGAGCCCGGCGCGAGCGAGACGACTCTCTCGAAGTACGTGCGCGCCTCGCTGGTGCGCCCGCGGCGATCGAGGAACGTCGCCAGGGCCAGCACCAGATCGGCGCGTTCCGGAGCACGCGACACGCCATCGCGCAGCACCGATTCGGCAAGCTCCAGCTTCCCGAGTTGCTCCTCGACGTCGCCAAGCAGCAGGTATGCCTCGATCGGCCCCGTCGGATCGGTCGCCCGCCGCAGATTCTCCTCCGCGGCCACCAGGTTTCCTTTGAGGAAGTTGAGCGATCCCAGGTTGAAGTACACCCCGGCGCGGTTTGGGTAATACCGATCGCCGAGCGCCTGAAGAAGATCCGCCTCGGCGAGCGAGTACTGGCCGGCCTGCATGTACGCCGCGCCACGGTTGTTTCGCGCATCGGAGAAGGCCGGAGTCAGTTGCAGGGCGCGCGTGAAATGCTCGATCGCCCGCGCCGGCTGACCGCTCGCCATCTCGGCCAGTCCAAGCTGGTTGTGAATCGTCGGGTTGGTCGGCTGCAGTGCCAGGGCCGCCTGCAGTCGAGCTCGGCCATCCTCGATGCGGCCTTCACGCACCAGCGCCTGACCCTGTTGCATGAGGAGCGTGGGAGCCAAGGGATCGTCGGCGCTGATCTCGGGCGGCAGCTGGATGCTGCGGGCAGAAGGGCTGCTGCTGGCGCACGACAGGGCGACGCCATAACAAATGACGAGCAGCACGCTCCCGAGGCTTCTCAGTCTCACGACGCCACCTCCACGCTTCCCAGCGGGACAAGGTCCCCTGCCTTGACCGCTGCAAAGAACGCCTCGACCACCTCGGGGTCGAGGCGCGTCCCGGTAAGCTCCCGGACGCGCGCCAGCACCGAATCAAGAACCATTGCTGGTTGGTAGGGGCGGTGCGTCGTCATGGCGTCGAAGACGTCCGCCGCAGCGATAATCCGCGCCATGAGCGGAATCTCCTCGCCGGCCAAGCCGTCCGGGTATCCCCCTCCAGCCCAGTTCTCGTGGTGCGACCGTATGCCGGGAAGCACCTCTTGCAAACGTTTGATCGGGCTCACGATCGCCGCGCCCTTGAGAACATGCCCGCGCATCTGGGCGAACTCCTGCTCGCTTAGGGCCGACGGCTTGAGGAGGATTCTGTCCTCGATCCCGATCTTCCCCACGTCATGGAGGATCGCGGCGATCTCCAGCCTCTGCAGTTCGCCGCTGTCCAGACCCAGGTGCCGCCCGATCGCCACCGCGTAGTGGCTCACCCGCTCTGAGTGCCCTCTTGTGTAGGGGTTCTTGGCGTCGATGGCGGCGGCCAGGGCGCGGATGGAGTCGAGCATCAACTCCTGGTTCTCGCGCAGCGCCCGGCGTAGCGACTGCACGAAGCTCTCGACCTCCGCGGCCATCAGGTTGAAATTGGAGGCGAGCTGCCCGAGCTCGTTGCGAGAGGACACCGGAACACGGCGGGAGAACTCCCCCCGCGCCACGGCGGACGTGACCTCGGCCAGGTTACGCAGCGGAGACGTGATGCGGCGCGCCAGGACGACGCCGGCGAGCACCGCCAGGGCCGTGGTGATCAGGGCCAGCACCGCGGTACGCCGGCCCATGGCGCGCACTGCCGCAAAGGCGACGTCGAGGTCCCGCGCTGCCACCACCGCCCACGGCACGCCCTCCACCGGACACAGGCTGCCCAGCACCTCCTTCCCCCCGGGAGAGATCGAATCCCGGTACGTCGTGGTGAGGCGCACGGGCGCCTGCATGAACTGCCGCACCAGTGGGTGTTCAGCCGCGCTCCGGCCGACGCGATCGAGATCGGTGGAGAACACGACCTCGCCGGCGCGGTCGATGATATCGACAGTCGACGCGCTGGTGGCCTCGTCGGCCAGGCGCCCACCGAGCCACTCCAGGGACACGACGCCCTGCAGCGACGCAACCACTGCGCCGTCGCCATCCCTCACCGGCAGTGAGACCAGCGCGACGGCGTCGCCACCCGGAAGGCGGAGCAGTTCGTCCCGCACCGATCTCCCCGAGAGGTTGAGGGCGAAAGCCTCCTCGAGCCTCGTTTCCAGCGTGTCTTCGGCCTCGGGGCGGAGGGCCCGACTCTGGACAAATGGCCCCTTGCCGCGGTCGTCGAGCAGCCGCAGCAGAATGACGCGGCGATTGGACTCGACGATCTGTCTGAGAGCCGCCGCCGCGTCGCCAGGGCCTTCCGCCTCGCCCGAGCGGGGGCGCAGGACCTGGGCCACGGTCTCCAGACGGCCCACGGTATCGACGAAGAAGAGCTCGATCTCGCGTCCCAGGCCCACCGCCTGCCGCGTGAGGTACTGCGTCTCGAGCGTCGACACCTGTTCACTGTTCGAACGAACGAAACCCCACCCGACGAGCAACACTGGCAGCGCCGCCAGCAGCACCAGCACCGCCGTCAGCGGGTAGAGGAGAGAAGGCGGAAAGGGCCACACGCGGGTCATCGCTTGAACTTGACTATACCACGCAAGGGCGGCCGCAAGGCGCGGCGGGAGTCAGCCGCCCGCGAGGACGCGGCGCACTTCCTTGAGGTCCCGCCAGGCATCGGCCTTGGCCGAAGGCGTGCGCAGCAGAAACGCAGGGTGGTACGTCGGCAGCACGCGGCGCCCCCGCCAGTTCGTCCAGCGGCCGCGCAGCTCCCGCATGGCCTCCGTTCTTCCCAGCAGGTGATGGGCGGCGATCCGCCCCAGCGTCACGATGACCGCGGGGTCGACGAGCTCCACCTGCCGTTCCAAGAACGGCCGGCACGCAGCCACCTCGTCATCCTGAGGATCGCGGTTGCCGGGGGGCCGGCACTTCACCACGTTGGCGATGTAGACCTGGCGGCGTGGCAGGCCCAGCGCCCGCAGCATGGCATCGAGGAGTTTTCCCGCCCGCCCGACAAAGGGTTCACCGAGACGGTCCTCCTCCTGGCCGGGGCCCTCGCCGATGAACATGAGCCGCGCCCGAGGATCCCCTACCCCGAAGACCGTCTGCGTGCGACCCTCGCACAACCGGCAGCGGCGGCAATCAGCCACGCGTTTCGCCATTCCCTCCAGCGTGTCATCGGATTCGCCGCCGGCCGGATAGGCGGAAGATGTCGCCGGCGCGGTCAGGGCCTCCAGGCACCGCGGCAGCACCTCGACGTCCCGCCACCCGAGATCGCGCAGGTACGACAGCAATTCCCTGGACGAGAGGGTCATCGCCCGCTCACCAGCTCGGGAGCCAGGGTGAGGAGCAACTCGGTCGCCAGAGATTCCTTGTCCTGCAGCCCGAACGCCCGCTCGATTCCGCGGCGGGAGAGCAGCACGGCCCGGTTGGTGACGGTCTCCATGCCCGCGCCGGGCTCATCGATGGGGTTGGCGACAACCGCATCCGCTCCCTTTTCGAGGAGCTTCGCGCGAGCCTTGTCCGAGAGCTCGCCGGCGGCGTTGGCAGCGAAGATGACCAGATACGGGCGTCCCTGGCGGCGCGGAATCCCTGAGGCAAGATCGGGTACTGGCTCGAGCTCGAGAGTCAAACCGCCCGCCCGGCGATCCAGCTTGCCCGCTGCCGCGCGGAGGGGACGAAAATCCGCGACGGCCGCCGCATGCAGCACACAATCCACCTCCCCGGCGGCCGCCGCAAGCTTGCCGCCGAGATCCTCCGCGGTGTCGAAGTGCTCGCAGTCAACCGTGTCCGGTACAGTCATCGCGCGCCCCGCCAGCAGCCGCACCTCAGCCCCGAGCCGCTGCGCAGCAGCGGCGAGAGCCAGCCCCATGCGGCCCGAGGAACGGTTGGTCAAGACCCGCACCGCATCCAGCGGCTCCCGCGTCGCGCCGGCGGTGATGAGCAGCGACAGCCCAGCCAGCGGCCCGCGCCGCGGAAGAGTGGCCAGCGCCGCGGCGAGGATCGCGTCCACCGAGGCGAGCCGGCCCTCCCCCACGTCACCGCAGGCCAGCTCGCCCACGCCGGGCGGCACCACGACGGCACCACGCCCGATGAGGGTCCTCACCGCCTCCTGCGTGGCCTCGTGCCGCCACATAAAGGTGTTCATCGCCGGCGCCACGACAAGCCGACGCCGGTGCGCCAGCGCATAGGTGGTCAGAGCATCGTCCGCGACCCCAGCGGCCATCTTGGCCAGCAGGTTGGCGGTAGCCGGCGCGAGGAGTAGCAGGTCGGCCCGCCGGGCCAGATCGATGTGGTCAACCGACGCTCCCGCGCCCCGCCACAGCGACACCTGCGCCGGATTCCCGGTCAGGATCGAGAGCGTCACTGGCGACACGAATCTGGCGGCGTTGCGGGTCAAGATGGGAAAGACATCGCACCGCTGCTTGACCAGGGCGCGAGCCAAGTCGGCCGCGCGAAAGGCGGCGATGCCGCCGGAGACGCCCAGAACGACGATCGCGGTCATGGCCGAGGAGTCTCCCCGGAGAACCAGCGACGATGAAGACCGCGCTGCTGCCGGGCGCCCTGACAGCCATCCCGGCTCCCTCCCGGCGCGGCCACAACTCTCGCCGGAGGCCCTGCGTTCAGGCCCGCGGAACCCTCTACCGGCGCGAACCGCAGCGACCTCATCGGTGCCGCAGGCTCCTAGGGGGCCGCTTCGCCCGCCTCGTCGCTGGCCACCTCTGCCAGGTCGTCCAGATCCTCGAAGTCGGCGTCATCGAACTCCTCGTCGAGTTCCTCGTCGAGGGGCTCCTCCTCCGCCTCGGCCGCCTCCTCGGCAGGAAGAGACTCGGGCCGCGGTGGCCGCAGGAAGACCGGAGTCTGATCCTCGGCAGCGCGCGCCTCCAGCTTCTGCAGCCGGAGCTGCTCGTACTCCTCGGCGCTCACCGGGCGCCACGGAACCAGGCCTTGGTTGAGTTCATCGAGAGCGATGGTGGCCGGCTTGGCGAAGCGGCTGTCGGCTCGCGGGCGTGCTCCGTTGATCAGTTGCTCGGCGCGCTCGGCGGCGATGAGGATGGTGCGAAACGTGCTGTCAAGAGAAACGTCGGCCACTACCCTTCCTCCAGTGCGCTCGCGAACGAATCGATAATCGGCTGCACCGTCGCCTGCATGCTGCGGGGACGCAGGCGCGAGGTGGCGACCACCTGCGCGAGATCGCAGATCGCCTGCTCCAGGCGATCGTTAATGATAACATAGTCGAACTCCGCATACTCTCGCATTTCTTTCAGAGCATTTCGGATACGCAGCTCGATAGTGTCGGCGGCGTCCTGCCGTCGGGCTACCAGGCGGCGCCGCAGCTCGGCGAGGGATGGCGGGAAGATGAAGACCTTGATGGCCGCTGGCACCGAGGCGCGCACCTGCCTCGCGCCCTGGACGTCGATGTCGAGGAATACGTCGCAGCCCCGCTCCAGCCGCCCTCCGACCTCCCGTCGAGACGTGCCGTAGAAGTTCCCGTGCACCTCTGCGAATTCCAGGAACTCATGGCCCTCGATCATGCGCCGGAACACCCCTCGCTCGACGAAGTGATAGTCCACGCCGTCCCGCTCGCCCCCCCGCGGAGCGCGCGTGGTGTGGGAGACGGAGAAGTGCACATCCCTGCCCCTGCGCCGCAAATCCTCCATGACCCCGCGGATAATCGTGGTCTTGCCGCCCCCAGATGGCGATGAGACGATGAAGAGTTCCCCGGGCGTCGACATGACGGTCCCCTTCCGCCGCGTGATGATACTCCCCCAGGGAGAGGCGGTCACGGCCCACCCGCGCCAGCCCGCCGGCAGTCCCCAAGGAAGCGAACGAACGGGAGGCACGCGCCGCACCGCCACCCCTCGCCGCCTCGCCGGTGCGGCATCGCCGCCGCCGCCCGTGCCCGTGTCCGTGTCCGTGCCCGTGTCTTTCTTTCTCGGGGGGCCG
>JBBINC010000017.1:0-38695 GCA_037444085.1 Acidobacteriota bacterium | reverse complement strand
GGCAGCATGCCACGCCGTCACGGGGAGACCGACCTACTCATCCCATCAGACACGGGCACCGATACGGACGGGCACCGATACGGACGCGGGCGCGGGGCCGCCGCGGCGGCGCGGCGTGGGGGTGTGCCAATTGCCTCTTCTCGTTGGCCTTGTCGCTGTGCGGCGCCGGGCCAGCCGGCGTCAAGGGGGAGCCTGGCGGTCGCTTCGCCACCCTTGACCCCGGCCGTCGCCGGAGGTGCGTGCGGTCGGGCACGAAGGGAGGCGCCCAGGCACGCACTCACCGCCCCAACCCAGCCGCCGGAGCAGGCCAAGGCCCTGCGGCCGCCGCTTGCGCCCTCGTCCTCGCCGCTGCGGTGAGGGAGCCGTTTCGCGAACTCGCCGAGCAGGTGATCGCCGCCGCCTCGGTGCCGGCCAACGGCGCCGAGGGTGAGCGACGATCCGGGGGAGACCGGCTGTACCACTGGCGCGTCGCCTACGGCTCGGCCCTCGAGCTGGCCATCCACCTGACGCTGCTCGAGCGGGCAGGGGCGGTGGATCGCCCCGCAGCCGAAGGCCTACGGGCGCTGCCCGATGAGGTCCGGGCGATGCTCTGGCGGATGACGCACGCGCGGTGACAAGGTCACGGACACGGGCTCCGGTACGGAGAGGGTCGCTCACCCGTGCTGGGTGAGGAGCTGCTGGGCGGCCGCCGCGCCGGCGCGTACCGCGTAGTTCTGGCCGCGGTCCTCGGGGTAGATCTGGGCCATGCAGCAGTGGTACAGGCCCGGCCACGGGGTGGCGAAGGGCGGCACGTGGCGCGAGTAGAAGGGCGGCACCAGCGGTTGGGCGTAGGCGGCGCGGAAAAGGTGGCGGGCCAGCACCCAGGACTCGGCGAAGCGGGGGTTGAGGCGCTCCAGGAAGGGGCGGTAGAGCTGCCACAGCTCGCCCTCGCGCATGCCCCAGGCGGGGGCGTCCTGGAAGAGGTACTTGGACAGGTAAACGATGCGCCGGCCGCCGTAGCGGGCGGCGGGGATGTAGTTGGTGTGCTCGATCACCCCCCCGAAGGGGAAGCTGGGGTCGGCGATATTGAGCCAGTAGTAACCGGTGAGGGGCCGGTCCAGTTCCAGCACCATGCACAGCGCGGAGGTGCCGGCCAGCGGCGCGAGCTGCCTCCGGTAGTCGGGGGGGAGAGTGTCGCCGGCTGCCTGCAGCAGTTCGTCCGGCGAGCCGGTGAACAGCACCAGCGGAAACGAATGGCTGTCGCGGCGGACGGTCAGGCGGATCCCCTCTTCGCACGGCTCCATGCGGCGCACAGGGCTGGCCAGGTGGAACACGGCCCCGTCCCGCGCCAGGCGTGCCGTCAACTCGTCCACCAGGCGGCCGAAGCCGCCGCGCATGTAGCCCAGTCGTTCCCCCATCCCCGAGCTGGAGCGCGAGCGCCCGCGCAGGAACACCTTCCGCCATAACCAGGCCATCGAGACCTCGCCCGCCTGGGCGGCAAATTTCTGCTCCAGGAGTGGGCCCCAGACCGTTTGCCAGACAGCGGCGCCGGCATACCGGCGGATCCAGTCGGCCGCGGTCACCCGTTCGAACTCGGCGAGGTTGTCGCGGTGGCGCAGGTACAGCGTGGTCAGGGCGAAACGCGCCTTGGCGAGCCACGGCAGCGGCGCGAAGTGCAGCAGGGAGGCGGGGGTGCCGAAGTCCCACAGGCGCTCTCGGCAGTACATCCCCATGCGCGACGGCAGCCACTCGATGCTGGATGCCAGGCCCAGCTCTTCGGCCAGCCGCACGTAGTCGGTGTCGGTGGTGAAGAGGTGGTGGTAGAAGCACTCCAGCGGCTCGCCGCCCACCTGGAACATGGCCACCAGGCCTCCGGGGGCAGGCCAACGCTCGAACAACTCCACGCGCCATCCCGCCTGCACCAGGCGGTAGGCGGCCACCAACCCGGTCAACCCGGCGCCGATGATGGCGCAGCGCTGGCTCACGCCGCCATCCTAGCGCGGACCGCGCCGCGAGCTTCACTCGGAGATTGCGCAGCCGCGCTGGGGCCGGCATCATGACCGCGGGTGTTGAGTCGAGCATGATAGGTACGCGAGACACTGCGGGCGGATTCCGGGCCGTCCTTCTGCCGGCGTTTGCCACGTTGGTCGCGGTCATTGCCCTGTATCTGCCGGGGCTCTCCTTCGAACTGGCCGGCGATGACTACCAGTGGGTGCAGCACGCCCACCGCGCGATGCATCGCCCGGCGCTGCTGCTTTCCGATCTGGGCGGCTTTTTCCGGCCGGCGGGAACATGGACGTTGGTGGTGGACCGGCTGTTGTGGCCGTGGCAGCCGGCTGGTTACCACGCCACCAATCTTCTTCTGCACCTCGTGGCCGTCACTCTCCTCGCATGCGCGGCTGGGCGGCTGGGCTTGGCGCCGCTCGGCTCGGTGGCGGTTGCGGCGGTGTGGGGAGTGTCGCCGTGGGCGACCGAGTCCGCCCTCCACCCGGCGGTGCGGTTCGACACGCTGCTGGTGGGGGCGTGGTGCAGCATGATGATCATCTGGCCGCGCCACGATGAGAGCTGGACGGGAAGGCGCCGGCTGGCGGTGGCAGGGGCTCTGGCACTCGCGGCAGCGAGCAAGGAGACCTGGGTGGTGACGCCCGGGTTGGTGCTGGCGCTGGAGCTGGCGCAGCGACGCCGGCGAGGTATGGCGGCGTTCATCCCCGCCGCGCTGGTCACCGCTGGCGTGCTGGTGTACAGCGTCGCACACGTCGCGCTGCTGTCGCTGGGCCGGACCTACTTTTCCTGGGAGCCGGGGGTCCTGGCCAAGCTGCCGCAGCAGTTGGCGGCGTTTCTCCTGCTTGCGCCGCATCAACCGGCCGGGTTCGAGTTCACCTTGGCCGGGGGCGCGGCGCTGGCGGTGGTTGGGACGATGGTCTGGTGGGCCTGGCGTACCCGCTCGGCGGCCATGTGGCTGGGGCTGTCCCTGCTGGTCCTGCCCGCTCTGCCGACGCTGGCGGCGCCGGTGCTGCCGCTGCGCTACGCGGCGGCGTCGTTCGCCGGTCTCGTCCTGGCCATAGGCGGGGCGGTCGCGCAGGTGGTGTCCCGCTTCTCCCCTGGTTGGCGGCGCGCGGGCCTCGCAGCCACCGCGGTCTTGACCCTGGCGGCGGGCGGGTGGGGTGCGACCCGAGTCCGCCTGGAGCTGGAAGATGCCCGCCGCGTGTCCGACGCGCACGCACGGCTGCTCGGGCAGGTGGCGCAAATCGCACCTTCGCTGCCGGAAGGAGTGCCGCTGATCGTCGTCTCCAGCGACCAGGCCAGCCCGCTGGCGGAGATCGCCGCGTCGCCTGAGGGGTGGAGAAAGCCCTTCTTCGTGCGGGGCAACGATCCGGCCGGGCTGGTGGACAGCGCGGCTCTGCTGGCCTGGAGCCGCGGCGAGGAAGAGCTGGACGTCGCGCACATCGGCGACTGGAGCTCTACGGAGGCGCGCCGGCCAGGCCGGGTCTTGCTGTACTCCCCCGCGGGTTTTGCGTGGTTGGACGGGTGGACCGACGATGCCGGCGCCCACGCTCAGCGGGCGCGGGCGGCCGGAATGCCCGTGCGGCTGGTGCAGGTGCAGCGCCTGCCGGGCCGGCGAGGGGCTAGTTGACCTCCCCGTCGTCACCAGCCAGGAAGCCCGGCAGGGCGTATCGCCCGCCGGCCGCCAGGGCTGGTGGGGCGGGCGCTTCTTCCACCTGCCAGCGCTGGAAGGCGTGCTCGGGCAGCTCCGAAAGGAAGCGGGACGGCTCGAGGATGACGTCGACACGGTAGCGGTCGCGGGCCACCAAGGGGTAGCAGAGGTACAGCCTGTCCCGGGCGCGCGTGCAGGCGACATAGAAGAGACGCCGCTCCTCCTCCAGTTCCTCGGCGCGGGCGGTGGGGAAGCGTCCCTCGGCCAGCCAGACGATGAACACGGCTCGCCACTCCAGGCCCTTCGCTTGATGCACGGTGGACAGCGTCACTTTCTGCTTCTCGCCTTCCGCCGCCGCCACGTCCTCGCCCGAAAGCTCGTTCATCAGCGTGACCTCGTCCAGAAACGCGCCCAACTCCTCGTAGCCGTCGGCGAAGACGGCGAGTTGCTCCAGGTCGTCGAGGCGGGAGGAAGAGTTGTCCAGCTCGGCACGCACATACTCCCGGTAGCCGGAGGCCAACACCTCGCGCACCATCTCGCCCGGGCGGGCGCGCTGCCGCTCCAGCCGGCCGGCGAGTTTGGCGAGCTCCCCGGCGGAGCGCGACGCCGCGGCGGGCAGGCCGGTGGCCGCGGGATCCAGGCGCAGCAGTGCGTGGAAAGGGTCGCGGGTGGCCGCCAGCTGTGCCCACAGCCGCGCCACCAGCCGCTGCCCGAGTCGGGGCCTGAGCTTGGCCATGCGCGAGAAGGCCACCTCATCACTCGGATTGGCGACGAAGCGCAGGTGGGCGAGCACGTCCTTGACGTGGCGCTGCTCGAAAAAACGCAGTCCGGAGCGCACCTCGTAGGGGATGTTGCGGCGCGCCAGCTCGACCTCCACCTCGAGGGAGTGGGAGTGGTTGCGGTAGAGGACGGCGATCTCCTCGAGCGGCACCCCTTCATCGATGAGTTCGAGGATGTGGGAGGCGACGAACGCCGCCTGTCCCTCGGCCGATGGCGCAGCGCACACGACTGGCGGTTCGCCCCCTTCGCGGACGGCTCGAAGGGTCTTGGGGAACTGCCGCTGGTTGTGGGCGATCGAGGCGTTGGCCAGCTCCAGGATGGGTGGCAGCGAACGGTAGTTGGTTTCCAGGCGGAAGGTGGCACAGCCGCTGTAGCGCTCGGGGAAGGAGAGGATGTTGGCGAACTCGGCGCCGCGGAAGGCGTAGATGGACTGCGCGTCGTCCCCGACGACGAGGAGGTTGCGGCCGGGCGCGAGCATGGTGTCGACGATGTCCGCCTGCAGCCGATTGGTGTCCTGATATTCGTCCACCAGCACATGGGCGAAGCGCGCCTGCAGCGCCCGGCGGGTCTCCTCGTGGCGGCGCAGCAGCAGCAACCAGTTGAGCAGCAGGTCGTCGTAGTCCATGACGTTGCCGCCGCGCTTGCGCTCCAGGTAGCGGCGAAAGACCTCTCCGATCGTGTCGGTGTCCGAGATGAACTGGGGGTATCGGGAGGGGACCACCTCATCGAGTGCCCGGCCGGTGTTGATGCACAGCGAGTAGATCTCGACCAGCGCGGCGGCGCCGGGCAGGCGTCGCGGGGGCGCGGTGGGCACGACGTCGGCCAAGGCCGCGCCCATCAGGTCGCGGGCATCTTCACGATCGAGGATGCCGTAGGAGGGGCGGTAGCCCAGCTGTTCTCCCCAGCGGCGTAGCAGGCGGTTGCCCACCGAATGAAAGGTTCCGCCCATCACGCGGCCCGCGTCCAACCCGAGCAGCCTCCCGACGCGATCGAGCATTTCCCTGGCAGCGCGGTTGGTGAAGGTGAGCAGCAGCACCTGCGAGGGCTTGACGCCGTCCTCGAGCAGCCGGGCGACGCGGTACACCAGCGTGCGGGTCTTTCCGGAGCCGGCGCCCGCCAGCACCAGCATCGGCCCTCCCGGGTGCATGACCGCCTCGAGTTGTTCTCGGTTCAGTTCGGCAGCGTAGTCGACCCGGCGCCGCGACTCGCGGGCGGGGCGGATGGCGACGCGGCGCGAGGCGGGTGGTTCAGCCACGGCAAGCAGCATAGCGCAGCGATGTCCGGGTCCGTGACGAGGCGGTGGCGTCACATACCTGAGCCGGTTGTCATGGCTTGTGCAGCCACGTACAATGCCGCGGGCGCGGGGGTGGGCGGCTCGCCGCCGGTAGGGGATTGCGGGGGCGCTGCGGCGCCGGCTCCCTGCGCGGGAAGAGAGGGGTCAGCGTGTTCACGATCCTCAAGAAGGAAGAGATCGGCCCGAAATTCTGGCGCTTCCTCATCGCTGCGCCCGACATCGCTCGCAAGCACCGCCCGGGCCAGTTCGTGATGGTGCTCATCGACGAGGAAGGTGAACGCATCCCCCTCACCCTGGCCGATTCCGACCCCCAGGCCGGCACCATCACCCTGGTGGTCCAGGAGGTGGGCAAGACCACCATGCAAATGGGTGCGCTGCCAGAGGGGTTTGGGCTGATGTCGGTGGTCGGCCCGCTGGGGGCTCCCACCCACATCGAGAAGGTGGGAACCGTGGTGTGCGTCGGCGGCGGGGCAGGGATCGCGCCGCTGCTTCCCATCGCTCGGGGGATGCGGGCGGCCGGCAACCGGGTGATCTCGATCCTGGGGGGACGGACCAAGGAGTTGGTGATCCTCCGCCCCGAGATGGAAGCGGCCTCCGATGAAGTGATCTACACCACCGACGACGGTTCCTTCGGCCGCAAGGGTCTGGTCAGTCACGCCCTCAACGATCTCATTGCCCAGCACGGCAAACCCGAGCTGGTGGTGGCCATCGGGCCGGCGATCATGATGAAGGTGGTCTCCGATCTCACCCGCGGGCACGGCATCAAGACGCTGGTGTCCCTCAATACCATCATGATCGACGGCACCGGGATGTGCGGTGGCTGCCGTGTTACGGTCGGCAACGAGTCCAAGTTCGTGTGCGTCGACGGCCCCGAATTCGACGGGCACGAGGTGGACTTCGACCTGATGATGAAGCGCCTGCGCACCTACCTCCCCGAGGAGCAGGTGGCCCGCGAGCGATACCTGCGCAGCGAGGCCGCCTGCCAGGCGTTGAAAGGGGCGACCGATGCCTGAGACCTTCGCCGGACTGCCCGATCTGCCCAAGAAGGATCGCCTCAAGATCCCCCGTCACGCGATGCCGGAGCAGGCGCCGCTCGACCGCGTGCGCAACTTCTCCGAGGTGGCTCTGGGCTATACCCCGGAGATGGCGATGGAGGAGGCGCAGCGCTGCCTGCAGTGCAAGGAGCAGCCGTGCGTGGCGGGCTGCCCGGTGGCTATCGACATCCCCGCCTTCATCGATCTCATTCGGCGCGGCGACTTCGCTGGCGCTCAGGCCAAGATCAAGGAGACCAACACGCTGCCTGCGATCTGCGGGCGCGTATGCCCGCAGGAGGACCAGTGCGAGGTGGTGTGTGTGACGGGGAAGAAGTTCAAACCCGTGGCCGTAGGCCGGCTGGAGCGCTTCGTGGCTGACTGGGAAATGGCCTCCGGCGAGGTGGCGATGCCGGAGTGTGCCCAATTCACGGGCCACAAGGTGGCGATCGTCGGGTCCGGCCCGGCCGGGCTGGCGTGCGCGGCCGAGCTGGCGCGCATGGGGCACAGGGTGACCATCTTCGAGGCGCTGCACAAGCCCGGCGGTGTCCTGGTCTACGGCATCCCCGAGTTCCGTCTTCCCAAGGCCATTGTCGATTTCGAGATCGCCAACCTCGAGCGCATGGGCGTGGAGCTGAAAACCTCGTTCGTGGTGGGCAAGACGGCGACCGTGCACGAGTTGTTTCACGAGATGGGATTCGACGCCATCTTCGTCGGCACCGGCGCGGGGCTGCCCTACTTCCTCGGCATTCCGGGCGAAAACTACATCGGTGTGCTCTCCGCCAACGAGTTCCTGACCCGGGTCAACCTCATGAAGGCGTATCGGTTTCCTGCCAGCGACACGCCCGTACGGCTCGGCCGGCGGGTGGCGGTGATCGGCTCGGGCAACGTCGCCATGGACTGCCTGCGCTGCGCCAAGCGGCTGGGCGCGGAGGAGGTGATCTGCGTCTACCGGCGCACCCGAGCCGAGTCCCCGGCGCGAGCCGAGGAGCTCGAGCGCGCCGAGGAGGAGGAGATCGACTTCCGCTGGCTTTCGGCGCCACTGGAGATCTTCGGCAACGAGGAGGGATTCGTCACCGGCATGCGCATCCAGCGGATGGAGCTGGGCGAGCCCGACAGCTCCGGCCGTCGCCGTCCGGTGCCCATCGCCGGTTCGGAGTACGAGATCCCCATCGACACGGTGATCGTCGCGGTGGGCCAGGGTCCCAACCCCCTGGTGACTCGCACAACTCCCGGACTGGAGCTCAACCGTCACGGGTGCATCGTGGTCGACAAGGCGACGCAGATGACGTCGATCCCTGGGGTGTTCGCCGGCGGGGACATCGTCACCGGCGCCGCCACGGTGATTCTCGCCATGGGCGCCGGCCGCCAGGCGGCGTCGGCGATTCACGACTGGCTGGGCAAGCTGGAGCGCGGTGAGGTGTCCAAGCCATTGCTGGAGGCTTCTGCCGTCGCCTGACCGATCACGCGCCGTTCGAGTCGATTCGCAGCTTGTCACACAGAGGCTTGATACTTCGAAGTCCCGGACCGATGATGTGCTCGGGAAACCCACCTCCGGGTCACATGAGCAGTTGGATCACCTCGCCACTGGGTCGCTCCACGACTCCAGGGCCTCGTCTGCCCTTGTTTTCCCCCGGCTCTCGGTCCTTCTGACGTCGAGGGCCCCGCCTCGTCAGGCTCCCCCATGGGAGGGCATCATGCGCCGCTCGTGGGTAGTTGCGTCCTGTCTCGCAATTCTCACCCTCACCTGTCTCGACCTGCACGCCACACCCATCGGGCAAGCGTGCGAAGGCGATTCTCAACCCGGCGGCGCGACTCTCGCCGCGCGGTTGGCGGAGGAGTTGCACATCCTGTCGCTGCTTGCCCCGGAGGAACACTCGGCGCTGTTGGCGGCGTACCGCGTGCGCACCCGCTCGGAGGCCGAGGCCGATTTGCTCCTGGCCGATGCCGAAGCGGCTGTCTTCCTCGCCGATACGGGCGATTTTCTACCGCTCACCCGCGAGGATCGCCGCAAAGACTCGTCGGTCTGGGCACGGCTCAGCGAACCGGGGCTGGGGGTGCGCGCCCCGTGGGAGGCGACGGACCAGCTGGGCGTGTTCACCCTGGCCGGCTTCCAAGCTGCGGTCGACGCGGTGTACCCGGGGCTCCGCGATGGGCAGTGGGGGCCGTACCTGTTCAAGTTCCCGTCGGCGCGCGTTGCTCCCCTGGGCGGCACGGCCGCACCGGCCGCGCCGGCGGCGTCCGGTGCCAGCGCGGTTGTCCTCAACGAGACGTTCGAGACCGACCCGTGGACCCGCTGGCAACGCCAGGATTCCTCGTCAGGGCAGTACACCTGGGAGCGCACGACCTGCGACCGCTACGGAGGTAGCTATGCCGCCGACGCCGTGCGCGGTGGCAGCGCCGGCAGCGGATTGACCTGCGGCGCGGCCTACCCGCACAACACCTGGACGGCGATGACCGACGCCCAGTGCGAGAACCTGGTGGGGGCCAGCGAGGCATGGCTGGATCTCTGGGCGAAGATGGCATCGGAATCGGGCAGTGACGAGCTTGGCGTGTACTACGAGGGAGCAAGCCAGACGCTGTACGGCTACGGGTTCACCGGAACGTACCCAACGTGGCGACATCTCATCTTCAACCTGCGCAGGTGGTACAAGCTGGGCGACCTCGCCCAGAACTCCTGCAACCGGCTGACCGTGTGCTTCAAGTCCGATTCCTCACATGCGCCCGGTTACGGTGCACAGGTGGACGACATCACCATCCGAACCGGGCCGATGTCCGGCCTGTCGTGCGCCCCCACCGCGACGCCGGCGAGTGGCCCGGCGCCGCTGACGGTCGCCTTCGCGGCCAACACCAGCGGCGGTTCGGGGGCGGAGACGTTCTACTGGAACTTCGACGACGGGAGCAACTCGACCCAGCGCGATCCGTCGCACGGCGATCCCACCGCCTTCTCGGTACTGGTGCACTGAGGGCACCCTGACCGCGGCTGTGGCACCATGTCGCGGTGAGCGAATTTCCGCCTGCGACCCGCCACGAGCTCGAGGGGTGGTGTCTGTTCTGGGCGGCGCTTCGGTCGCGCCCAGGCGCCGCCGCCGCGTTGACCGCGTTGCGCCGCGAGGTCGCGGCCCGCGCCCGTACCAGTTACTCTCTGGAGCGCCTCTTCGCACACCCCACGGTGGCGGCGCTGCGCCGCCTGTACCGGCAGGCCGGGTGCGACCCCACCCGGTATCGTCCCTCCTCCGAGGCGTTGCTGCGCCGCCTGCTCAAGGGGGAAGAACTGCCCGAGATTCACCCGCTGGTGGACCTCAACAACTGCCTCTCGGCGGAGTTGGCGGTGCCGGCGTGCGTCATGGACGTGCGCTACCTGTCGCCACCGTTCGTTGTTCGCGCCGGCCGGCCGGAAGAAACGTACGAGTCCCTGCGCGGCCCCTTCAACCTCGAGGGGAAGCCCCTGCTGGTGGACGGGCAGGGCCCCTGCGACACGCCCATCACCGGCGGGGTGCGCGTCAGGGTGCGGGACGACTCCCACGAGGTGTGGCTGGTGGCGTACATGCCCGCCGGGGTGCTCGGCGAAGGCTGCGCCTGTCAGGCACTTTCCATGCTGCTGGAGGTCGCTCCCGTCGCCGAACTGGTCGCCCACGGCGTCACCGGCTGCTGACACGGGAGTTGCAGCCCGCCGTCGCCGCAAGGTGAGCGCCGAGCTGGAGGGTGCTGTGGTGGCGGAAAGCAGGCCCGGTTTGCCACCGAGGGCAACGCCGACTGAGAGCGACGTCAGCGCCGGCCGTGCACCTTGACCACCGCCTTGCGCCCGGCCAGGGAGCGCGCGTCGTACCGAAGCTCGACGCTGCGGATGACGCGGTCGCCGCCGCGCAGGTCAATCACCCGCGATTCTCCCCCGGCGGGAATGGTGCTGCGCAGTTCGACCTCCTGATCCCCGCCGTTGGCGAAGCGGACAACCAGGCGGTGGAAGTCCACCGCCCGGCGGTGCACCGTGAGCTTGATGGCGGAGAACTCGCCGCGGGCTCCCGTCACCGCGATGGAATCGTGGTCGAGGCGGTGGGTGACGGTGCGCTGGCCGAGCAGCACCCAGGAAGCAGCCGCTGCCGGGACCGCCGCGAGCAGGAGCGTGATCAGGATCGAACTCGGGACGGTTTTTCGCATGGGCATCTCCACTCCCTTCGCTTGGGAGACGAATGATACGGAAGCAAGCGTACAGCGGCGGCGACGACCCACAGGACCGGGCGGAAAGGCGACGCCCGTCTCGCCCTGGGGCGCGTCCGGACGTCACCACACGGCCAACAAATCCACATGTTTTCGGGCAGGGTCCGTCAGGACTCCTGGGCGCCTCGAGCCTGGCGAGGGAGGAACGGAGGATCCAGCCATGAACATGATGCGTTGCGAGTTCATCCATCGCCTGCGCAGCCAGGCAGTTGCAGGGGCCGTGCTGACCCTGATCATTGCGGCAGTGGCAGTATCGTCGCCAGCCTCGGCGACCGCCGCTCCGCCGGACAACGTCTTCGTGCAGGGGACCCTGCTGCACGGGTCGTTCGGGCTGCGCTTCGGCCCCGACGGCTTCTCTACCCTCCCTCGTTCGCGCCGGGGATCGTCGCCCTCCACCCCGACTCCGGACAGCTGGCGGGGCTGGTCGGTCCCGAGAGCGGCGTGCAGGGTCCGGAGGATATCGCCTTCGGCCCCGACGGCTCGATGTACTTAAGCGAGATGTTCGTCGGCACCGTGGCGCGGCGGGCTCCAGACGGCACCATCACGCGACAGATGGTGGCGCCCGGTGTCAATCCCCTGGCGTTCAGCCCGGCCGGGAGGTTGTTCGTGTCGGTATGCTGGTGGGCGGACGCACTGTGCGAACTCGACCCCGCGCTCATCGCCGCTCCCCGCCCGATCGCCAACAACCTCGGATTCTTCAAGGGGATGGACTTTGGTTCTGATGGCAAGCTGTACGGCGCCTCGGTGATGGCCGGCCGCATCGTGAGAGTCGACGTGGACGCCGCTCCGCCAGCCATTGAGGAAGTGGCGACAGGTTTCGCAGCGCCGTTCACCGCCAAGTTCGACGCCGCCGGCAAGATCATCGTGGTCGACCGGCCGGTGCGGGAGATCCACCTCGTCGATCCCGCCGACGGCAGTCGCTCCCTGCTCGCTCGCACCGACTTCGCGGTCGACAACGCCGGTGTCGAGGCGCAGGGCCGCCGGTTCATCTCCAGCTTCAGCGACGGCCTGGTCGGCGAGCTGCTGCCCGGAGGTGGCGTGCGGCCGCTGCTGCCGGGGGGCATGATCATGCCGTCCGTTTCGACCGTCTACGCACGTCCCGACGGAGAGTCGCGGTTCGTGGCCAACATGTGCAGCCTGCGTGAGTTCGACACTGCCAGCGGGGCCCTGCGAGCGACCCACCGTGTCGCATTCGCGCCGCCGTCAGCGTTCGGTGGCGCGGCCGCGGTCGCAGCCGGCAACGGCAAGCTGGCGACCGTCCCATTCTTTCCAGCGCCCGCCGTGGATGCAGGCGTGGTTCGCCGCGCGGCGGCGGCAGGTCGTCCCGTACCTGGCGTCGCTGGCCGCAGGTACCGGGGCGTGAGGTGGCTGCCCGGGTCGACGCGATTCGCGTCGGAGTGACCACCACCTACCTGGTCAGGGATCGCGGGACCGTACTGATTGATCCAGGGGGGGCGCGCGAGGCGGCGGTCGTGCGCCGCCGCGTCGGGCGTCTCCTCGTTGCCGGGGAGCGGGTCACTCTGATGATCGCTACCCACGGCCACTTCGACCATGTAGGCGGCGCCGCGGCGCTCCGGCAGGCGCTCGGCGCGCCCCGTGCCGTGCACCGGGGGGATGCCGAGTGGCTGCGCCGTGGCACGTGGACCTGGCCTCCGGCGCCGACCCCGTGGGGCCGTGTCATGCGCTCGGCGCTGGCGCCGGTGCTCTCCCGCGCGGAGCGCTTCTCCCCCACGCCGGTAGACCCGAAACTCGACGATGCCGGACTCGACTCGCATCCCTTCGGTGTGGCCGGCCGCGTCGTGGCGACCCCTGGCCACTCCCCCGGATCGGTGACGGTGCTGCTGGACAGCGGCGACGCGTTCGTAGGTGACCTGGCCATGAACGGGTTTCCCATGACCGTGCGGCCGTCCCTGGGGATCTTTGCCCACGACCCCGGACAGGTGCCGGCGAGCTGGAGGGCGCTCATCGAGGTGGGGGCAGGGCGCATCTACCCAGCTCACGGCCGCCCGTTTCCGGCGGCAGCCCTGCACGCGCCGTCGTCGCCGAAAGCGCTCGACCCGAGCCGATGAAAGGCAACCTGCCATTGCATGTGACGGCACGCACGTGCACAATGTCTCCCGCCGCCTCGAGGCGGCGAATTCGCGAGGAGGGTGCCGATGAAGGTCCACGAGTTCCAGGCGAAGGAGATTCTCGCGCGCTACGGCGTGGCCATCCCGCGGGGGCGGGTGATCACCCGGCCGGAGGAGGCGCGGGCGGCGGCGGAGGAGTTCGGCGGCCGGGCGGTGGTGAAGGCGCAGGTGCACGCCGGCGGTCGGGGCAAGGCGGGGGGGGTGAAGCTCGCGAAGACGCCCGCCGAGGCAGTGCAGGCGGCGTCGCAGATTCTGGGCATGACGCTGGTTTCCAGGCAGACGGGGCCGGAGGGGCGGCTGGTGCGGAAGGCGCTGGTGGAAGAAGCGCTCGACATCGACAGAGAGTTCTACCTCGGGGTGGTGCTGGACCGCGCCGTCGGGCTGCCGGTGATGATGGCCTCGCGCTTCGGCGGCATGGAGATTGAGGAGGTGGCGGCGGAGCATCCCGATGCCATCCTCAAGGAGCACTTCGATCCGGTCACCGGGATGGCGGCGTTTCAGTGCCGCAAGCTGGGATTCGCCCTGGGCCTGACGGGCGAGACGTTCAAGCAGTTCTCCAGGTTCGTGGCGGCGCTGGCGCGCGCCTACAACGACACCGACGCCTCGCTGGCGGAAATCAACCCATTGCTCATCACCTCGCAGGGCGACGTGCTGGCGCTGGACGCCAAGATGGGGTTCGACGACAACGCCTTGAGCCGGCACGCGGACATTGCCGCCATGCGCGACCTGGACGAGGAGGACCCGTTCGAGGTGGAGGCTTCCAAGTACGACCTCAACTACATCAAGCTCGACGGGTCGATCGGCTGCATGGTCAACGGTGCCGGCCTGGCCATGGCCACCATGGACATCATCAAGCACCACGGCGGCAGCCCCGCCAACTTCCTCGACGTTGGCGGAGGCGCCAGCCAGGAGCGCGTGGAGCAGGCGTTCCGCATTCTGCTCTCGGATCCGGCGGTGAAGGCCGTGCTTATCAACATCTTCGGCGGCATCGTGCGGTGCGACATGTTGGCCGCAGGAGTGGTCGCGGCGGCCAAGAAGGTGGGCCTGTCGGTGCCGCTGGTGGTGCGGCTGGAAGGCACCAACGTCGAGGGAGGCAAGCGCATCCTGGCGGAGTCGGGCCTGGCTCTCAAGCCCGCCGACACCATGGCGGACGCGGCGGCGAAGGTCGTCGCGTCGGTTCAGTAGGGGAGGAGGAGAGGGATGGCCATCTGGGTCGATCAGACAACGCGCGTCGTGGTGCAGGGGCTGACCGGCAAGGAGGGGCAGTTCCACGCCGCCAAGTGCCGCGAGTATGGAACGCAGATCGTCGGCGGCGTGACCCCCGGCAAGGGCGGGCAGCAGGTGGATGGGGTGCCGGTCTTCAACACCGTGGCGGAGGCGAAGGCGGCGACCGGCTGTGACGCCTCGCTGATTTTCGTGCCGCCACTGCTGGCTGCCGACGCGATCCTCGAGGCGGCGGACGCCGGCGTCGAGTTGATCGTGTGCATCAGCGAGGGTATTCCGGCGCGCGACGAGGTCCTTGTGAAGCGCAGCCTGGCCGGAAAGGGAACGCGCCTCATCGGTCCGAATTGCCCCGGCATCATCTCCCCGGGCAAGGCGAAGCTGGGGATCATGCCGGCGCACATCCACCGGGAGGGTTCCGTGGGAGTGGTGTCCCGCTCGGGAACGTTGACCTACGAGGCAGTCGACCAGCTCACCAAGCAGGGTTTGGGGCAGTCCACCTGCATCGGCATCGGCGGCGACCCGGTGCCCGGCACCAGCTTTGTCGACGTGCTGGCGGCGTTCAAGGACGATCCCCAGACCGAAGCGGTGGTGATGATCGGCGAGATCGGCGGATCGGCGGAGGAGGAGGCAGCGGCGTGGGTGAAGGCCAACCTGCGCAAGCCGGTGGTGGCGTTCATCGCCGGCCAGACCGCGCCGCCCGGAAGGCGTATGGGCCATGCCGGCGCGATCATCTCCGGTGGCAAGGGGACGGCCAAGGAAAAAATGGAGGCACTCACGGCGGCGGGTATCCACGTGGTGGCGACGCCGGCCGAGATCGGCTCGACGATGGCCCGGGCGCTGGCGCGGGCGTGAGGGCGCCGGAGGTGCGTCTACCAAGGGGGCGACCGCCGCGTGCGGCCGCCACGGCACATTGGTTGCCAGGGAGAGAATCGATGCGGCAGCAGACCTTGACCATTCTCAAGCCCGACACGGCGGCACGCCGCCGGGTCGGGCCGATCATCACGCGCCTGGAGGAAGAGGGCTTCGAGATCGTCGCGGCTCGCCGGCTGCGCCTCACCGAGGAACAGGCCCGGGCGTTCTACGCCGTGCACAGCGCGCGCCCCTTCTATCACTCGCTGGTGGCGTTCATGACCGAGGGGCCGGTGTGGGTGATGGCGCTGGCACGGGACAATGCGGTGGAGCATTTGCGCAAGGTGATGGGTGCGACCGATCCGGCCAAGGCGGAGGCGGGCACCATTCGCGCGGTGCACGGCACCTCGATCGAGCGCAACGCCATTCACGGCTCCGACTCGCCCGAGAACGCGCGCCTCGAGGTGTCGTTCTTCTTCTCCGCGGCCGAGCTCGTGTGACACCCGGTTGACGTTCGCCGCTGAGTTCGGTTTCGTTGGCAGTGCGGGCGGCTCCTTCGCCGTGCGGCCGCAAGGCCAGCGGGCGGGCACCCGCGTGGCGGTCGGAGCGAGCCGGGAACAGCCCTTGCACGATGGCCCTGGCATGGAACAGCGCCTCGTCTGAGGGTGGCGACACTGGCGGAAAACAGCCAGCTCATTTCATGACGTAATCTTGACAGGTTCCTCGGTGGGTTGTATCGTGGCAATCGGTCGGTTGCGGGTGGTGGTTCTCGGGGCCGACGCAGGGGGGATCCGGAAATGGCTGACACTCTCACGCACGCTGTTCGGTCGGGGGTATCCTTCCTGTGCGTCGTCTGCTGCTTCCTCCTGGCCGCTCCCGCCATGGGCGAGGGCGACGACGATTGCCTGATGTGTCACTCGCAGGCGGACATGTTCGAGGACGCCGAGCAGGCAAGGCGTTACGTGGTGACGAGAGATACTCTCGCCGGTTCGGTGCACGGGCCGCTGGATCTGGCTTGCACCGCCTGTCACGCGCCGATGGACTACCCGCATCCGGAAAAGCTTGCCGCCACATGTTCTCCCTGTCACGACGATGTTGAGCGGGTCTACGCCAAGAGCCTGCACGGGTACGCGCTGGCCCGGGGCAACAGCCGCGCGCCGAGGTGCTCCGGATGCCATGGAACCCACAACATCCTGCCGTCGGCCAATCCATCCTCGCCCACCCACAAGGTGCGGCTTCCCGGTACCTGCGCCTCGTGCCATGGCCAGGCTGGGCTTCTCACCGACCAGCTGGTGCGGCTTCCCCAGTCGTTCCAGGAGTACGCCCTCTCCGTGCACGGCCAGGGGGCCACCCGGGGTGTGGCGGCGGCGGCCTCGTGCGCTGACTGCCACGGCGTTCACGACCTCAGGGGAGCCTCGGACCCCACCTCGCCGATCAACCACTTGAACGTTGCGTCGACCTGCGGCCAGTGCCACCCGGACATTCAACTGGAGTACGACCGGTCGATCCATGGCAGGGCGCTGGCCGCCGGGATTCGCGACAGCCCCACCTGCACCGACTGCCACGGGGAGCATTTCATCCTCTCCGCCCGCGACCCGGATGCGCGGGTGTTCGGGGTGACGCAAGCCACCGATACCTGCGGGCGGTGCCACGACGACCCACTGATCATCTCCAAGTACGGCTTCGAGGCCGGGGTGGTGGGCTCCTACCTGGACAGCTATCACGGCTGGGCGAATCGGGCGGGGTACGGGCGCGCGGCGCGCTGCATCGACTGTCACACCGCCCATTCGGTGCTACCCAAGGCGGACCCCGCGTCCTCTGTTTCTCCGGAGAGGATCGTCTCGACCTGCGCCTCCTGCCATCCCGGGGCCACCCCCAACTTCGCCGCCTCCTACGATCACCGCTCCGCGTCCATCGTGGCGAATCCGGTCAACCGCACCATCAGGAGTATCTACCTGTGGCTCATCGCCCTCATTATCGGCGGCATGGTCGTGCACAATCTGGTGATCATCAACTACTTCATGATCAAGCGCCGCAAGGAGCATGCCGCCGCGGATACCACCGTGACCCGCTTCACCATGAACGAGGTGGCGCAGCACCTGATCCTCACGGTTGCCTTTCTCGTCCTCGTCGTCACCGGTTTCGCCCTGCGCTTTCCGGAGGCGTTCTGGGTTCGTTTCCTCGCCTCCGTGGGCATGTCGGAGGGAGTGCGCGGCGACATCCACCGGGTCGCCGGGGTGGTGCTGATCATGGTCTCGTGCTATCACGCGTGGTACGTCCTGGCCACCAGACGGGGGCGGATTGAGTTGAAGGCTCTCTTCCCCAGCCGCAAGGACGTGACCGATCTGATCGAGAACCTTCGCTACCACACGTTCCGCTCCGAGAGGAAGGCGCGATTCGGGCGCTACGACTACTCCCAGAAGGCGGAGTACTGGGCGCTGGTGTGGGGAACGATCCTGATGGCCGTGACCGGGCTTATCCTGTGGTTCCCGACGGCGGCAGCGAAGTTCCTACCCGCCCTGGTCATCCCGGCGGCGCAGACGGTGCACTACTACGAAGCCTGGCTGGCCACCCTGGCCATTCTCGTATGGCACTTCTTCTTCGTCGTCTTCCATCCGGAGGAATACCCCATGAGCTGGACGTGGCTCACCGGCAGGATGAGCAAGAAGTCGGCCAAGGAGCACCACGCCCAGTGGTACGAGGAGGAACTGGCGCCAGCCGAGGCTGCGCGGGCCCATGCTGGGCCCGCGGATGGGGGCGACCGCCCTTCGGCCGGCTGAGCCTCTCGTCCAGCGCGCGGGCGACAGCGGCTGCAGGGCGATTCGCCGCCGAAGCCGGGTTTCTGCTGGCCGCCTCGGACGCTCCTCGCGTAGCCTGTTTTCTTGAGGCGTGGCGCGTCCGCTCTGGCCGGAGACGGCCGGGGAATGTGAGCAGGCGGCGCTGAGGTTGCACCCGGCGAGTCGGGTGACCGGCTCAATGGGCGGTGACAGGCGCACCCGGATTGATCCGCCTGTCCCTTCCGGAGGGGAGCCGACGATGAGCGATGTCTACACCATGCCGGTTGTGCCGTTGCGGGAGGCGGTGTTCTTTCCCGGTGTCACGGCGCCGCTGGGAGCCGGCCGGCCGGGCTCCGTACGCGCCATCGAGGCAGCGCTGGCCTCCCCCGATCGCCACGTCTTCCTGCTGGCCCAGCGTGAAAACACCGACGAGGTGCGCATCGAGGGGTTGCACGCGGTCGGGACGGTGGCACGCATCGTTCAGTCGCAGCGCAGCCCTTCCGGCATCCAGTTGATCGTGCACGGAGAACGGCGGGCACACGTGCTGCGCGTGTCCGAGCACGAGGGATACCTGGTGGCCGCCCTCCGCGACGTTGAGGTGCCGGCGTTGGTGGACGGTTCGGATGCCGGGTTCATCGCGCTGCTCAAGGAGGTGCGGGAGCGGGCGCGGGAGCTCGGGGAGAAGCTGGGGTTGCCGCGCGAGGCGGTGCAGCAATTCCTGGCGGAATCGTCCGACCCTGGAGCACTGGCCGATCTGGTGGCAGCCTACGTGGAGATGTCTCATGGTGAGCGGCAGGCGCTGCTGGAGACGGCAGGGGTCGAGGAGCGGCTGCGCGCGGTTCTGGTGCCGATGCAACGGCAGATCGCCGTGCTCGAGGCGCAGGCGGCGATCAAGTCCAAGGTGCAACAGGAAGTTGGGGATCGCCAGCGAGAGTTCTTCCTGCGGCAGCAACTCAAGGCCATTCAGCAGGAGCTGGGCGAGGGAGGAAACGGAAACGGGTTGGAGGAGCTCAAGGAGCGGCTGGCGGCACTCGGTCTGTCCGAGGTGGCGCGCAAGGAGGTAGATCGGGAGCTGGCGCGGCTGGAGAGGATCGGCGGAGAGGGGCAGGAAGCCCAGGTCATTCGCACGTTCTTGGAGACAGTGGCGGAGTTGCCCTGGGATGAGCGCTCCGACGAGCGGCTGGACCTGGCGTGCGCCGAGGAGGTGCTGGACGAGGATCACTACGCCCTTGGCGAGGTGAAGGATCGGGTGCTCGAGTTTCTGGCGGTCCGAGCCCTGCATGCGCGGCGCCAGCGGCCGGAGGGCGACGGCAGTGCCGGCGAGCTGCCGCGCGGCGACGGCGAGGCGGAGGCGACGCAGCGTTCGCCGATTCTGCTGTTCGTGGGTCCCCCGGGCGTGGGCAAGACCTCGGTGGCCAGGTCCATCGCACGAGCCACGGGACGCGCCTACGTGCGCGTCGCTCTTGGCGGGGCGCGTGACGAGGCGGACATCCGCGGTCATCGCCGCACCTACGTGGGAGCGCTGCCGGGCCGCATCATTCAGGGGATGCGCCAGGCCGGGGCAAGAAACCCCGTGTTTCTGCTCGACGAGGTGGACAAGCTGGGGGTCTCGTTTCAGGGCGATCCCGCGTCGGCGCTCTTGGAGGTGCTCGACCCGGCGCAGAATGACAGCTTCACAGATCACTACCTGGGAATTCCCTTCGACCTCTCCGAGGTCCTCTTCATCGCCACTGCCAACTACGTGCAGAGCATTCCGGCACCACTGTTGGACCGTATGGAGGTGGTGGAGTTCTCGGGGTACACCGAGGCCGAGAAGCGCGAGATCGCCAGGCGCTTCCTGATCCCTCGGCAGCAACGCGGCGCCGGACTCGGGGAGGGACAACTCAGGCTCGATGAGGCGGCGCTCGCCGAGGTGATTTCGAGGTACACCCGCGAGGCCGGGGTGCGGCAGCTGGAGCGCGAGATCGGCCGGCTGGCTCGCAAGGTCGCCCGGCGCGTGGCCTCCGGGAATGAGACGAGCGGCACCATCACCTCGGACGAGGTCGGCGCCATGCTGGGGCGCCCCAAGGTTCGCCCAGAGCAGGCGGCGCGCGAAGATCAGGTGGGTATCGCCACCGGTATGTACTACACGCCGGTGGGCGGCGACATCATGTTCGTCGAGGTGTCGACCATGCCGGGCAAGGGTGAGTTGGTATTGACCGGGCAACTGGGGGACGTCATGAAGGAGTCGGCGCGGGCCGCCTGGACCTACGCCCGTGCCCACGCCGAGGCTTTGCAGATCGACCAGGAGGCGTTCGCCCGCGATGTGCATGTGCACGTCCCGGCCGGCGCCATTCCCAAGGACGGCCCATCGGCGGGTATCGCCATGGCGTCGGCGCTGATCTCGGCGCTGGCCGGGCGGCCGGCTCGCCACGAAGTGGCGATGACCGGCGAGATCACTCTGGCGGGGCGGGTGCTGCCCATCGGCGGCCTGAAGGAGAAGGTGCTCGGCGCGGTGCGGGCCGGGATCAGGGAAATCGTCGTTCCCGCCGACAACGTCGCCGACCTCGAGGATCTCCCCGAGGGGGTGAGGGCCTCACTGATCGTGCACGCCGTCGAGGAACTTGGGCAAGCACTCGCCGTGGTGCTGCGCGGAGGGAGCTACGCGGCCGGGCGGCTGCTGTTCGACGGACAGCAGCCCGACGACGTCCCGCCTCTCACCACCCGAGCACACTGAACCGCGAAGGCGCTCAGGCATAATGGCGGGCCATGTCGCTGCCCCTCGCCATGCTCGTTCTCTCGACCGTCGTCGGGGTGGGCGGCGTGGCGGCGCAGGCGGTCGCGCCTCATCCTGCGGGCGGAGCGCCGCCGGATCCGCTCCGGCTCGCTTCGGCGCCTCCCTCGTTCGCGGAGCTCGGGTTCGCCACACCCCACGGGTGGTCGCTGCGTGTCGACCTGGCGTACTTCAACATCTGGAACGGTACCTGGCACACCGGCACCATCCACAAGGAGTTCGGCCTGCTTGGGACGCCGCTGCAAGCGTGGGAGCTGCGTACCCTGGAGCAGCGGCACGGCGCTGATGCCATCCACCGCTACGACGTGGAAGGTTGGGTGGGCAGCGCCACCGTGTCGCGGAGCTTTTCCAGCGGCCTGGTGGTGACGCTGGAGGTGCCGTGGATTGAGGTGGGGGCGCCCCACTGGGACAACCTGGCGTGGCGTTTCCACAGCGCTGTGGGGCTCGACCAGGCGCGCCGCGACTGGTTCCCGCGCGGCCAGACGATTGTCTATGCCTACTCCCGGGGCGCCACGATCGAGGCGTGGGAGGAGTTGAACGGCACACGTCTCGCGGATGTCACCGTCTCAGCGAGCGGCCCGCTTGGGACGTTCCTGGGCGGTGCCCAGCGCTGGGGCGTGGCGTTGCAGGCACCGGCCGGGGAGCGGCAGACCCTCGCCGGGAGCGGCGGCTGGGATGGCGGAGTGCGCTGGGGGGTACAGTGGCACGGCGCCCGCCACGGTGTCACCGCGGCCGCGGGGTACACCTGGCTGGATCGCGGTGGCTCCTTTCTTGGCGCACCCCGCAGGCACACCGCCTATGCTCAGGTGGCTGCGGCGTACCGGTTGGGAGGTCGTACCCGGGTCGGTCTCGGGGCTCGCGCCGACACTTCGCCCCTGCGCGGCTTCAGCCCCTCTGCGGTCGGCCGGGACGCGGTGATGATCACGCTGGGGGTGGCGCGACCGCTCGGGCCGTGGGGCTGGGTGACCTTCGAACTCGGCGAGAACCTCCCCAAACTCGGCGCAGCGCCGGACTTCACCCTCGGCCTGGCATTCTCAATGGCGTTCGATTGAGGGACGTGAGGCGGGTGAAGGTACCCAGCCCCACGCGCCGGCAACCACGGCCACTGACCCGGGCACGGCCACGGACACTGGCACGGACACGGGCACGGGCACGGTCACGGGCACGGTCACGGGCACGGGCACGGGCACGGGCACGGACACGGGCACGGGCACGGCAGGGGGTCGGGCGCAACCCCCCTCCAGCACCGGCCTGCCTCGGGACCTCGAGCGCCCATGTTCGGACCAGGCACTCCCACCTCGCTTCGCCCGGCCCGGCGCACGCCGGTGACCGCTTGAACGTCGCCGCGGGCGGACGCAACGGACAGGTTGTAGGCCTCGTCGCACGCCGCGTCAGTAGGTGTAGAAGCCGCGGCCGCTCTTGCGACCCAGCCAGCCGGCGTCCACCATCTTGCTGAGCAACGGACAGGGCCGGTACTTGGGATCCCCCAGGCCGTCGTGCAGCACTCGAAGGATCGCCAGACATGTGTCAAGGCCGATGAAATCCGCCAGCGTGAGCGGTCCCATGGGGTGGTTCATTCCCAGTTTCATCACCGTGTCAACCGCCTCGGGAGTGCCCACCCCCTCGTACACGGCGTAGATGGCCTCGTTGATCATCGGCATGAGCACGCGGTTGGCCACGAAGCCGGGGAAATCATTGACCTCCACCGGCGTCTTGCCCATCCGCCGCGCCACCTCCTCCACTGCCTCAAACGTGGCGTCCGAGGTCGCGATGCCGCGGATCACCTCGACGAGCTGCATCATCGGTACCGGGTTCATGAAGTGCATGCCGATGAAACGATCGGGCCGCGAGGTGGTGGCAGCGAGCCGGGTGATGGAGATGGACGAGGTGTTGCTCGCCAGGATCGCCTCGGGACCGAGAACAGCGTCCAGCTCGCCGAACACCGCGACCTTGGGCTCGAAGCTCTCGACGATCGCCTCCACCACCAGGTCGCACCCGGCGTGGTCGGCAAGGCGTGTGGCGGGAGTGATGCGCGCCAGGGCCGCCCCCTTGGCGGCGGCGTCGATCACCCCCTTGGCCGCCTGACGGTCCAGGTTCTTGCCGATGGCGGCCAGCCCCTTCTCCACCAGTTGGCTTGACACATCGGAGAGAACCACGTTCAAGCCCGTGAGAGCAGCCACGTGGGCGATACCGTTCCCCATCTGGCCGGCGCCGACGACACCGATGGTTTCCACCTTCATCAGCACATCCTCCTCGGAGAGGCGAGCCTACGAGCACCTCCTCGGGGTGTCAAGCAAACCACCCCGCACTGCCTGCACCATCTTCGCGCCGCGTCGGCGCGGGTGGCCGCTGGACCGGCGCTCGGCGCCGGCCCCAGGGAATCACTCGCCGTCGTCGCCGATCGACTCGACGGGGCAGCCAGCCTTGGCTTCCTCGCACAGCGCCAGCTCGGAGTCGTTCTCGGGCTGCTTGTAGACGAACGAGTACCCCTCGTCCTCGTTCTGCTTGAAGTTGTCGGGGGCGGTGGTGCGGCACACGTCGCAGTCGATACAGCTCGAATCCACGTACCACTTCCCGGGGACGTTTTCAGGAAGACGATCGTCAACAGTGGCCATCTCGAGCTCCCTTCCTCGTGTACGACGGCGTGGCACCGCCGCCGAATCGGCCGTGCATCATAGCACGCGCGAACTGTTCCAGAAGCGCCCTTGTACCCCATGGAACAACCCTACCAGGGGATGCGCTCGCCGGGGCGCCGCACGCTAGCGAACGGCGGCGACCGGGGAGCGCAAGGGGCGGGGGCGCTGCCACGGCGCCCGAGTCGTGGCGCCGGCGGCGGCGCTGCAGTTTCCGTTGAAGATGCAATCCCAGGGGAGCTCCACGGAAAAAGCCTGCTCCAGGTACACCGGGTCGTTGGTGCGGTTGTCGACGCGCGAGCCGTACACGATCAGCGCCGGAGTCGGATCGGCGGCGCTGGACTGGGCGTTCTTGATGCTGATCGTGACGGTGGCGCCCTTGACCTCGGGGTGGTCCTCGATGGTGAGGCCGAACAGCGAGCGCACCGCCAGATCGAACTGGACGTGCGAGAGCGACTGCACGATGATGGGGATGTCCTTCAGCTCGGTGCCATCGGCGGCCTTGAGGACGCACTGCACCTCCAGCGCCGTCAGCCGATCGGAGACGTTCACGAACCCGATGGCGGTGCGATAGTCCGCACTCTCCTCGATGCCGGTGAACGTCACGGTGTTGAACCCCCTGGCGGTCTGGAACATGTCCATGTAGTAGTACCAGGGCAGACCCGGTATCTGTTGCCCGAAGGTGTTGGGCAAAGGCTCCGGCTCTTCCTCGTCCTCGGGGTCCTCGTCCTCGGGGGTGATGAAGTCCAGGTCGAACGTGCGGCTCGTGACCTGGATGAGCTTGGGGTTCCCGCCTGGCGGGGTCGTCGTTGTCAGGGTGCCGGCCTCGTAGGCGAACAGCAGCAGCGCCCCTTTGCGGCCGTCGCCCCAGGTCTCCTTGACGACGTCGCGAAGGATCACCGAGCGGCCCGGGGCGATGTCCTTCAGTTCCTCCTTGACAAAACCGAATCCATCCTCCGTCCGGCCGCCCAGGTGGTTGGCGATGTTGTCGTACCACAGCGTGTTGGAGAAGTTCCCCGTGGGCAAGAAGATGACCATGACATCGATGGCTACGGAATCGACGTTGAGGATCTCCAGGTCGGAGTGCCACCCCGAGTTGTTGAAACCCGGCACCGAGGCCACCACCGGGATGACGACCAAGTCAGCAGCGCGGAAGATCGCGCTGGCGGGCGCCGCCACCAGCAGGAGGGCGAGCAGCGCCGTGCACCATACCCGCATCATGCACCTCCAGCGCGAGAGTGTACACCGCTTTGGGCGGCAGGGGAGGGAAGCACGACTCGCGCGATGAGCCCCCCTTCGGCGCGGTTCACCAGCTGCAGCGAGCCACCGTGCGCCGCGACGATGCGCTCGGCGATGGCCAACCCCAGACCGGTGCCGCCCTTGCGGCGCGAATAGAACGCCTGGCACACCCGCCCAAGCTCTTCCGCGGGAATGCCCGGGCCGGTGTCCTCGATGGCGATGACCACCTCATGACGGTCCGCCTCCAGCCCTCCGGAGAGCGTCAACCGGCGTACCGTGCTGCCCGCCATCGCCTGCACCGAGTTGAGCGCAAGGTTGACCAGCACCTGCGTGACCTGGGCCCGGTCGGCGACCGCCTCACCCGACGACTCTTCCACACGCAGCTCCACGCCCGCCTTGTCGCACGCCCCGGAGAGCAGCAACGACGCTTCCTCCAGCAGGTCGGCGATGGGGAACCGCTCCATCGCCGGCGGAGTCGGCCGGGCGTAGACGAGGAAGTCGTTGACCAGCCTTGAAAGCCGTCCCACCTCCCGGCGCGCCACCTGCACCGTGTCGCCGCCCGCCCTGCCAGCGTCGAGGTCCTCTTCGAGCATCTCCAGGTTGAGTGAGAGGGCGTTCAAGGGGTTGCGGATCTCGTGGGCGAGGTTGGCGGCGAGCCCGCCCAGGGCGGCGAGATCCTCCTGAAGCCGCCGTCTCTGCTCCAGGGCCGCGTTGCGGCGCACCAGGTGCCAGATGAACGCCACGGCGGCCACCAGCAGCACCAATGCCGAACCGCCCGCCATCGCCGTATGTTTGAGCAGACGGCCGCGCAGCACCGCGATGCGTTGTTCCAGCACCGGTTTGGAAAGCGTGACGACCACCGTGCCGATGTCCTCCAGCGGCATGCGGATCTGGTATTCGCGGCTGGTCTCCACCACCTGCTCGGGCTCGGGAAGCACCAGCAGCTCAAGGTTGCTGTCGGCGAAACCGCCGGAGAAGCCCTCGGCGCGAACCGTCGTCGCCCACACCAGCCGGCCGCGCTCGTCGTACACCTGCAGGTGGTCCACAACCTCCTTCTGGGCCAGCACCGCCGAGATGCGCGCCAGCGCCTCGCGGCGCGTCTCCACCACCCGGTACAGAGGCCCCTCTCCCGACGACAACTCCCGCGCCACCTCCGCGGCCTGCAGCTTGCCGGACAACAGCACGTCCTCCAGGTAACCTCGCGACATCTGATCCTGCAGCAGATAAAAGAACAGCGCGAAGCTGCCCAGCAGCAGCACGCTGAAGGTTACCGCCACCACCACGTACTGCATCCCGAGTCGCCCAACCCTCTCCGGCACCCTTGCATTGTACGGCGGGCCCACCGCCGGGCGTGGCGCGCCGGGGGTGCATCCCCCCCGCGGCGGCGGCCGGGCGGGATAGAATCGCCGCAATGGTAAGACCTCTACCCAACCTGCTGGCCCTGATCACTCTCGCACTCGGCGCGCTCTCCTGCGGAGACGAGAAAGCCGGGATACCTGCACCTTCCGGCCTCGGCCCCCGGCAGGGCGGCCAGGTGGTGGTGGCGATCGGAGCCGACCTGGCGACCTTCAACGAGTATCAGTGGGCCCCCGAAGCGGCCGAGTTCGAGGTGCTGGACCTGCTGTTCCCTACGCTCATGGTCGAGCACCCGGACTTCGCCCTGCGGCCGCCCTCCTTCGGCGAGCGGCTGGCCACCTCGTGGGAGTTTTCCTCCGACAACCGCCATCTCACCTTCCACCTGCGCCCCGGCGCCCGGTGGTCCGACGGTGTCCCGGTGACTGCCGAGGACGTGCGTTTCACGTACTCTGTCCAGAAGGATCCCGACCTCGGAGCGATCGGGTTGGAGTTCAAGGATTTCATCACCGCCGTGGAGGTCATCGACCCGCTCACCGTGCGGTTCACCTTCTCCCACGTCTACCCCTACCAGCTCATGGACGCCAACGACGGACACATCGTTCCCGCCCACGTGTGGTCCGCCGTTCCCCGCGCCGACTGGCGCACCACCGACTTCTCCAAGATGCTGGTCACCTGCGGCCCGTACCGCCTGGCGGCGCACACCCGTAGCCAGACGATTGTCCTGGAGCGGGACCCGGCTTTTTGGGGACACCCCAGGCCGTACATCGACCGTCTCGTCTTCCGCGTCATCCCCGAGGTTTCCAGCCAGGTGAACCAGCTCCTGGCGGGCCACGTGGACGTCGTACGGGCGGTGCCGCCGCGCGACGCCGACCGGGTGCGGGCGCGGGATGACCTGGAACTCATCGAGTTTCCGTCGCGCGATTGGGGCTATCTGGCGTGGAACAACGCGGTGCCACCGTTCAACGATCGCCGGGTGCGGCGCGCCATGAGCATGGCCATCAACCGCAAGGCGGCGGTGGATAGCGTGTTTCTCGGGCACGCCCGCCTTGCCCATGGGCCAATCCTGTCGTCGATGTGGGCGTTCAACCGGAATCTGCCGGCCATGCCCCATGATCCGGAGGCCGCCCGAGTGGCGCTCGCCGAGGTGGGGTGGCGGGACACCGACGGAGACGGCACCCTCGAACGCGACGGCAAGCGCCTCGAATTCGAGATCCTCTTCCCGGCCGCCAACACCTTCCGCCGCGACCTGGCGCAGCTCATCAGCGCCGACCTGGCGCGCGTTGGCGTGCGAGCGCGCCCCGTGCCGATCGAGGCCAATGCCTTTCTGGCGCGTCAGGAGCGGGGCGAGTTCACCGCGATGCTGGCGGCATGGACCGAGGCCACCCGCATCGAGTTGTCCAGCATCTGGACGACGCGCTCGGAGACGCTGGGATCCTACAACTTCATCTCCTACTCCAACCCCGAGGTGGACCGCCTCATCGCGGCGGCTCGCCTGGACGCCGACCACTCCCGTGCCCAGGTGCTGCTCGACCGCATTCAGGAGCTGATCGTGCTCGACCAGCCGGTCACCTTCCTGTACGAGCGCAACGACCTCGTCGGACTTTCGCGCCGCATCCGCGGCGCCGACATCAACGCGGCGGGGCTGTTCTTCAACGTCCAGGAGTGGTACTGGGAACCGTGATGGGGCGCTGGCTGTTGCGTCGCCTCGCCGCCGCGGCGCTCATCGTCTGGCTGGTTGCCACGGCGACGTTCTTTCTCGTGGCGCTGGCACCCGGAGATATCACCCAGCGCCTCGCCGACACACGGGTGTCCCCGCAGGTTCGCGAGCAGTGGCGGCGCGCCTTCGGCCTTGATCGTCCACTGGTGACGCGCTACGCAGAGTGGATCGGGGGGGCGGTGCGGGGGGATCTGTCCACCTCCTGGACCACCTATCGCCCGGTCGCGGCAATGATCGGCGAGGCTCTCCCCAACACCGTGCTCCTGACTGCTGCCGGCCTGCTCCTGGAGTTGCTGGGCGGGGTCGCCATCGCCCTGCGCCAGGCCCGCCGTCCGTTCGGCGTGGGGGACCGCCTTCTCACTTTCGCCACACTGCTGGCCTTCGCCATGCCCACCTTCTGGGTCGCTCTGTTGCTCGCCGACGTGTTTGCCTTCCGGCTGCCGCTGTTCCCCCCCAGCCACATGCATTCCCCCGCCGGCGAGCTGGCGGTGGGGTGGCGGCGCCTCGCCGACCTCGCCCATCACTCGGTGTTGCCGGTGCTGGCGATCGGCATCACCGGCGTTGGCGCCATCGCCCGCTACGTGCGCGGGTCGCTCCTCGACGAGCGCGGGCAGGGGTATGTCCTCGCGGCGCGCGCGCGGGGGTGTTCTGCCCGTCGCACCCTGCGCGTGCATGCGCTGCCCAATGCTCTCCTGCCTCTGATTACCGTACTGGGGCTTTCGCTACCTTTCCTGGTCTCCGGATCGCTGGTCATCGAGGTTGTGTTCTCGTGGCCGGGGATGGGTCAGCTGGTGTACAGCGCGGCCCTGGCCCGGGACTTGCCGACACTGATGGGGGGCACCGTGGTCATCACCGTGGCCGTGGTGCTGGGCAACCTGGTGGCGGACGTGGCGTACGCCATGGTCGACCCGCGCGTGCGCCTGGGAGGCGCAGCGTGAGCTGGCGCGAACTGCCGGCTCGCCTGCGTCACGGCATCGCCGTGCTGGGCGTTCTCGCCGGTGCCTGCGTCGCCGGACCGTGGATGGCTCGCGACCCGACCACCATCGTCGAGCCGGCGCACGCGGGGCTGCTTCCGCCGGCGAGTTCGCGGTGGGTAGCCGAACTGCGCGACGGCTCCCGCACCGCCGCCCATGCCGCACAGCGCACCGATGCGGGGTGGATCCTCTCCGGGCGCGGTGAGCCGCGGACGATCCCCGCGGGCGCGGTAGTCAGCGTGCGGCGGCAGACCTTCTGGCTGGGCACCGACGCCCTCGGGCGCGACGTCCTGGCGCGGCTGCTGTGGGGCGGTCGGGTTTCCCTCGCGGTCGGGGTCGTCGCCCTGTTGGTGGCGGTCGTGGCGGGCACCTCGCTGGGACTTCTGGCCGGCTGGCGCGGCGGCCTGGTGGACGGCGTGCTCATGCGCCTGGCCGACGCCCTGCTGGCCATCCCGGCGCTCTTCCTGCTGTTACTGTTGGCGGCCACCTTCCGCCCGTCCTTGACGGTCCTCATCCTCATGCTGGGGGGGCTGTCGTGGATGGGAGTGGCGCGGCTCGTGCGCGGTCAGGTGCTTTCCCTCAAGGAGCGCGAATTCGTGCTGGCGGCGCGTGGCATCGGCGCCTCGGGGTTGCGCATCGCCCTGGTGCACCTGCTGCCCAACACCATAACACCGCTCTCCCAGGACGCCGCCCTGCGGCTCGGGGATCTGATCTTGGCCGAGGCGTCGCTGTCCTTCCTGGGATTCGGCGTCGCGCCGCCGCTTCCCTCGTGGGGCGGCATGGTGGCCGACGGTGGGGAGGTGCTGGGCACCGCGTGGTGGCTCATCGTCGTGCCTGGCGTGGCGGTCGCGGCCGTGGTGATCGGTGCGGCGCTGCTCGCCGACGGCCTGGGTGAACTCGCGCGGCAGGAGGGCGCACCGTAGCTGCGCCGTCACACCTTGATCTGCACGAAGCGATCCAGGCTGTCGCTGGAGATGTCCCAGCCCTGCTCGAGCACCCGGGTAGCTGCGCCCACTACCGCCGGGTCGAACTGGCTGCCGGCACAACGCCATAACTCTGCCTTCGCCTCCTTGCGGGACATGGCCTGCCGGTAGGGGCGATCGTGGGTCATGGCGTCGTAGGCGTCGGCGACAGCAATGATGCGCGCGCCGAGCGGGATCTCCTCCCCCCGCAGTCCGTGGTAGCCGGGGTAGCGAGCCCTGGTATCACCGTCCCAGCGCTCCTGGTGATACCGTACCACCTCGAGGACCGGCCGGAGAAACTCGACGGGTTCGAGAATCTCCACCCCCAGGTCGACGTGACGCTGCAGCTGTTGCAGCTCCTCGGCGGTGAGCGTCCCGGTCTTGTTGAGGACGTGCTCGGGAATTCCTATCTTGCCTACATCGTGGAGGATCGCAGCGCGGCGCAGAACGGTGAGTTGATCCTCGCCCATCTTCAGCTCGCGGCCAATCAACACCGAGAGCTGTTCGACGCGCTGCAGGTGGCGGTCGGTGCGCGAGTCCTTCACCTCGATGGCGGCGGCCAGGGCGCGCACCGTGGCCTCCAGGCCGCGCCCGAGATCCTCGGCGTGTTTGCGGGCGAGTGTGGAAAAGAGGCGCTGGCGTCCCGCCTGAATTCCGCCCAGCAAGGCGAATCCGGTCAATACAAGGAGGTTCGCGTAGGTAGGAGTGAGCCAGCTCTGCACCGGAGCGCCGCCGCCCAGGCCATCCGCCATGGCCAGCCCCAGATACCCGGCCGACACCACCGCGTTGGTCACCAGTGCCGCGCCCACCCCGCCGCGCAAAGCCGCCAGCACCACCGGCAGCGCCAGCAGGCCGGCGAACCAGTGGACGCTGCCGCTGGTCACAACCGCAAGTCCGCGGCACCCGGCCACCGCGGCCAGCGCAACCGGCAGCGCCAGCGCCCACTGCCGCCAGTCCCCAACCCAGTGCTGGAAGAGCGCCCGGTCGTCAGCATCCATCAGGCTCGCCGGCGCGAGCATCGCCAGCAGAGGCAGACCGAACACCAGCGCTGCCATGGCGTCGGGCACCCACCAATGCACCGCGTGGCTGGTGAAAGCCGGCCAGGTCACCGGTCCCAGCAGCACGGTCACCAGGGCGGCACCGGGAAGCGCAGCGAGCACGGCACCACCGGCCACGCCAAACCAGATCATGTGCCACAGCCGCGACCATGAACCGCCCTTCGCCGGGCTCCACAGCGCCAGGGCCGCCGCCCACAGCCCGGCGGGCATGGCGAACAGAAGCGTCTCCAAGAAGCTGCGCGCCAGCCCCCAGGGGAGAAGGAAGTTGGCAGCCATCACTGCGGGTACGGCGGCCCAGCGCAGGCGAACGCCGGCAACAAGGGTGATCGCCGCCGCCGGGAAAAAGAAGGCGAGGCCGGGACGCACCTCGAACAACGCCGCGGCGCGATTCAGTACCGCCCACGCAAGCATGACGACGCTCGCCTCGACGACGATGCGGGTCCTTGTCATCACCAACGCCTGCGAGGATGATAACGTCCTCGCAACCGCTGAGGGAAGAGCCCGCCCCGCGCCGAGCCACCCGCGCGCGACGAGAGGGGCGCCTACCCCTGCGACAGGATCACACCGCGTTGCGATGACCTCATGAACGCCAGGAGCCGGTCGATCTCTTCCTGCCCGGCGAGATCGGCCTCGATGCGGGCAATCGCCTCGCTGGCCGTCAACTTCGGGCTGTGGAGCAGCCGCCAGGCACGCTTCAGCGCCTCCCGGGCTTCGCTGCTGAACCCCTTGCGCTCCAGGCCGATGGTATTGGGGCCAAAGCAGCGAGCGGGGCGACCGCCCACCGTCTTCATGTACGGCAGGCAATCCTTGGTGGCCACCGTAAAGCCGCCCATAAACGCATGCTCGCCAACCCGGCAGAACTGGTGCACGGCCGAGTACGCGCCGATGTGGGCGAAGTCTCCCACCTCGACGTGGCCGGCGAGGGTGGCGTGGTTGGCGAAGATGACGTGATCGCCCACCTGGCAGTCGTGCGCCACGTGCGCGCCCACCATGTACAAGCCGTGCCCGCCGATGCGCGTCACGCCCCCGCCCTTGACCGAGCCGCGGTCAAGGTTGACGTACTCGCGAAAGGTGTTGCCCGGACCGATCTCCAGCCGCGTCGGCTCCCCGCGGTAGGAGAGGTCCTGTGGCGGCGCGCCCACCGAGCAGTGGGACACGAACGTGTTGCCCGCGCCCACCGTGGTGGGGCCGGCGAAGTGACAGAACGGTCCGACCCGGCATCTCGAGCCGACCGCAACCCCTGCACCGATCACGACGTACGGACCGATCTCCGCGTCCGCCGCGACCTCGGCCTGGGCGTCGACGATGGCGGTGGGGTGGATGTCGCCCATCACTCCTCCCCTTTCGGCCGATCCACCATGGCGCAGGCGAGATCGGCCTCGGCCACCAGCTCGCCCTCGACCCGCGCCACGCCCCGCACCAGCGCGAAACGCTCCCGGCGCCGCCGTACGGTCACCTCGATGAGCAACTGATCGCCGGGGGTCACGGGGCGGCGGAACTTGCAGTTGTCGATGCCGGTGAAGTAGATGAGCTTGTCGTGCCGATCCGGCACCTGGCGCAGGAACAGCAGGCCGCCCGCCTGGGCCATCGCCTCGACCACGAGAACGCCCGGCATCACCGGCACACCCGGAAAATGTCCCTCGAAGTGCGGCTCGTTGAACGTCACGTTCTTGAGCGCCACGATGCGTTGGTCGTCGACCTCCAGCACGCGATCCACGAGCAGAAATGGATAGCGGTGCGGCAGGATGTCGAGAATCCCCTGAATATCAATCATCACCCGGCCCCCCTCCGGCCGACAACGATGCCTCGATGCGCCTGACGGTGCGGCGCAACTCCTCCAGTCCGTAGAGATTCGCCAGGGCGCGCAGCCATTGCTTGTGCGGCCGCGACGGGAACCCCGACACCATTGCGCCGGGCGGGGTATCCTCGGTCACCCCGGTCTTGGCGGTCACCACCGTGCCGTCGCCGATGCGAATGTGACCCACGGCGCCGCTCTGGCCGGCCATCACCACGTGGTGACCCAGCCGGGTGGAGCCCGAAATGCCCACCTGGGCCACCAGGAGCGAGTGCTCGCCGACCTGGACGTTGTGCCCCACGTGCACCAGGTTATCGAGCTTGCAGCCGCGGCCGATGCGCGTCTCCCCCAGCGTCGCCCGGTCGATGGTGCAATTGGCGCCGATCTCCACGTCATCCTCGACGATGGCTGTCCCCACCTGCGGCACCTTGCGGTGCACACCAGCGACCGTGGCGAAACCGTAGCCATCCGAACCGACCACCACCCCGGCGTGGAGGAGGCAGCGCGCCCCCACCCGGCACCCCGCCTCGATGACCACGTTGGCGCGCAGCACCGTGCCGGCCCCGACCTCGGCACCCTCACCCAGCGCACACCCCGGCCCGAGCACGGCGCGCTCGCCGACCACGGCGCCCTCGCCCACCGTGACGTGCGGTCCGACGCTGGCACCCTCGCCGATACGGGCCGAAGCGGCCACCACCGCCGAAGGGTGAACCCCGGGCGGAGGGGCCGACGATGGGTGGAAGAGCTCCAGCAACTCCGCCAGCGCCAGATAGGGGTCGCGTCGCACCAGCAGCGTGCGACCCTGAAACGGCGCTGCATCGGCCACCAGCAGGGCTCCGGCCAGGGACGCGCGGGCCGCGTCCAGGTATCGCCGGTTGTGATAGAACGACAGGTGCTCGGGCCCCGCCTGCTCGAGAGGTCGGATCCCGCTCACCGTGAGACTGCCGTCCCCCACCACCTCGGCGCCCACGCGGGCGGCCAACTCGGCCAGCGTGTAGGCCGGCACCGCCTTACCCGTGCGCAGGCCGCCGCGCTGTGTTTCGGCTCACCGCGTCACCTGCACGTTGAAGCGCTTCAGGACCTCGTCGGTGATGTCCACCGAGTCGTCGGCGTACACCAGCCCGGATTGGAACTTGTTGAAGATCAGGTGCAGCTTCAGCTCGCGGCCGATCTCGTTGATGATCGGCAGGATACGGGCCTCCAGCGCCTGCAGTTCCTTGCGCCGCGCCTCGTCCAGGAACTCCTGCGCATCTTCGCGAAACCGCTCGATGGCAACCTGCTTGTCCTCGGCCTCCTTCTGCAGCGACTTCAGCCGCTCCTCGGACAGGGTGGCGCGCTGGGTCGAGAGCTGCTTCTGCAGCGCCTCCAGGTCGGTCATCAGCTTGGCGCCCTCGGCGACCTTCTCGTCGTTGAGCTTCTTCAGGCGCGCCAGCGCTTCCTTGCCGGCGGCCGAGGCTTCGACCACCTGCTGCACATCGATGACCGCCACTCGTCGCGCGGCGGCGTCCTGAGCCGCGGCGGCGCCAGCGCCAGCCAGGAGTACGAGAACTGCGACAACGAACCCTCGCATGCGCAACTCCTTCCCCCGCCTTGCACGGAGGCGGGGGCGTCATTGTAGCACCGGCGCCTTGCCCCGGCGGCCGGCGTGGGCGAGAATGCCCTCCCGTCGGGGAGGAACCATGAGACCCTTTGAAGCCGCGGACCACACCGCCGTCACCGCCCTGCGCGTGCTGGCCATCGACCAGGTCGAGGCCGCCGACTCCGGACATCCGGGGCTGCCCCTGGGCGCGGCGCCGATGGCGTGGGTGCTATGGTCCCGCTTCTTGACGCACGCTCCCCACGCCCCCGACTGGGCCGACCGAGATCGCTTCGTGCTCTCCGCCGGCCACGGTTCAGCGCTGCTTTACGCCCTCCTGCACCTGTTCGGCTACGACCTGCCCCTCGATGAGCTGCGCCGCTTTCGCCAGTGGGGGTCGCGCACCCCCGGGCACCCCGAATTCGGCTTGACCACGGCCGTGGAGACGACCACCGGCCCCCTCGGCCAGGGTCTTGCCAACGCCGTCGGCATGGCCCTCGCCGAACGCCACCTGGCGGCCCGCTTCAACCGCCCCGAGAACACCATCGTCGACCACCGCACCTGGGTCATTGCCTCCGACGGCGACCTGCAGGAAGGAGTGGCGCACGAGGCGGCGGCACTGGCCGGCCACCTCCGACTCGGGCGGCTGGTGGTCCTGTGGGACGACAACCGCATCACCATCGAGGGGGATACCTCTCTGGCGTGGTCCGAGGACGTGCTGGGGCGCTTTCGCGCGCTCGGCTGGCGAACCCTGGAGGTCGGCGACGGCAACGATCTCGAGGCTCTCGGCGGCGTTCTCGCCGAGGCGGCGGCCCGCGAGGATGCCCCGGTGCTGGTGCGGGTGCGCACGCAGATCGGCTTCGGCAGCCCGCGCAAGCAGGGCAGCGCCGAGGCGCACGGCGCCCCGCTGGGCGCCGAGGAGGCGCGCCTCACCCGCCGCGCGCTGGGGTGGCCAGACGACCAGCCGTTTGCCGTCCCCGCCCAGGTGTATGACCACGCCGCCGCCTGCGCCGAACGGGGCGCCCGCGTCCACCGCGCCTGGCAGGACCTGGCGGCGCGCTACGCCGCCGCGTACCCGCAGGAGACGGCCGAGTTCCAGCGCCGCCTGGCCGGAGATCTGCCCGCCGACTGGGAGCACACCCTGCCCGAGTTCGGCGGCGCCAAGCCCATGGCCACCCGCCAGGCCTCGGGCGTGGTGCTCAACGCCGTCGCTCCGGCGATCCCGGAACTGCTGGGGGGGTCCGCCGACCTTGCCCCCTCCAACAACTCCCGCATCGCAGGCGAGGAGAGCGTGCGCGCCGGCCACTGGGGGGGGAGGAATCTGCACTTCGGTATCCGCGAGCACGCCATGGCGGCGATCTGCAACGGCCTGAGCCTGCACGGCGGGGTTCGCCCCTACGCCTCGACCTTTCTGGTCTTTGCCGATTACCTGCGCCCGGCGCTGCGCCTGGCCGCGCTCATGCACCGGCCGGTCATCTACATCTTCACCCACGACTCGGTGGCGGTGGGCGAGGACGGGCCCACCCACCAGCCGGTGGAGCACCTGGCGGCGCTGCGCGCCATCCCCAACCTGGTTGTCCTGCGCCCGGCCGACGCCCACGAAACCCGCGAGGCCTGGCGGGTGGCGCTGGAGCGCCGCGACGGACCCACCGCCCTGGTGCTCACGCGCCAGAAGCTCCCGGTCCTGCCCGCCCCGCCCGCCGGAGCGGTCGCCCGCGGGGCTCTTGTTCGTGCCGAGGCCAGTGGCGGGGAACCGGCGGTCACCCTCCTCGCCTCCGGCTCCGAGGTCGCCCTGGCGCTGGCGGCGCACGCCGTGCTGGAGGCCGACTCCATCCCGGCGCGCGTCGTCTCCATGCCCTCGTGGGAGCTGTTCGCGGCGCAAGACGATGAGTACCGCCGGGAGGTGCTGGGACCCCCCGGGGTGTTGCGGGTTGCGGTGGAAATGGGGCGCAGCCTCGGCTGGGAACGCTGGGTAGCAGGCGGCCTGGTGATCTCCATCGAGCGCTTCGGCGCCTCCGCACCGGGGGACGAAGTCGTCCAGCGCCTCGGTTTCTCGCCCGAGGAACTCGCCAGCCGGGTCCGGCGCGCCCTGGCCGGGCGCCGGCCCTGCCCGATCAGCGCCGCCGTGCCGGCCTCCCTGGCGGGCGTGGTGGCCGGGAAGCGCGCGCGCCTGGAAAGCCTCCACGCCATCGCCCGCCTGGCCTCTCGCGATGCGTCGCTGTGGGTCAAGGGGCTCGCCAAGGGGTGCGATTCGCCTCCGGGGTGGCTCGATCTCCCGGCCCGCACGCGCCGGCAGCTCCCCCGCCTGCGGGCCCTCGCCGCGCAGCTCGCCGCGGAGGGCGCGCGCACCCTGTACGTCACCGGCCTGGGGCCCGCCAACCTCGCGCCGTGGGCCCTGCGCCACCTCTGCGGCACGCCGGCGGGCCGCGAGCTGGAGATCGTGGATACCCTTGACTCCACACGCATCCAGGCACTCCTCGGCGAGTTCGCGCCGCGTCACAGTGCGGTCCTGGCGATCGCCGCCCCGGGCCCCGGGGAGGAGGGCAGCCTGGCGCTGGCGGAGATCCTCTTCGAGCGCCTCGCCAGCGCCCTCGGCGAGGGAGCTGGGAGACGCGTCGTAGCCATCGGGGAGCACGGGTCGCTGCTGGAGAGGATGGCGATCGGACGCCGCTTCCTCTCGTTCCTCCCGTACCCCACCGATGCGAGCGCGCGCTTCTCAGCCCACGCCCCGGCGAGCATGCTGCCAGCGGTGTGGCTGGGTGTTGACACCGATCGTCTTCTGGCCGCCGCCGAGAGTGCCACTGACGTGTCCAGTGACCATCCGGCGGTCGCCCTGGCGGCGCTGCTGGCCAGTGTCGCCGAGCCCGGCTGGGCGCGGCTGGCGTGGTGTGCCTCGCCGGCGCTGCGACCGCTCGGAGTCTGGGTGGAGCAGCTCATGGCCGGCGCCACCGGCAAGGACGGCCGCGGCATTCTGCCCCTCCTTCCCGCCTGCCCACCGGCGCCGGCGCAGGCGTGGTCGCACACGCTCTTTCTGTCGGCTCGTTTCGAGGACGAGGACTGCACCAGCCTCGACGCCGCCCTCGACGCCCTCGCCACCGCCGGACACCCCGTGGTGCGCTGGCCGCTGCGCCGCAGCGACCTCGGGGGCGCCCTCGCCACCCTGGAGCTGGCCGCAGCGCTCACCGCCCTGCTGCTGGGCGTCAATCCGTTCATCGAGACGGTGCCCAGACCTCGGGCGCAGAAGCACTCCACCCGCCCCAACCGCCAACCCTCGGCACCCGCTCCAGCCCGCTGGGCGAGTCTGCGCGCCCGCCTCGCGGCGCAGGACAGGATCAGCGCCGTGGCGCTCATCGCCTACCTGCCCGAGCGCCGGGAGGTGTGGGAGGCGCTTGCCGCGGTCGCCGCCCGCCTGGAGCAGCACGCCCGCGTGCCAGTGACCTTCGGCTTCGGTCCTCGCCACAGCCTGGCGTGGGGTCAGCTGGTGGCGCGCGGTCCGGCGGACATCGTGCCGGTGATGCTCACGGCCGACCCGGAGACGCGCCTGGCCATCCCCGGGCGCCAGGCCACCCTGGCCGATCTCAACCGGGCTCACGCCGTCAAGGATCTCCGCGCCCTCACCGAGGGGGGGCGTGCGCCGCTGCACCTGCACCTGGGCGAGGAGCCGCTGGCGAGGCTGCGTGAGTTGGCGCGGTAGGCCAGCCGCGAAGGGCCGGCACAGGCCGGGCGATGGTCACGACGGGACCACGCCGGCGATCTCGGCGAAACGCACAAGCGCGGCGCGGCGATCGAAGTGGGCGGCCACCAGGCGGCGCCCGTGTTCACCCAGGGCGGCGCAGCGCGCCCCATCGCCGGCCAGCGCCACGGCGGCGTCCACCAGTGCCCGGCCCAGCGGGGCGACGATGAGAGCGGCGCCGAGCGGCCCTACACCCCTTGCCCCGGCGGGCGTGGAAACGATGGCGCAGCCCGCCTCCGCCGCCTCCAATACCTTGTTGGGCTGGCCCGAGCCGTAGCGCACCGGGAACAGCGCCACCCGCACGCGGCGCAGCAGCGCCGGCCGATCGGCCAGGGGTGACACCACCGACACGCCGTCCCGGCCGTCGAAGGAACGCACGACGCGAGGGCAGTCGGCGCCCGCCACCACCAGCCGGGCCCGCGGCATCCGCGCCCGGATTGCCGGCCAGAGCTCGCGCAGCAGCGCCAGCGCCGCGTCGCGGTTGGCGAAGTAGGCCAGCCGTCCCCAGAAGGCGAACTCCACCTCCCGCGGCCCCCCCCCCGGCGGATACAGCTCCACGCCGTGGGAGGCCACCTCCACCGTACCGCGAAAGTGCTCGCTCTCTTCCTCCGCCACCACCACCACCCGCTGGTAGCGGCGGAGTACCTCCTCTTCCAGGCGCGCGGTGCGCTCCGCTTCCCGCCGCCAGAACGCCCGCACCGGCCCGTGCGTCGAGCGCGCGCGCTCGCCCAGGTTGGCGGCGAGGGAATCGATGGCGTCGAGCACCCGGCGGGAACCGGTGAGGTGCTGCACCACCCACGGGTGGGTGCGGGCGAGCACCACCACCGATACGTCGAACGGCCCCCCGGACGCCGCACGGGCAAACGCCGCGCGCCACGCCACCCCGCCGGCCAGCAGCGAGGTGAGCGGCCATCCGCGGCGCAGCACCCGCAGTAGCCGCCAC